>JAFZFF010000049.1 GCA_017556045.1 Bacteroidaceae bacterium | reverse complement strand
TACCCTATCTCGTGACGACATCACAAGATAGCTTCTTGTACTACTTGTCTGTATGGAAAAACTTTTCAAAGAACTCTTCTTTTTAGCATCTCAAGGGGTGTCCCTCTCGATTGCGGATGCAAAGGTAGATACTTTTTACTTTCTGACCAAACAATATAAGAACTTTTTTGAAGGAAAATTTAAACGATTTTCGTAAGTGACTGATTTTCAGTAGAGGGTAATTTTAGAGCATTTTTGCAATTATTAAACGTTTGACAAATATATGTTGCAAAACATGAAAATTGGGTGTTTTTGGAGAGAAATAACAGTATGAGAGAGAAAAGAGGGGGAATGGGGAGATTTTGAGACGTGGAGGGAAACGGGAATATTCTCCCCTAATACATATATATAATATAAGGAATAGGGGTACTGTTATTCCTTCGGCGGAAATGATTTATCGCAGGTGTAATAACAAATATCACAAAAGTGACAACTTTTCGCCGGAGGAGCAAGATAAAATCACACTAAACGGAAAAGTTTTTAGTGCTTTTGCGCTACATAGATTCCTAAAAGGATAAATATTGTACCAAGCAGGGCGATGTATGTGATGGGCTCGTCCAGCACAGTAACGGAGCAGAGGAGCGAAACGAGGGGTTGGGTATACATGTAATTGGAGGCACGGATGGTGCCGAGTTTCTCAAGCACGAGGTTCCACGTGTAGAAGCAGAGCATAGAAGCGACAACAGAGAGGAAGAGCACATTGCCCGCTACAACAGGGATGGTGAGTCGGTCGAGATGGAGCCCTCCACCCATACCTGCCGCTATAAAGGGGAGCATGGTGACAATGCCATAGAAAAAGACCTTGCGGGTAACGAACCATGTGGAGTATCGCCCATCGAAGCGGCGCACCACTACACTATATACTGCCCAGGCGAGAGCTGCCACAAGAGCGAGGGCATCGCCCAGGGGATGTATCTTGAGTACGGCGCCATTGAGCACAACAAACCCGACACCCATGAGAGCCACCACAGAGCCTATAGCAAGGCGACTCGTGATACGGTCACGATAGATCAAGCTCGTAAGTAGGGCCGTGAGCACGGGAGTGACGCACACGACAAGCGCCACATTGGAGGTAATGGTGTAGTCGATGGCGGTATTCTCTGCCAAGAAATAGAGTGTACCACCGGTAAAACCTGCCAGAGCGAGATAAAGCTCGTCGGCCCAAGTGTCTGCCCAGAGCTTACGCGAAAAAATCCACGTCAGTGCATAGGCAATGATGAAACGGTAGAACATTATCTCTGGAGGAGTGAGCCCATGCGTGAGCAACACCTTGGTAGAGGCAAACGTAGTGCCCCACACCAATATGGTAGCCAGTGCCAATATATGATATCCTACAGAGGGGCGATGAGTCGACATATTATATTTAATGTATAAGGTACATGGAAAAACGGCGCAAAGGTAACAAAAACTATCGACAACCGGCAATTTTCGGAAGATGTAAATAAAAAAGCGGTGAATGTCCACCGCTTCCATAAGTTTTCAATCTAATTATTTCTTTAGCATCTCTATCTGCTGCAAAACCTCATCCAGGCGTTTCTTATTGGCTCGCTGCTGAGTAATGCCCAAGCCGACGGTGACACCCATCGCAAATACGGTGATGGTAATGACGGTAAGGTTCCACGCGAAATCGCTGGCAATAAGAATAGTCCACACTATCAACACGATGAGCGGAAGAGCGAGAATGCTGTTAGCAACCTTACGCAGATGCTTGTGGCGAGCAACGTGTTCCGTTGCCTCGGTCATACTCATGGATGGGAGATTAGCAGCATCAAGTGCCTTATAGGCTCGCTTATTGAGTATAACTTCCAAGATTCCCGTGGCAATGATGAGTAGGCAGAAACCCCAGTAGGGAAAACCTTTTCCGATAAACTGAGTCAGGAATATTATGCCGACGATAGGGGCAGCGATTGCCGAAGTGCGGAAACGATTCTGATACCACTGCTCCACACGCGATAGTTTGCGGTTCATCGATTCCTTCAAAATCTCCTCATTGATGATACGCTGCTGATCCAATTTCTGATCCAAGAGTGTGAACTGCGCTTTCAGTTCCTGTAATTCGGCAGAGTCAATTATTTGCTGTGTCATAATACTTTACTTTTTTGAGTTGTTAGACATTGATTTGAGTTGCTCCTTGATACGGAACAATTTGGTGGTAACGCTCGACAAACTGATGCCCACCACGTTGGCTATGTCCTGATAGCTCATATTCTCCAGCCAAAGGAGAATGATGGCTCTATCAAAGACATCGAGGCGATTGATTCTATCGTACAACATCTGAATCTGTTTACTGTGCTCGTCGTCATCGTTGTACAAGTCGATGTCGACCGAAAGCGGAACAGTCTGTACACTACTATTCTTCTTTCGTTCCAGATTGTTACAAGTATTAAGGCTCACTCGCCATATCCAAGTTTTCACACTGCTTTCGCCACGGAAATCCTTGAAGCCCTTCCATAGGTTTATCAGTATCTCTTGGAACAGGTCGTTCACCTCCTCCTTGTCGTCAGAGAAGAAGTAGCAGACGGTGTATATCGTCTTGCGGTACTCTCTGACCATTTCAGTAAATTGTCTTTCAATGTTGTCCATCAGTTGTCTTTTTGTCGTTCTACTCTCTTAGACACACAAATGTAGGATTCCTTTCAGAAAATTCCAACTATTTTGCAAAAATATCACCTTCTCCAGCAAAAAGTGTCAAAAAATTAGACAATTTTCGGTCGAAAAAGCATTTTTTGCAAATTTCTTAAGGTTAATGCTTGCAGAGCGCTTTAACTTCGCAGAGCAAAAGGACAAAGAATAAGTTATATGATTTACCTCACGCGAATCTCGCTAAAGACGCGAAAAAACATTCACACAACAATGCGAGAAGATTTTTTCATCTCGCTAAAAGCACGTGCTTCGCTTGTGCTTGCCTGCCGGATGGGAGCTGCGAGCCGACGCGGAATGAGCGTCGGTTGCGATGACGAGAACTTTAGTTCTCCCAAGGAGTGCGATGCAGCTAATTTCGTGAGATTCGCGAGATTCGCGTGAGACAAAAAGAAACCGACGAAAAGAAATTATCAAGCCTGTGACAAAAAATTATCGCAATAGTGACAAAATTTTATCAAGCCTATGATAATTTTTTGTCAAGGGCTTGAAAAAACTTGACAAGAAGTGCGAACGAACGAGTTTGGATAAAGAAAAACTGGAATTTGGAAGGCTCCAAACTGTAGTTTGGACAAAGGGAAACTACAGTTTTTATAAGGAAAAACTCTAGTTTAGACAAAGGAAAACTGAAGCAAACAAATATAGAGAACATAAAATAAATAGTATAACGACAATGAAAGAGTTTTTCAAGAACCTACGCCGCTACAAGGTGTCGTCCGTGCTCAACATCCTCGGTTTGAGCATTGCCTTTGCAGCTGCCTATATCATTTTGGTACAGGTAAACTTTGACCTTAGTTATAATCGCTGTTTTAAAGATGCAGAAAGGGTGTACCGACTGGAAGTTTCCTCCCTTATCCTAGGCAACAGCGACAAGTGGATTCCCCACACTTCTCATAAGATAGGTGAGACCATCGGTGAAGACAATGATAATGTGGAGAGCTACGGACACCTATACGCACTCGTGGCATGGGAGGATCAGTGGTATATCCCATGCAAAGATGGGGAGCATGAAAAAGATGAAGAAGTGAAAATCAAGATAAGTGCGGGATCGGAATTTCTGCCCAAGACTATGGGCTTCGAATTGACAACGGGCAATTACGATCAGTTGCCCCCCTGGAGTGTCTTGCTCAGTGAGAGTTTTGCTCGTAAACACGGTTTAGAAGTAGACGATGTAATAAAAGATAAGGACAACATTTCGTTTACGATTAAGGGAATTTATAAGGATTTTCCCATAAATAGTAGTCTGAATGGTAGCGAAATGTTTGTCAAGGTTGGCGAAGGTGGAGACTCTTGGGAACATATCTACTACTACAAACTCATCAGCGAAAAACAGCAAGATGCATTCTTGATAAGTGCAGCGCAGAAACTGGAAAGTCTCATACCTTTCCTTACTGGTGACAACAGTTGGAAGAAACCTGAAACCGATGACTTGGATGGTTGGTTGGATGTGGCAAAAAAAGCATTCCGCATTACTCCATTGTATGGTGTATATTTCGCTAAAGATATGGATGGCATTCCTTTCCCCAGCACCAATCCTGTCACCACCTATACTTTGTTGAGCATTGCAGTGCTGATACTTGCAATAGCATTCATCAACTTTGTAAACTTCTTTATGGCGATGGTTCCACGCCGCATACGTCGCGTGAATACAGAAAAAGTATTTGGCTGCTCTACGCACCGTTTACGTATAGGCTTTGTACTCGAAGCCGTCGGGTTGGTTGCGCTCGGGCTTCTACTTGCCGCATACATTATATTTATGATTGCGCCCGAGCTTACGGATATGGTATCCACATCCGTTGCACTAGAAGATAACCCAAAGATATTGTTTGTTATCATCCTTACCGGACTTTTACTTGCCGTTGTCAGCAGCATCTATCCAGCCTACTACATCACTTCTGTGCCGCCAGCCTTTGCGCTGAAAGGTTCGTTTGGCAACACTGCATCGGGCCGTCGTTTGCGTTATGTGCTTCTGACAATCCAGTTTGTTATCTCCATCTCACTCATCGTCTGCAGCATGTTTATACGTATGCAATACTCCTATGTGAGAAACTACGATATGGGGTTCAACAAAGAACATCTCCTTGCGGCAGACATTTCCAAGGCAGGCAAAGCACATTGGGATTATAACCTTCGCCAACAATTTACTGGTGAACTGAAATCCAATCCAATGATTGCCGACGTTACATTCGCTGCAACACCTTTTATGGGAGAGATGCGACAGACCTTGAACCTACATAGAGAGAACGGAGAGGAGATAAGAACCCAGGCATATCACGTAGCTCACAACTTTTTGGAGTTTATGGGAATCGAAATCAAGGAGGGACGTATTTTCAGACCAGAAGATGAACAGCAATCGGAGATACAATTTCTATTCAATGAGACTGCGCGTAAGGAATACGGCCTTTCTCTCAACGAAAAATTTGTTTATGGAATGAAAGGCGTTGTCATTGGTTTTTGTGACGACTTCAAATTCCGTTCTTTGCAACTAGAAATGCTTCCATTCGCATTCAGTGTAAAGGAGCACGAGGGTTACTTGTCGCAACTCTATGTCCGTACTACACCGAATGCTGATATCAACGCAGTGAAAGCGCATATATATGACTGCATCAAGAAAATGGACTCTACAGTCGCGCCTAGTGACATTACCATCGAGTTCTTCGACGAAGAGTTGGGTCGTCAATATGAAAAGGAAAGTAAACTCAATCGCCTTATCACCATCTTCTCCATCATCTCTATCTGCATATCCTTGATGGGAGTCTTCGGGCTCGTCTTCTTCGAGACCCAGTATCGCCGTCGCGAGATTGCCGTGCGCCGCGTACACGGAGCGAAGATAGGTCAGATACTCGGTATGTTCGTAGGGCAATACGCACGGATGGTGCTCGTGGCCTTCCTCTTTGCCATGCCCGTGAGCTACCTCATCATGCAGCGCTGGCTGCAGGGCTACGCCTACCACATCCCACTCTACTGGTGGGTGTTCGCTCTCGCTCTCCTCATCGTACTGGCTGTGACCAGTGCCATCGTGCTCGCCCGATCATGGCGTGCAGCAAAGGAGAATCCCGTGGAGGCATTGTATAAGGAGTGATATTAATTGTAAATTTTGAGGGTATTGCAGAAGAGAATGATATAAACTATAAATGTATTAGAATATGAAATTTAAGAACTTGGTTATAGGTATAGCATTGTCCGCAAGCATACCTGTCGTGGCAAAGGGCGTTACGGAACAGACCACGTGTGCAAACGAGGCGAAAATCACGAACTTTCTTGCCACAAAACATGTGAGAGGCTGTAAAAATACTTGCTCTAAAACTTACAGAGATTTAGACGCATTTAGTCGTATTTATCTCGAAATGAACTCTGCAGATGTGGAATACCGCCAAAATCTCAAAGGTGAAACTCTCGTAAAAGTGGAAGTGCCTGAGAATCTCAGCGATTTAGTAGAGATAACCTCAAGAAAAGGCCAATTAGTAGTATGTTACAAAGATAAGTATGAGGATGTGCAAGTCCACAATTCCCATATGAAAGTCGTTGTCTGCAGCCCCAGTTTGTCGAGTGTCACCATCTACGGCCGTGCTAACGTTACATTGAGAGGCACAGTGTGTTGTGATTCTTTGTGTCTCAATATTAATGGATTGGTTGATGTTGATGCTCATTCCTTAATATGTGAATACGTATCAGTGAACAGTAGCGGTATTGGTGATATTGAGCTTGCTGGCACAGCAAAACATGCCCACCTTAGTCTCGATGGATGTGGTGGAATTAATACCGAACGACTTATGTGCCAGTATGTCAACGCCTCAATCAACGGTGTCGGAAGTATTGATTGTTATGCCACCGATAATCTAGCAATTTCTGTTGATGGAATAGGCCGGGTTTCTTACAGCGGTACTCCTAGGGTATCGAAAGAAGGCTGCATAAAACGTGTGAAACGTAAATAACAGTCAAGGCTCGCTCTTACTGTGCGGCAAAGGAGAATCCCGTGGAGGCGCTGTATAAGGAGTAAAGCCTCTCCCGAACAGCAGAAGCAGCCCCTTTGTGAATCTAAAGCTAGTGCTAAAGCACGTTCCTCGGGGGAGATAAACCTCCCATCGTCGCAAGCAATGCTATCACACCGAGTCGCCGTTGCAACCGACGCTGTCATACCGCGTTGCCCCCAAAAAAGGGAGAGGCTTGTAGGCAGCACGTGAGAAAAATATACTCATCAAAAAATAAAGTAATAGGGCAGTCGATTGACCGCCCTATTACTTTTATTATTATTGTATCGCCCTATTACTTCTTCTTACCACCAGCCTTGGTAGTTATAACGATCACACCATTTTTACCCTTCTCGCCATACAACTCCTTTGCAGCCTTCGACTTCAGCACGTCGATATGGTCAATTTCTTCGGGTTTTACTTTGTTCATGTATGCTTGAGATACCTCATTCCCATCCACAATAACAAGAGGTTCAGAAGCCTTGGCAGTAATAGCGCTCTTAGTCGTTACTATAACCACGCCTTTGCTTGCTTTTTCGCCATACTTTTCTGCAATCTTAGAACCTGGCTCAAATACATTGACACTGGCCACGTCTTCTGATGCTAACATAGACAACCCTTCGCGAGTCACTTCTTTGCCGTCTACAATCATAAGCGGCCCTAGGTTCTTCGAAACTATTATAGGCCCATCGGCATCCCCAACCATAGTAAAGTTTTTTTCCGCCTCATCCCCAGTATATATCACGTGATGTTTCTCCACCACATTGCCATTCTCTTTGTAGGCGATGATATATTTGGAAATATGCTTCCCTTCGAGTTGCGAGCCGTCGAAATGCTCCACTGCCTGCTTGTCGATGGTGTACTTGTGGATAGTGTCTCTCTTTGCCTCTTCAGCCTGTGCGGTGAATGTTACGGCACAGAGCGCTGCTATTAAGATTGATTTCATAGATGATAATTGTTTTAGTTGTTTTTTAATTTATTGCTAACATTGAAGTACTTCCTTCCTCAGAATCTTTGTTCATGATATACATCTTGGTAGTGCCGTCGGCAAGCTGGGCTGTCACCAATACGCACTCCTTGACGGGCGAAGCCGTGACGGATGTGACATCCTCGACTGTCATCAGCTGCTGTATGCACCCTGCGATCTCTATGGTGTTGAAGGCTGCGCTGGGCTCTTCTTTGCGCTGGGTCACGATATTGAGCACGAGGAGCAATGTGACTGCTGCTGCCCAGCCCCCAATCCAAAGATTACGAATAGTTGCCTTGCGTGGCTTCGCTTGATTTTCGCTCACGATGCGGTCAAACTCCTCAGCGCCTTCGTCAGAGAGCAAGTCGGCATCGGCATGCTCCATGCATATCATTCGCACAATGGCTTGCTCGTCCTCATCGGCTTTGTTCTCCATATAATAAGCGTGAAGCATGGCCTCTTCGACAACCGTCGTTTCTGCCTCAAGATACTTGGCTATCAGTTGCAGGCGAATCTCTTTGTCCTTTATGTTTATCATAGTTGCTTGTTTAATAGGTCCAACATTTGTTTACGTGCTTTCGACAGCGTAGATTTGATACTTGTCTTCGGCTTCCCTGTGGCCGAGGCTATCTCGTCGAGCGAGAGCCCCTCATCATTGCGTAGGTACAGATACTCCCTCTGCGTAGTGGTGAGCGTGCCGTACACCTCCTTGCGTATTCGTCGCAGGTCCTCCCTGTCGGTCAGCATCGTTGCCTCAATGCCTCCGGTGTAGTTGTCGTGCGTCAGGCTCTGCATCTCTACGCGCGCTTTCCTGTAATGCCCCACGCAGATGTTCTTTGTCATCTTCACCGCCATCGCCTCGGCATCCTTGATGGGGTAGCCACTATCGGCCAGTTCCCAAAGCGACACCAGCGCCTCCTGCACCACATCATCGGCCTCTATCCCCGAGGGCAGCGCAAAGTCACGCGCAAGAGCGAGCAACTTGCCTCTGACCCTCTTAGCCAATATTTCGAATTCGTCTTTCTCCATAATCATTCGTTTCTACAGGGAGGTAGCAAAACTTGGGCAAAAGTAAATCAAAATAGGTGATCTTTTCTATAAAAAAGTAAAAATGGAGGCGAGGTTAAAGTTAAAGAATGTTTCCCCTTTTTTAGCTGCGGGTGTCGGTAGTTACCGATAATCATATGATATTCTTCGTTTTAACCACCGACACCCGGTATCGGTGGGTATCGGTGGCCGTCGGTAATAAAGTACTAAGCGCGAGTAAAAAATTACTTAGTGAAAAATATTTTTTGCTTAGTAAAAAACTTGTTTTTCTACACATGCAATATTACTCGTTTACACATGCAATAAATTCTTTGCGCACATGCAATATTTAGCTTGGATAGTAGGCCTTTCGATACAAAAATCAAACAAAGGCTTTTTCCGAAACGAAAGGCTTTGGCAAATCTGCCAGAGCTGTCTGATAGAAGACATACTCTATAAGGAGAGCGGTATTCACCCCTACATTTCAGGTTTTCGCCCCAAAAGGCTTCTCCCCTGGTGAGAAAAGTTTATTTTTGGGGTGGCATGGCAGGATAAGAATGCTGAATGCTGAATTATGAATGCTTGCGAAGACGAAAACCTCCATCCGGCAGGTAATTGTCAATTGGCAATTTGCGAGCTTTGCTCGCATGCCGTGCCACCCCAAAAATAAACTTTTTACACCTTGAAATGCCTAAAAACGGGGAGAAATCAGTATAGAAAGTACAACCACTCCCCTACTTTCGTTCGCAGAGATTTGGCATTTCACTCGCCTTGCACTAATTTTGCACGACAAAAGGTAGAAAGAACAAATAACACAAAATAATATGGAAAAGAAATATCGTCCTGAGACCCTCTGCGTACAGGAGGGATGGACACCGAAGAAGGGTGAGCCGCGCGTGTTGCCCATCTATCAGAGCACAACATTTAAGTATGACAATAGCGAGCAGATGGCACGCCTCTTCGACCTCGAGGATACGGGCTACTTCTACACTCGTCTGCAAAACCCCACGAATGACGCCGTAGCGGCTAAGATTGCTGCGCTCGAAGGCGGTGTGGCTGGTATGCTCACCTCATCGGGTCAGGCAGCTAACTTCTACGCGGTGTTTAACATCTGCGAGAGTGGCGACCACTTCGTATGCTCAACAGCTATCTATGGTGGCACATACAACCTCTTCAGCGTGACGATGAAGAAGCTCGGCATCGAGATGACCTTCGTAGATCAGAATGCTTCGGAGGAGGAGATACAGAAGGCCTTCCGCCCCAACACGAAGTGTCTCTTCGGTGAGACTATCTCGAACCCCGGATGTGAGGTGCTCGACATCGAGAAATTTGCCCGCATCGCTCACCGCAATGGTGTGCCCCTCATCGTGGACAACACCTTCGCTACACCTATCAACTGCCGCCCCTTTGAGTGGGGTGCCGATATCGTGACACACTCTACCACAAAATATATGGATGGCCATGCCACTGCAGTAGGTGGAGCTATCGTGGATAGCGGCAACTTTGACTGGGAGGCTAATGCGGAGAAGTTCCCCGGGCTGACCACTCCCGATGCTTCGTACCACGGGCTGACCTACTCTAAGAGCTTCGGCAAGATGGCTTACATCACCAAGGCTACCGCACAGATGATGCGCGACCTGGGCTCTATACAGGCTCCGATGAACGCCTTCCTGCTCAACCTCGGACTGGAGACCTTGCACCTGCGTGTGAAGCGCCACTGCGAGAATGCACAGCGTATCGCCGAGTGGCTGAGCCAGAACGACAAGGTGGCATGGGTGAACTATAGCGGTCTGCCTGAGAACCCCTACCACGCTTTGGCACGGAAGTACATGCCGGGTGGCTCATGCGGTGTCATCGCCTTCGGCTTGAAGGGTTCGCGCGAAGAGGCTATCCGCTTCATGGACAGCCTAAAGCTCATCTGCATCGTGACTCACGTGGCTGACGCCCGCTCATGTGTACTCCACCCCGCAAGCCACACACACCGCCAGCTCTCTGACGAGCAGTTGCGCGAAGCAGGCGTGGCTCCCGACCTCATCCGCCTCTCTGTAGGTATCGAGAACGTGGAGGACCTCATCGCTGATATCGAGCAGGCATTGGGGTGAAGCCCAATTAGGAGTTAGGAATTAAGGCTATTTCCATTCAACATCCCCTATCTCCTTAGCGAAACCTTAATATATATAAGAAAGAGAGGGTGCAAATTTCGATTTGCGCCCTCTCTCTTTATCTAAACATTCGGTTAGATTATACCTTGACTTTCGAGCTCACCAGCTACAAGCTCAAGCTCAGCATACCAGTCCTCACCAAAGCGACGGATGAGGGGCTCCTTGAGGAACTTGTATATGGGAAGATTCTCTTTCCGACCCTTCAGAACTGCCACCTTGCATACGTCCCAGCGGTCATAGTTGAGCGCCTGATAGGGACCATAGTTACCCACGCGAATGGGATAGAGATGACATGAGATAGGTTTATAGAAGGGTACACGTCCCTGGCGATAGGCACGTTCGATGGCGCAGTAGCAGCAACCACGCTCATCGTAGCAGGTAAACACACAGTCCTTACCATTGACGATAGAGGTGACAAGTTCGCCTGTGGGGTCGTAGTATGAGATACCTTGACGATTGATGACTTCGCGCGCCTCGGGCAGGAGTTCGTCCCAGATCTCGGGCAATAGAGCCTCTACCTCCTTTACTTCTTCGGGAGTGATGGGTGCACCAGCATCACCCTCGATACAGCAAGCACCATTACAGCCATCGAGGTCACACAAAAACTTTTCTTTGAATACGTCGAATGATACGACTACGCCATTTACTTCAACCATGTTATTAAAATTAGGAGTTAGAAAAATAGGAATTAGGAATTAAGAATCTTCTCCGCGATGTATTTCGTTCGGACAGAAACTCCTAATTCCTAACTCCCAATTCCTACTTATCTTAGATAAGCTGCTTACCAGTCATCTCTGCCGGTACGGGCAAGCCCATAATCTTCAGCACTGAGGGAGCTACGTCTGCGAGGATACCATCAGCAGGCTGTACGTCCTTGTTCTCAGTTACATATACGAAGGGTACGGGGTTGAGTGAGTGAGCAGTATTGGGCGAACCGTCTGCGTTCACTGCATTGTCAGCATTACCGTGGTCAGCGATGATGATAGCCTCATAGCCTGTCTCTTTAGCAGCCTCGATAACATCCTTCACGCACTCGTCAACGGCCTTAACAGCAGTCTCGATAGCGCTGTATACGCCAGTGTGGCCTACCATGTCACCATTAGCGAAGTTCACCACAATGAGGTCGTACTTATCCTCGCGGATAGCCTCAACGAGCTTGGTGCGTACCTCGAAGGCGCTCATTTCGGGCTGGAGGTCATAAGTAGCCACCTTGGGTGAAGGCACGAGGATGCGGTCCTCACCATCGTACGGAGTCTCGCGACCACCATTGAGGAAGAAGGTTACGTGAGCATACTTCTCAGTCTCAGCGATGTGGAGCTGCTTCAAGCCCTGTGATGCTACGTACTCACCGAGGGTGTTCTCTACGTTCTCCTTATCGAAGAGGATGTGTACACCCTTGAATGATGCATCGTACGGAGTCATACAGTAGTACTGCAAGCCGGGGATGGTGTTCATGCCAGCCTCGGGCATATCCTGCTGTGTGAGCACTACGGTGAGCTCCTTAGCACGGTCATTGCGGTAGTTGAAGAAGATCACTACATCGCCCTCCTTGATGGTGCCGTCGTAGTTGCTGTTCACGATGGGGAGGATAAACTCGTCAGTTACGCCCTCAGCGTATGACTCCTCTACAGCCTGTACCATATCGGTAGCCTTCTTACCCTCACCCTTCACGAGGAGGTCGTAAGCCACCTTTACACGCTCCCAACGCTTATCGCGGTCCATAGCATAGTAGCGACCGATGATAGAAGCGATCTTAGCATTGTGCTCTACGAGCTGACCGATGAAGCCTGCGCCGCTCTTGGGGTCAGTATCACGACCATCCATGAAGCAGTGTACGTAGGTATTCTCGATGCCATACTCACCAGCGATATCGATGAGCTTGAAGAGGTGGTCGAGTGAGCTGTGTACGCCACCATCAGAGGTGAGACCCATGAGGTGGAGGTTCTTGCCATTCTCCTTAGCATAGCTGTAAGCAGCTACGATTTCCTTATTTTGCATGATGCTATTGTCAGCACAAGCGCGGTTGATCTTCACCAAGTCCTGGTAAACGACACGACCTGCACCGATATTGAGGTGACCTACCTCAGAGTTACCCATCTGTCCGTCGGGCAAACCTACGTTCTCACCGCTGGCCTGCAGCTGTGAGTGAGGATAAGTACTCATCAGATAGTCCCAGTAGGGAGTGGGAGTGTTGAAGATAACGTCACCCTTACCTTGGTTACCGAAGCCCCAACCGTCCAAAATCATCAATAATGCTTTCTTTGACATACGATTTAGTGTATTAAATGGTTTATATTGTTCTTTCTTTCTCGATGTGAATACATCAATTCATCTGCAAATTTACACAAAAATAATATTATTTACTATGATAGTAGCCCTTAATTCACTATTTTTGCACCGTTTTTGTCGGCATTAACAGAGAGGATGCTACAGTAACTATAAGGACGACACGTCTGGTATACAATTTGCTGATAAATAGTAATTATAACAACAAATAGAACAATGAAGAAGTTTCTCTACACATTTCTGATGCTCCTCGCAGGTATCACCACTGCGAGCTATGCACAACAAGAGGCATCTACCGTGACCCAATGGGATGGCAGCGCCAAAAAGCTGCGCATGCGCCCCGACTCACTCATCACCTTTAGCTACAAGGCGACAGCCAATGGTATATTCTACGTATATGCCAGCGACCAAAGCGTGTATGACAACGTACCCGTAAGCATCTGGGGTGGTTGGTATCACGATGGCAGCTACGATGCCGACTCTCCCCTGCAGGAGGCTGGTCCCTACGAAAATGGCGTGGGCGTATATGGATGGATCAAAGTCTTTGCCGATGATGAGATACGCTTCACCCTCTCTACCAGCAAGGACGCAGCAGGCACCATGGCTATGCTGACCCTGCGCAGCCAATTCTTCGGCGAGGATGTAAAGGGCAGTTCGTGGGAAGAGCCCATCAGCATGACCGAGAAGAAGAGCGTGACACTCCCCGTGTACAAGAACTATGACTCTGACTATTTGAAAGAGCTGAGCTATGCTACCTTCTGCCGTTTCGTAGCTCCCTCCGACGGTGTGGCCAGCATCGTGACTGGCGAGTACCTCGTCTACTACGTCGAGGAGGCAAAGTATGGCGATGTAGACACTCCGCTAAACTACGTGTCACAGGACTCTAAGACCGACGACCACGAATTTGTAGTCAAGAAAGACAGCGCCTACATCGTCATCATCCCCAACAGTCGCCCCACAAGCGCTACATTCAAGATGATCAGCACACGCATGGGCGAGAACTGTAAGGCACCGATAGAGATTACCGATATGCCCGCTACACTGAACCTCGTAAAGGGCAACAACTTCTACAGCCTTGATCTCACCGAGGCGAGCGACAAGCGAATCATGGAAGTCGATGTAGCTGAGGGCTGGAAGGGCAGCGTCACCTTCTTCGAGAACTGCAACTACGAGTCTGACGACCTGCGCCCCATCGACGTCACCAACAGCGTGCAGAAGGGTATATACAACCTCGACCCCATGTACACAGGCAACAGCCTCATCATGAACTTCAACGTCAGCAACGTATCCTCTGTAGCCAAAGCCGTGACACTGACCTTGCGCGAGGCTGCCGAGAGCGAGAGCTTCGAGACTGCCAAGAAGATCGGTACTGGCGATCACACTTTCAGCGGTCCCATACGCGACTACTGGTTTGTATACACTGCCGAAGAGGATGCAGAGATTCATCTGACCGCAACGGACACGCTGAAGCACGTGCTCTACACTCGCGACGGAGGTAACATGAAGAACGAGTACAACACCTACCGCATCAGAGAGGGACAGTCTATGTACATCTGTATCAGCACCAATACAGAGGCTACCAATACCGTTACCCTCACCGCTACCCCCATCGTAGCAGGAGACTATTGCGATAACCCCATCGTATTTAACCTGGGCGAAGACGTCATCATCAAAGACCGTGGCGACAACATCATGAACTACCGCCAGTTCACTGCTGAGAAGTCAGGCTTCGCCACCTTCGAGACTACTTCAGAAAACGTCATCGAGTATTACTGGAGCATCTACTTCCGCACAGGCTGCGACAGCAAGACCATCACCTACGTGCGTACCGACGGCACCAACGCTCAGGGCAAGGCCACACGCTCATACCGCATACCCGTAGCCGCAGGCACCAGCTACCTCTTTGAGATCATGTCGTTTGCCAACGAGGGCGAAGATGTAATCTTCACCACCCACTTCGAAGAGGCCAAGGAGGGCGACGTATGCGCTACCGCCATCGCCATCAGCGAGATCGGCAAGACCATCGAGCTCGACAATACTCCCGAGACCACCGTATGGCACCGCTACGATGCCGACCGCACCGGATTCTATACCATATATGCAAAGCTTGGTCGTGGCTCAAACCTCAAGGTCAAGGTAGGCGACTGCGATGCCGACGAGATCAATGGCTCCGACGACAGCCGTTACAACAATGCATATATGGCAGGTTACAAGTACTGTAAGGTATACGTAGAGAAGGGACAGACCATCTACATCTGCACCACCATCAACGCCGACCCCGGCAACACAGACGGCAACAACTACTACATCACACCCACCTTTGCCGAGGCACGTCCTGGCGAGCGCTTTGCCGACCCCATACAGGCAGTAGCCGATGTAGAGTACACCCTTACCACTGGCGCCAACGGCTTTGACACCTGGTATACATACACCCTGCCTGCAGGCCAAGAGACCCTCTTCACCATCAGCAGCACGGTGAAGAACTACAGTAGCCTGACCTTCTACCTCGACGAGAAGACCTCGCTCTCTGCATATAAGGAAGACTTCGTACAGACCAGCATCGTCAACGAAGAGGGCATCACCGTAGGTAAGACCTACCTCTTTGCAGCCTCTGACACCGAGCGCACCCTCTACATCAAGGCACCCATCGCCACCGCTACCGAGCCCGTGGTATGGAGCGTCACACACGACATTGCCGGCATAGACAACCTCATGGGTGCTCAGCTTGCCGTGACCCTCTACCCCAACCCCACAGACGGCCTCTTCTACGTGAACGTACCTGCTGCTGCCGAAGGTGCTACAGTGAGCGTCACCACCCTCTCGGGCACTACACTCTACAGCACTACCCTTGCCGAAGGCCTCATCGCCATCGACCTGCGCGGACAGCTCTCTGCAGGTATCTACCTTGTAGTCGTGAAGAGTGACAAGCAAGCATCGGCCAGCAAGCTGATTGTCAGATAAGAGGGCTATCACCCTAAAAAAGCAAAAAGCACTGTCCCCGAGACGGTGCTTTTGTTTTATCCCATACCTTTGCTGACAAAATGCTGACAAAAACCCTACTTCCTGTCAGCAACAAAAAGAATACGCACATAACCGCTTGCCTTGATTGACAGATAGTTATATGCGTATTTTACTGTATGTACTGCAACGTACTGTGCGCCTGATAGGACTCGAACCTACACGTATCACTACACCAGATCCTAAGTCTGGCGCGTCTACCAATTTCGCCACAAGCGCAATAGCGGGTGCAAAGGTAATACTTTTATTTGATTTACAATCGATGATTGGCAATTTATTTTCCTCTGCAGCTCTATTTCTCACCATCCGCACCTTATCGGCTCAATATCTCGCGGGCTGTCTCGATGATGGTATCTACGCCGCGGGCACGGTCGTCGTCGGTCATGTCGACACGGATGTCGGGAGCGATGCCAAACTCGGTGTGCTGCATATCTACATCAAAGGAGGGACAGGCCGAGAAGCGTACGCTCCAGCCATTGGGAAGCTCCGATGAGAAGGGGAGGCCTGAGCCACCACCCGTGCGGTCGCCTACGATGGTGACGAGAGGGAGGGTGCGCATGATCTTGACAAAGTCGTTGGTGGCGCTATATGAGCCGCGGTTGGCGAGCACACATACGGGCTTCTGCCAGCGTATGCCGTTAGAGCTCTCAAGGTATACGGGCTGGGGCTCAGAGAAGTCGCTGTGGCCCGTACCGGTCTTGTGGCAGATGTAGCCTGTGAGGACACGCTCGTTGGTGAAGCGGGCCGCCAGAGTCTCGGCATAGGAGAGGTTGCCTCCCCCATTGCTACGCACGTCGATGATGAGTCCGCGACAGAGCGCCAAGGCATAGAGGCACTCATCGAGGTTACCCTCGCCAATACTGTTGGAGAAGGAGGGCACGTAGACGTAGCCGATGTTGTCGGGCAAGATGGTATAGCGCAGGCCCGAGGCTATCTTATAGTCGGTGCCGAGGTAGTGGGTCTGTATCTCTTCGCTGAAGTTGGTGGCATAGCCCTCACGGAAGTCCCAGTAGCGTGCCACGTCGTGAGCAGCATAGAGGTTGACATGGCCATCGCGCAGTTCGTCGAGCATATCGCCCAAGACTTCGAAGAGTCCCATGCTACTCATGCCATCATCGATCTTGCGTTTATATCTGCGGTAGATGTTGTCCCAATTGAGGCCATACTCATCAGCCTTGTAGTCAAAGAAGCAGTAGTGCTCGTCGATGATGTTCCACAAGGCTTCGAAGTTTCCCGTGGGGGTATTGTCATACTCCTCGATCGGGGAACACGAGGCGAATATCATAGCACAAAGCGCTATAATAAATTGAGAATTGAAAATTGAGAATTGAAAATGTTTATGGACCGGCATAATAAAAATCAGTTATATACTATTGTCTGAACTCCTACACTCCTGAACTCCTTCAATAAGGTATATACCTACTTGCCTCTTCATCCCGTACGACGCGGTAGAGGTTCTTCACCACGCCCAGCATCACCGAGTGGGTAAACATGCGGTAGTGCTTCCCAGCGAGTGTCCACTGGTAGAGGTCGTTGGCCAGCGTGAGGCGCAGCGTACAGGGGCGCAGCTGCAGGTCGTAGCTGAGGTGGGTGCGCAGTGAGAGGTTGTTGTGCAGCGAGGTCATGTGTACACACCCTTCGCCCTGTCCGAGGTAGAAGATCTCGTAGTATGACTGTCCGTAGTCGGGACCGAAGGCTACGCCGAGCAGAGGCACATCGGCCTGCAGGCGCACACCCATCGGGGTATCCCACAGCGCAAAGCCATACTTGGCCATGGCCGAGGCAGCGAGGTTGGCCCCCAGCTTGAGCTGCGCAGGGTTGTTTGAGCCACGCAGGTTATAGATGCCGCCGAGACGCAGCTGTGCTTGCGGACCCACAAACAATCGCAACTTCCCTCCTTGGGGCGATAAGAGGGGAGCTTCATAGTACCACGTATAGCTATAGTCGCCCATGCCCCCTACTGTGAGTCCGTTGCCCGAGGCCGGTGTGGCGTAGTCGCCATGCAACACAAAGAGCGACTGGGCAAACCATCGGCCACCTGGAATTGTTGTCTGAGAGAAACACTCGCTCATGAGCGACACATTGCCACCGCCATAGCGCAAGGGCGAGAGATAGGTGTCGACCATATTCGTATATCCTCCGCCCAGCGAGAGGCTACGCTCCTCGAAGCGCGAGCCCGAGAGCGACTGCGCAGCCACAGGCATCAGCAGCCCCATGAGCAGGGAGATGGTCAATATATACTTCTTCATGCAGGCAAAGTTCGCTAAGATTCTCGAACTATGCAAACGAAACAGCGGAAAATTCGCATTTATTTCGTACCTTTGCGCCCGTTTTGAAAATAGATTTTAGTAGATATGTTGACAACCGTAATTATCCTCTTGATCTCGGCCGCCCTCTTCGTCAGCGGCAAGGTGAGATCTGACCTCGTAGCGCTGTGTGCGCTGCTGTCCCTGCTGCTCTGTCAGATACTAAACCCCACAGAGGCACTGGCAGGCTTCTCTAACACCACCGTCATCATGATGGTGGGCCTCTTCATCGTAGGTGGCGGTATCTTCCAGACCGGTCTGGCCAAGATGATCGGCGGACAGGTAATCAAGCTCGCCGGCACCAGCGAGACACGCCTCTTCCTCCTCGTAATGCTCGTGACGGCTGCCATCGGCGGATTTGTGAGCAACACCGGCACCGTGGCGCTGATGCTGCCCATCGTAGTGAGTATGGCTGCCTATGCAGGCACCTCGGCACGTCGTCTGCTCATGCCCTTGGCCTTCGCCAGCAGCATGGGTGGTATGATGACACTGATCGGTACGCCTCCGAACCTTATCATCCAGGAGACCCTGGCCAATGCCAAGGCCAATGGCCTCGTAGCCTCATCATTGCCCGACATCGGCTTCTTCACCTTCCTGCCCGTGGGCGTCATCACCCTCGTGGTGGGCATCCTCGTACTCATGCCCCTGACCAAGATCTTCCTCACCCCCAAGGCGGGCGAGAAGAGCAGCAAGCAGGGCGGCAAGTCGCTGAATGAGCTGGTCAAGGAGTATGGCCTCGCCGACAACCTCTTCCGCGTACACGTCACCGAGGCCTCTAAGGTGATAGGCAATACCATCATCGACCTCGACATATACCGCCTGTATGGTGTCAACGTCATCGAGCTGCGCCGCAGCGCCGGCCACAACAAGTTTGTGCGCACCGTAAACCAACAGCTCGCCTCTCCCACCCTCGTGCTCCAGCAGGGCGACGTCATCTACCTCTCTGGTGATATCGACAAGGTGCAGCAGTTTGCCGACGACTATACCCTGCGCCTCATCGACAACCACACCGACGAGATCGAGGGCAGCTCATCTAACGCCTCGCTCGACTTCTACGACATCGGTATCGCCGAGATCCTCATCATGCCCTCATCATCGATGACAGGCCGCAAGATCATGGACATCGGTCTGCGCAATAAGTTTAACATCAATGTCCTCGGCATCCGCCGCGATGGCGAGTACCTGCTCCACAACCTCGGTGCAGAGAAGATACACGAGTCTGACGTGCTCCTCGTACAAGGTACCTGGAAGGACATCGCCCGTCTGCGTAGTGAGTCAGACAACTGGGTCGTGCTGGGCGAGCCCCTGCAAGAGGCCGCTAAGGTAACCCTCGACTACAAGGCTCCTGTAGCGGCCCTCATCATGGTAGCCATGATCATGATGATGTGCGTAGACTCCATCCCCGTAGCCCCCGTCACCGCCGTGCTCTTGGCCTCTGTGATGATGGTCATCACCGGATGTGTGCGTAGCGTAGAGGCAGCGTATAAGACCATCAACTGGCAGACCATCGTGCTCTTTGCCGCCATGCTCCCCATGTCTACAGCGTTGGAGAAGACAGGCGTATCGAGCGCCATCGCCGAGTTTATCGTCAACACCTTCGGTGGCAGCAGCCCCCACGTAGCTCTGGCAGCCGTATACTTCGCTACATCAATTATGACCATCTTTATCAGCAATACCGTGACGGCTGTGCTCATGGCCCCCATCGCCCTGCAGTGTGCTGTAGGCATCGGCGTCAGCCCCATCGCCTTCCTGTTTGCGGTGTCAGTAGCTGCGAGCATGTGCTTTGCCTCACCCTTCTCTACACCGCCCAATGCCCTGGTACTGCCCGCAGGCCAATACACCTTCATGGACTTCATCAAGGTGGGTCTCCCCCTCCAGATCCTCATGGGCATAGTGATGATCTTCGCACTTCCTTTGCTATTTGCATTTTAGAATCCCGATACTATTACGGCAGGTCACATGACCTGCCGTATTGTTTTTCCCTGCGCCGCGGCGCACAGTGCGTTGCAGTGCGTGCAGTAATTATCGCAGGTGCATGCGCAGATTATCGCAGGTGCGATAATGATGTTACATAGTACTATATATACCTATATGATATTTATTAGATTTAAAATATAAGTATTAGACTATATCACCTCCCTTGCAACGCACCGCAGTTTTCACTGTGCGCACTGCAACGCACTGTGCGCGGGATACCTCATACACTCTGTAAGAAAAAACGGCTACCCGCAGATAGCCGTTTTATTTGTATATATGGGTTAAGCGATCATGATTCACCACAATTATACTTTTGATTAAACTCGGCGTCACCCATACAAAGCAATACAATAAAATCGATTAATGCAATGAATGAGGGAACAAATGTCCAACAAAATAACAAATAGAGTATACCTTGTCCCACTTTACCCAAATAAAACTTGTGCATACCCAACCCCCCAAGGAAGAACGCAAGAGCAGCTGCAAGTCCTTTACTCTTTACTCCATCTATTTGCTCATAATTTTGCTGAGAAGCCTGCTGAAATTGAGGTTGGGGAGCTTGTACGTATACAATTTCCTTCTCTACTTCTGGCGATTGCTTTTCATTGATGACCGTAGCGCCACAATAGACGCACTTGAATGAGCTACCTCCTAAAAACTTAAACTTATCGCCACCACAGGTGGAACATTTCATTTCTGCCTGCATAGTTACATTATCGTTTTTATTGTTACTAAATAATTTTTCAGTCGATCAATCTTTCGCGTAATCTGTGATTGCAATTCTTGTCTATTTTCAGCTGCAGAAAGACTTTCACACAAACCCTCTATTTCCTGCACCTTTACTCTCAGTTCATCGGCAATGCCCCCATGTTTTTTCAATTTTTCCGTAGGCATTGCACCTATCTTATCTGCTATCGTTCGCATGGCTCGCAGTGTCTCGTCTTTCCATTCTGAATTGTCGTCATGCAGAGCATCTTTAATGTTCATCAAGGATTCCTGCACCGAGAATACATATATTTTTTTCTCGACAACTGCTATCTCTAATCCCTTCACATGCTTATCTGTAGCCACACCACCGATTAGAGTAGCACCACAAAAGATGACAAATAAAAGCGTAGCACAAAGCAATCCTATGTACAGAGACTTGTAATTCTCATTCTCAGAATCGTATATACCAAGCATATAAATGGTAGACCACAAGAACAACGATACAGCATATACATTGATTGACACTGACACTGCAGCGTTCTTCACCGTCATCATCTTCTCACCAGACCAGATAGGAATATTGGCGAGCAAAAGAACCTCAGCCAAACATGCGACAATAGTGTTTATGTAAAACAATTTTGTCGTATCACCATCAAAGACCAAATAGTATATACCTACCGTACAAGCTACAGCTAACAATACCATCAAGGGAAATAATACTTTTTTCATATCCTACTCGTGTTTGTGATTGATATTATCTTTATATTCTCAAGCAATTTACATTCCTACAGGAGGGGGAGGTGGTGGAGGTGCCATCATGGCGAACAATCGAGATAGTTCAGCGTCATCTATAGCCAACACCCAAGCCTGACCACCGACTTTATACACATAGGTAGTAGCGATGACCTCACCCTGCTTGATCATACCCTGTATGACATCAATAGTGAACGGACCTGTTGTCTGTCCATTCTTGGCAACGTAGAACGATGACATCTGCGGAGCCTGTGGCATTACTTGCATGGTATTACTCACCATCTGACCAACAGCATTACCCATACTAAGCCCCATGCCTATGCCCATAAAGTTGCCAGCCCCTTCATTGCCAGCTGCCGTCTGTGCTATATCAAACTGCTTCTGTTGCGCATAGCTCACACCCAATTTGCTCAACTTCGCCTGTTCAGCTACACCTTCCATCACGGTTTGGTAACCCTTATCGTTTTCGTCAAATCCGATATCCTCGACATTGAAATTGAGCAATTCTACACCATACTCGTCATATACAGTTTGTAAATCTTTAGCAATGGACTTCGATAGTTCCTTGTAACTTACGCCAAGCTCGTTGATATTGACATTGTTCTCCTTCATAAACTTGGCAATGGAGACCTTAACCGTCTCTATCACGTCTATGCGGAACTGATCTTCGATCAACTCGGTGGTCACATACGATAATGTACCTATCAGTTTTTTCATGAACAATGCGCTATCAGACACCCTTATGCCATATTGGCCACGAGCCGATATCTTGATGGGTATCTGGAAGTAGGGGTCAACGATACGCAACCCACCCGTACCCCAATACATATTACGTTTTTCGAGTTTGCTGACAAACCACACTTCAGCCGTAAACGTGGTATCACCACCGCTTGGCAGATTTAATAACTTTTTCAGTACAGGAAGATTGGCTGTAGAGAGAGTATGACGTCCTGCGCCGAATGTATCGCACAGCACACCACTCTTGAAGAACAATGCCTCCTGACTCTCATTCACCGTGAGCACACTGCCCAAACTGATGTTGTTAAACGGGAACTTATAGACCAATTCTTCACGGTCTTCCTGTTCCCAATAGATAGATTTAATTAGCGCCATATATCAATTGGAGTTATTTTTGATGGATTTTATTGCACCCGCTTCGTACATAAATTCCAATACGACCAACCTCGTATTCCCCATACCAGAGAAGTCTGCAAAATATGTACGCTTGTTACCTCCACTACTTATACAATCAATGCTGATGATCGTCGTTTCAGTCGAAATAATTTCTAATAACTCATAGATCTTATCATTGTCCCAGCCTATATGAACTACTTGTTTACTGTGGTTTACTGGTATACTCCATTGCCCACCATAAGATCTTGTGACCCTAAAAGTTACATAAGGATAATAAGAGAATGATGGACATATAAATCTCAAACCGTACTGATCTATTCGGATTTCTACATTTTCTATGATAGACTGACCACTATCAGAATAATAATGGAAGGGATATGTTAGCAAATATACAGGAGTATTTCCATCAGCCGGTCCATTATAATTATCAACATATCCTTTCTCCCAAGGTAAGATATCGAACTCTCCCCTACTATTTGTTTGTTGTCCAACAACATATAATTCTATATCTAAATAGTTTTTCATAGAGATTTTAGTTCCAAAACCATCCTCTTCGCTCACAGCATTTGCATAATAGCCGCCCCATGCATCCCTCTGAAAAATCACACTCTCATCCGTGTACTTTATTGCCAAATCATAGAATTTCTGGCTTTTTGTATTCACTATATAATCCTTTACTTCAGGATTAAATAGTAGGGGTCTGCACGGCATTCCTGCCTCATAATAACCCTTAACGAGCTTTTCATAAACATTTAGATGCTCCTCTTCATCGTAATACTCGATATTCCTCCTTGTTCTATAAGACAACTCTCCATCAACAAATGTGTTTTGTACAATCCAGTTTCCTTTTTCATCATCTTCGTAGGTATATTTTTCTACTGTATAACAATCATTTGTTCTGTCTTTTTCCCTTTTCTCTACAATTCTTCCTTGTCTATCATATATAATATTATACTCTGTATTAGAGTCCTCATAAAGGCCTGTAGGATCAGAAAACTCAATCAAGTAATTTTTTACATTTCCCGATTTGTCATATGAAAAGATTTCCTCCTTATAATGCTGGGAATATTTTTTTTTCAAACGTCCTTTACGGTCATAAGTGTATTCATATTCTCCATCAGAAATCATATACCCTCTGGCATCATACGCATAGGACGTTCTAGAGACACTACCATTACTATTTTCACTTTTTTCCACCAATCGTTTTTTGTCGTTATATGTAAATCGTGTAACCTCTGGATGTCTTCTATCATTGAATGTATGCTTTATTTCTTTGAGCAATCCTTTCTCATATATATACGTATCTGTATTCATATATGTATCCCATATTACACGATATTTCTCGAGCATCCCCTCCACATTGTAGTATGACTCACTATAGTCAAAGACTCCTCTTTCGTTTTCAAATTCCATGGGTTCTTCTACAAGTTCTCCATCTTGTAGTTCTAGCGAATAGCTATATACTGCAACATATTTGACGTTACCCTTTAATTCTTTTTTCGCCACATCTGTATACGCATTTTCCCCACCACTGGTCAAACAAACAAGGATTACGATAAGCAATAAGACTACACCGCTCCCTAATGCAAAAAAACGCTTATTTGATTTGACTTTTTGAAGCAGTTGAAAAGGAATACTCTTTATTCTTCTGACTAATTCTTGCTTATTCTTTAAGTCTCTTTTCTTATGAATTTCATCTTGCACATCTACGAATTTCGCAATAAGTTCGTCATTTCCGATTAAATGAAGATATCTGTTCAGATATTTATCGAATTCGTCGTACCGATTATTTTTTACAGCGTCATTCAACAGCCATATGTATTGTTCTGATAAGGATTTCTTACAAACAATCTTTAAATGTTTACTTTCTTCGGAAATTTCCTCAAGCTCATCCAATACCAATAAAGCCTGTTCTGGTTCTCCATCTTGCAGCAATTGTGTTGCTCTTTGTAACACCTCGTTCATAGACAATATCTTTACATTGCCTATAAGTCCCCCAAAGTCAGCGGTAAAAATGTGTTTGGCTAACGGATACAAGAAAAGCGTAAGGACTTGTCACGCTCATCACATAGTAGGTATCGCCAAACACCGTAGTAAGAATAAACAGAAACAAATACCCCACGCTGTTTGTATACCTTGACAAGGTACAGCGTGAGGCTGTACGCGCACAATCATATACAAAAACAGAATGGACGTATCTTTGCCCCTATCCTCTTACAAAGTTTTTTTTGGCGATTTCACTATGTAGGATAAAGCAAGAAACGCATTCTTGACCCGAGGATTTCTCCCCTCGGATGTTGCAAAAGTAATATTTATTTCTGAAAATCAGAATATCGATAACAAATAATTATCTATTGGTGCAAAAAAAATCCCAGCAAGTGGTGTTTGCTGGGTGTCGACGGGTGCTATAATACAAAAACAGCCACCTTCATAGATGGCTGTTCTGACTGCTTATAGTGCCTTACAAGGAGGCTTACACAACGCTTACAGGGCAAATACAGCGCAAGATATGCTGTAAGGTTCTGTAAGAATTTAACATGTTGATATTCTATTTGTTAATCATCCCTTACAGCATTTACTTATTGCGTCGTGGCTGATATATTTGCCCTTTTCAAGCAATATGATAGCTGATGTAAGACGAAATGAGTATCTTTCATCTACAAGAGTCTTGGCAAGAGCTACCAACTCCGCCTTTTCATCCTCTGGCATATTGGCATAGTGGTCTTCACTGCCCAGCTCAGCCTTCAGTTTATCCAACTCGTCTTTACCTTTATCACTTGCCAAATATTTTGCACGCTCTACCAACGACTGTCGACCTTCAGCCTCCCTGTCCGCTAATGCAGAGTCCGGTTGAGAGAAAGGAATCTCCGCGGGTTCGAAATGGAGGTAAGGCTCACTCACTAAGCGTGCTGCAAAAGGCAAGGGTGTAGCTCCTGAGCGACTGCGTGTGAGCGCGATATCGCATACCTTGGCTTCCACGTCGCGCAGCGTAATAGTGATGGTTGCATCAGAGGTATTCTCTAACACACCGCTCCCTCTAGGTGTATCACCCTCCTTCGTGGTATGCACCACTACGAGAGGGGTCACCGTCATCCCCATGCTCCTATATTTGTTCATGAGGGCGCGAAGTCCGTCTATCAGCGTCTTGACATCCTTGTTTGAGGGATTATTGGCATTTTCGACGATACAGCCGAGATTATCAACGAATATAGCAATGTGGCGCGCACCTGTCTTCTGATAGCTATCGCAGAGCTGTCTACAACAATCCAGTGCCGCATCTATAGTTCTTGTCTTGGGAAACACCATCTTCACCCTACCTCTGAGCTCCTCTACACCCCCTTGGTAGCGTTCGCCCCACTGCGCTTGTGACATCTCGTAGGAGAGGTACACGCAATCTTGCTTTGGTCCGAGCTTCACCCCGAAAAGTTTGCTATACTCACCCGTTGCCAGTTCGAGGGCCAGCTGCACCGCGGCAGTCGATTTTCCAGCACCACGATTAGCGCAGAGCAGGGTCACCTCTTCTTGCTTAACCCACTCCCCCACGAGCTGCACCACCCTATTATCAGGGTTTTCTGCTACTTCAGCAAGGTCCACACATATCAGTTCATCGTCGTTGCTCGATTCGTTGAGAGTCGGCACTTCTGAAGCTGTAACATTGCTTGCCTGAGAGGTTTGATTTGATGACTGCGCAGTGGTTGATTTGTTTGTTTTCTGTAGGGGGTTGGTTTTAGTTGAGTTATCAATTATGTTCGAGAGCCATTTACATAACGAGATAAGCAAGATAATAGGAAGAAGAAAAAAAATTACGATAATTAAGCACACCTTTATCAAACCCCGACCTTTGCCCTTACCTGCAAAGGCCTTATCTAAGTCTTCTGCCTTTGAAAGAGCACTCGAAATAATAGTCGCTAAAAAATTCCAACTCATAATCACTAAATTTTTAAAGTTTATCCTACCACAAATATACAGATAGCATCCGAGAAAAGCGATGTTTTTCTGCAGAAAATTTAAGGTTTTTCGGAAAAATTTAAAAACGGCGGTTCTGAAGGGGTCAGTTCCTTAGAGATGTAATAACAAAGTGTAAGCAGAATAATAATTACGACTTACATTTTGACTTAAATATTAGAAAGTTGATAATGTTTTGCAATAGAAACATCAAAAACATCTTACAATTAAAACAAAAAGATTATGAAGACGTACAATTTTTCGTCCGACGAATTCCGCAAGCTCGTTTTCGAGCAGGAGTTCGCAAGTGAGAACAATGAAACTGTCATCGTAAAGGATGACGCAGTAAATAACATTAAAAACAAGGAGGATAAAAAATGAAGAAGAATTTTGACCGACAAGAGATTACCGTGTACGCCACCATCGATGGCCTTAACTATCTGTACCGAGGAGGTGAGGAGTATTGGGAGTTTGAGATTTCCATTACCGACAAGCAGTGTGTAGACAAGTACATCAGCGAGCGAAGCATCCGCCTCACGCGCCCCTACGTAGAGGGATATTCCGTACAGCAGCTCTATGAGGTAAGGATTGGCGACACGATAAGCGTAGTATATGGTAAGAATGATGAAGGCGAGTGGCACCCCGTGAGGTTCTACAAGCCATCCTGATGAGAACAGTGATTAGTATTTATCTGAACAACAATCATTAAAGAAGTAAACGAAATGAGAAGATTAGACTATGTAACCAATGCGCTGGACAAGAACACCCATTCCGTATCGTCACCTGACGAACTGCTCCGTCTCGTGCGCTCTGAGGCGAACCAGCTGACGCTGAAAAACTATCGTATGGACCTGGCCATGGGCAAGGGCAAGGACTCTCCTTGGAAGAAACTGCTCATAGCTATTATACCTCAGGCCTTGCGCCTGGATGCGAACAATCCCAGCCATAAGGCGGATGATATGGTGGACTCTGGGTGGATTTTTATCGATGATGATCGCGACGAGATATCGGCACAGGTAAGATATGCGCAGTTCCTCGCCCGCCTCGCTGAGTTAGGTATCGCAGACTGTCCACATGTGGCTATGGAGAGCGCCAGCCGTAAGCTGCACATCCTCGTGCCCAAGCTGGATATGTCATTGGGTGTAGCTGAGAACCATACGCAATGGGCACAACTGCTGACTGACTGCCTTGTGCTTGACCCATCTACGAAAAACCGCAACAAGCTGATGTTCTGCACTGGCAGGATATTGGGTGGCGACCTGTCACTCCTCTTTGCTGACGTTGTACCTCAAGTATCGCTCAGTCAGGATGGCTATAGCGTCCTTAATTGTCATTCTGTGCAATGCGAAGAAACGTGTTCGCTGGCAGTAAGGGATAACGTTGACGATGGCAGTTACCCCCTCCGCCCTGCGGGCTCCCTTGCGGGTCCTCCGTCACACAGTGCTCTGTGTTCCCCTCGTTCGGCACGGCTTGGCATTCAGCCAAGCCTCCAAGGGCCTCGCTACGCCCCCTTGAAGAGGGACAATGCAACCATCGCGGAGACTAATTGTCAAATATCAAATGTCAATTGTGAATTAGGAGAGATTGCTGCCAGCATCACACAGCAGCTGGGCGACGGCTCGCTCGTAGTAGCTGAGGGCAACCGCAACAATATGCTCTATGCTGTGGCTCGCCAGATGGCTTATATCGAAGGTATCAGCAAAGCTGACGTGGTAGATGCATTACGAGCGCTCGACTTCTATGGCCTCCCCGAGCGTGAGGCTATCGCTGCTATCCGCAGTGCGCTGGGTCATGAGAAGACATGGCTCTACAAATTGCCCGACGAGCTCGCCAATGCGCTTGGGCAATCAGATACGGCCCTTGCGATGACCTACCAGCAGGAGCAACCCGAGGTAAGCAACAGCCTGTGGGCTACGGCCAATACCGAAATAGAGCCACCCGCTCTCATCAAGCTGTTCACCCCGCTCGTCCCCGAGAATGCCCGCGAGGCTGTAGCGGCAATGGTGTTCAGCCCACTGGGCACATTTCTCAACAATGCAGTGACCATACGCGACGTATCGGGCAAGCGCAGAAATCTGCAGTTCACGACAATCATCGTGGGCAACTCATCCTCTGGTAAGGGATTCTCTGACACGATCAGCGACCTCATCACCGAGCGACACCGACTGCACGACCTCAGCTCGTGGACACAGATCACGGCATGGCAGGAACAGAAGCGCACTACACCTAAGGGTGAGCCACAGCCTCTGAAGCCTGTGGTACCGCTAAGACTACTGAGTAGCAACATGACCGAACCAGCTTTGCTGGAGCGTCTCTCTGCACTGGAGCCTATGGGTGAACGTGCATTTATCAAGGTGAGCGAGATCGATGACCTGCGCAAGATGCAGTCGGCAGGCACCAAACTGGGTGCAGGTCAGGAGATTATCCTCTCGGCATTTGACACGAGCAAATTCGGAGCGTTGCGTGTGTCGGCCGATGCCATATCGGCAATGACGGTGATGTCGGTAAATATCTTAGCCTCATCGACATTTCCTGGCACGCAGGATTTCTTCCGCGCTGGAATCGAACGTGGATCTGTGGGCCGATGTGACATAGCTATCGTGCCCGACTCGTATGACGTGCCCCGATACCAGGACCCTACGCCTGAGTTTTACGAACAGCTGTCCATCTATCTCGACCGTCTGGAGAGCGCCTCAGGCGAAATCGTCTCACCCGACATCGATCGCGTCATAGAGGAGATACGCCTCACATACTCTAACCCTGAGTCGCCCCTATCTCATCACCAGAACCCCGAATACTACAAACTGTGTCATCGCCAGCTACTCATCACGAAGCAGAAGGCGACGATGCTATACATCTGTAATGACTACCAGTGGGATGCCTCATGGGAGCCGTGGCTGCACCATGCATTCAACTACGGCATGGAGTGTAAGCTCACCGTATTTGCCTCAGAGATCGCATCGTGGGAGAAACGCCAGTGCATGGCCACCACACCACGCATCTCTACCCGAGGACCCAAGAGTGAGCTCTCCCAGCTCGGCAATGCTGATGGCATATTCACACTAGCCCAGCTCGTGGCTCTGAAACGCACCAACGACTCCACGGCCACTGACGAGGAACTCACCCGTAAGGCCAAGACGCTCATCCGCACATGGGTGCTCCGCAAACATATAGCCCCTACAGACAACGAGGGAGAATATCAGAAGCTATGAGCTATGAGCCCTGAGCTGTGAGTAAGACACCCAAAGTTACAGTACGTTGCAGTACGTACAGTAAAAAGCGCATACACAAAAAAAGAATTCGAATTCTCTATATTAACCTAACCCTTAACCCATTAACCCTTAACCCATTAACCCATTATGAGTATCAACTACAAAGTATCAAGATGCAAGAACCCCGGCAAGAATGCCGTACAGGGCGTGAACTACTTCTCATGCAAGGCCTCTAAGGTCAGTGACTATGACTTCAAGGAGCTTGCCGACGACATCTCTACGGCCACCACTGTGACACGTGCTGACGCACTCGCAGTGCTCTCCAGTATCAAACCCTACATCAAGAACGCGCTCCTCAGCGGCCGCCGCGTAGTGCTCAACGAACTCGGCTCATTCGTCATCAGCGTCCGCTCGAAGTGCTTCTCCCAGGATGCTATGGCCGCCAGTGACTTCTCTCCCTCGGCACAGATCAAGGGCTACCACATCAACTTCCGTCCCGAGGTGGAGCTCAAGAAGGAGATTGCGCAGAAGATTTCGTTTAAGCGTATCGTGGACGCTACCGCTTAAACAATTGACAATGGACAACTATGAAAAACTGGAAAGAAATCCTTAAGCTTCTCATCGCCGTGCTAACGGCTATCGCTGGCACCCTCGGCGTGATGTCGTGTGTAGGGTAGTAGCTATGAGCTGTGAGCTATGAGCTATGAGCCGTGAGCTGTGAGCCGTGAGCTGTGAGCAAAACAAACAAAAAAGACCACTGACCCGTGAGGGCCGGTGGTCTGATTCTTTTTATCACGCGCGCGGGCTATGCCTCCTCGAAGAGGTTGAGCTGCTCGGTAGTGGGCTCCTCGGGTGACTCGGCCTCATCGCACCTCTTTCCGAAGATTCACTCGATGCCATCGAACTCACTAAAGCCGACTGGTGCGACGGCGTCGCACTTTTCCCTTCCAGATAAGATTTGACGTGAGGGTAGTTGAGGTAAACCCCTTACTCCTGCTGCGCATCCTCCTCGAAGAGGTTGAGCTGCTCGGTAGTGGGCTCCTCGGGTGACTCGGCCTCATCGCCTTCTGACTCGGGTGTCTCGGGGCTCTCCGGCTCGGGCTTGCGGGTAGGCTCCAGCTCTACGAAGTCGGCGACCTCGAAGGTGGTCACGCGCTTACCGATGGCCTTGAAGCCCTTGATGAGGGCAAACTCCTCGGCGTCGATGACGAGCGGTTCGCGGAAGCTGTCGCCACCACCGAAGTTGACCTGGATGAGGGGATAGGTCTCGCAGGTGAGCAGGGCCATAGCGCTGTCTTTATGCTCGTCGACGAAGGTGTTCTTCTTGGGCGTTGCCTCCATGAGGAAGCGCTTGATGTAGTAGAAGCCCTTCTGTGAGGCGTTCTTGACGATGGCTGTCCACACCTTGTCGGGGTTGAACTTCTCGATATAGAGGATGTCGGGCTCGTAGTGGTTGTTGGCATCGAAGTCGGTGAGGTAAAACTCGCCATTGCTGAGCACTACGAGGATGCGGTCGTCGCTGTGGAACTCGCCGAGGTACTCGCCATGTCCGTCAAAGTCGAGACGCAGGATGTCGCGGTCAAACCATACCTTGCGGCCACCGAGCGTAGAGGCGCCGTGTGCCTTGAGGCCGATGCGCTGCACCTCGAGGCGGGTGAGGAGGTTGCCCATCGATGAGCGGCCCTTGATGCCTATCTCGCTGAAGTCCTTCTCGATGACGGTCTTGCGGAGGTTGGGTACGGGCTTCAACTGTACCTTGATGATTTCGGCCTCACCATTGGGGTTGGCGGTGAAGTAGGCGATGCGTGAGCCTGGCTTGCCCTGGGTGAGGTTGTACTCGCGGTCGCGGTTGGTGCCGGTGACGGCAAAGCGCTTGATATAGTGGGGCCCTCCACGGCCGTCGCGGTAGACGACGTTGTAGATGGTGCGCTTGTCATTCTTCTTATAGATGCCCACGTGTAGCACGCCGGGGCCTACGAACATCTTCTCGGCTACGCGCACGATCTTGTAGCGACCGTCTTTGTAGAAGAGGATGACGTCGTCGATGGATGAGCAGTTTGACACGAACTCATCTTTCTTCAGTGAGGTACCGATGAAGCCTTCGTCGCGGTTGATATAGAGCTTCTCGTTGGCCTCGATGACCTTGGCGGCCTCGATATTCTCGAAGTTGCGCAGCTCGGTCTTGCGGGGGAAGGCGGCGCCGTACTTGGTCTTGAGCATGGTAAACCAGCGGATGGTAACGCCTACCATATCAGATAGTTCCTTGTCGATCTCCTCGATCTCGGCACGGATGCGGGCAAGGAGCTCGTCGGCCTTGTCCTTATTGAACTTGAGGATGCGGGCCATCTTGATCTCCATGAGGCGGAGGATGTCGTCTTTAGTCACCTCGCGCACGAAGGTGGGGTAATAGGGCGTGAGGCGCTCGTCGATATGTTCGCAAGCGGCATCCATCGTGGGGGCCTGCTCAAACTTCTTATCCTTATATATGCGCTCTTCGATGAAGATCTTCTCCAATGAGGCGAAGTGTAGCTGCTCGAGGAGCTCGCCCTTGCGGATCTCCAGCTCCTGGCGCAGGAGGCTCAGCGTGTTGTCGACAGACTTGCGTAGGACGTGGCTCACACCGAGGAAGTGTGGTTTGTTGTCATCGATGACGCAGCAGTTGGGCGAGATGCTGATCTCACAATCGGTGAAGGCGTAGAGCGCATCGAGTGTCTTGTCTGACGATACGCCGGGGGCCAGGTGTACGAGGATCTCTACCTCGGCAGCGGTATTGTCATCGACCTTGCGAATCTTGATCTTGCCCTTCTCGGCAGCCTTGAGGATAGAGTCGATGAGTGTCGTGGTGGTCTTACCATAGGGTATCTCGGTGATGGCGAGGGTCTTATTGTCGACCTTGTTGATGCGGGCACGCACACGCACTGCTCCGCCACGCTCACCATCGTTGTAACGGGCTACATCGATGAAGCCACCCGTCTGGAAGTCGGGATAGAGGGTAAACTCCTCGCCCTGCAGGTAGCTGATGGCAGCATCGCAGAGCTCATTGAAGTTATGAGGAAGAATCTTTGACGACAGACCTACCGCAATACCCTCTACGCCCTGCGCCAAGAGCAGGGGGAACTTCACGGGCAGGGTGATGGGCTCTTTGTTACGGCCGTCATAGGAGAGCTTCCACTCCGTAGTCTTGGGGTTGAACACCACCTCGAGAGCGAATTTCGAGAGGCGTGCTTCGATGTAACGGGGCGCAGCGGCTGAGTCGCCAGTGAGGATGTTACCCCAGTTACCCTGACAGTCGATGAGCAGGTCTTTCTGACCGAGCTGCACCAGGGCGTCGCCGATAGAGGCATCGCCGTGAGGGTGGAACTGCATGGTGTGTCCCACGATATTGGCCACCTTGTTGTAACGGCCATCGTCGAGGCGCTTCATCGAGTGGAGGATACGGCGCTGTACGGGTTTGAAACCATCGTTGATATGCGGCACGGCACGCTCGAGGATTACGTACGAAGCGTAGTCGAGAAACCAGTTCTGATACATGCCCGAGAGCAGGTACTTCACGGTGTCCTCGCCATTCTCATCCTTGGCGGGATGGTAGTCGCTATGATGCGAGCTGCTACTGCTCTCTACATCCTGACCCTGTTCGTCGTTGTCGTCAACCTCATCGTTAACATCTGCCTTGTTGAAATCTTCTTCGCTCATAATATTTACTTATGTTTCGCTGGGCTCAACTCATAGGAGATAAAGAAGTTAAATGGAGATAAACTCAGCTCCGCTTCGTTCTCGGGAGTTAAATGCCAATAGTCTTGCACACCGCGTACAAATCATTTGGCTTTATCTCCTCAGGCTCGCAGAGCCGATAACTCCCTTTAACTCCCTTTACCTACCTACTTTCGCGTTTGCGAAAGTTGAGATACGAGTTATAGCCACAAAATTAGTGCAAGACAAGCGAAAACGCAAATTTTGTTGGACATTTTAATAAAAAGTGCTACATTCGCATCAGATTTACCATAAAACATAAGACGAGATGAAAAGAAAGGTTTTATTCCCCTTGATGACACTACTGATGGGTAGCACCCAGATGAATGCCGAGAACTGGATGAGCAGACTTCCCGATAGCACGTATGTAGCCGTGGTGTCTATCCCTGGTGCACATGATGCCGCTACAGGTAGCGGATGGGCAAGTGGCAGCGAATGGATGGGCGAGAGCTTCGCACAGACACAGGACCTCAGCCTGTCAGAGCAGTGGAGCGTGGGCGTGAGAGCCTTTGACCTACGTCCTTGTGTGAAAGACGATTACCTGAACATCAACCACGGCATCGTGGCTACGAGCGTAAGATTTGACGATGCGCTCTGCCTCATCCGCGACTCTTTGGTGGCCAATCCTTCAGAGTTTGTCATCCTCCACGTACAGCACGAGACTGATGGCGACGACAACAACTCAAGCTATAACAAGATGTTGCTCGAGGTACTGAAGCGTGAGGATCTGAAGGACTATTTCGTAGACTTCAAGAGCGACCTGCTGGTGAGCGATATGCGTGGTAAGATACTCATACTGAGCCGCAACGAATATGCCACCACACCCATTGGCGGCTTCTTCAAGGACTGGAGCTTCGGCACCAACTGGAAGACCTCAAAGAAGATTGCAGGTCCCAAGAGCAAGACTGGCGCATACTTCCAGCAAGACTTCTACAACACGGTAGATGCCATAGAGACCAAGGTGAGAGTATTCTCTGAGCTGCTCGACTACAGTGTGACCCGCAAGACCACCAAGAAGGCCGAGATCCGCTGGATATTTAACTTCGCCTCGGGCTACTCAAAGACCTCATTCGGATACCCCTCAAGCGATGGCTATCGCGACAATGCCACTCATACCCATGACGCCCTGCTCGAATACCTGGCAAACAGTCCCGGTGGCCCAACAGGTGTAGTGATGATGGACTACGTAGGTGCAGACAAGAGCAGCAAGTATGACGTGAGAGGCCTTGAGGCTGTGCAGGCTATCATCGACAACAACTTCAAGTACCTGCACAATGACACTACCTCGATAGCACCCATCCAGGCCACCTTCGAGGGCGAGGCTGCCATCTACTCATTGTCAGGCACACCGCTGGCTCATCCTCAGGAGGGCATCAACATCGTGCGTGAGGCAGACGGCACCATCCGTAAGGTGCTCTACAAAGAGTAAGAATCTCAACTTAAAAACATCATATCGAAGAGGCGTCACCCTATCCGTGGCGTCTCTTTTATTTCATCGGAGCTTGTTTATACTGTAAAAAGTCTATAATAACTCAAAAAAACACAGCAAGCTTGATATGATTTCGCTCGTTTATTCGTACCTTTGCAGCAAACTGCATATTGTACATTAATAAGATTATAAAGATATGGCACAACAAGAAGAAACTTTTAAGAAGATTGTATCGCATTGTAAGGAGTACGGCTTCGTATTCCCCTCATCAGAGATTTATGACGGCTTGGGCGCTGTGTATGACTATGGTCAGATGGGCGTAGAGCTGAAAAACAATATCAAGCAATACTGGTGGCAGTCAATGGTGTTGCTCAACGACAACATCGTAGGTATCGACTCAGCCATCTTCATGCACCCCACCATCTGGAAGGCATCTGGTCACGTAGACGCATTCAATGACCCCCTCATCGACAACAAGGACTCAAAGAAGCGCTATCGTGCTGACGTACTCATCGAGGACCAGCTCGCTAAGTATGACGAGAAGATCGCCAAGGAGGTAGCTAAGGCTGCTAAGCGCTTTGGTGAGGCATTTGACGAGGCACAGTTCCTCACCACCAATGGCCGCGTACTCGAGATCCAGGCTAAGCGCGATGCCCTCCACGAGCGTTTCGCTGCTGCTCTCAACGCATCAGACCTCAACGAGCTCCGTCAGATCATCCTCGACGAAGAGATCGTATGTCCCATCTCTGGCACACGTAACTGGACCGAGGTACGTCAGTTCAACCTCATGTTCTCTACCGAAATGGGATCTACCGCTGATGGCGCTATGAAGATCTACCTCCGTCCCGAGACTGCACAGGGTATCTTCGTAAACTACCTCAACGTACAGAAGACCGGTCGTATGAAGGTTCCCTTCGGTATCGCACAGATCGGTAAGGCTTTCCGTAACGAGATCGTAGCACGTCAGTTCATCTTCCGTATGCGTGAGTTTGAGCAGATGGAGATGCAGTTCTTCGTACGCCCTGGCACAGAGCTCGAGTGGTTCGCTAAGTGGAAAGAGACCCGTCTGAAGTGGCACAAGGCCCTCGGCTTCGGTGACGACCACTATCGCTACCACGATCACGACAAGCTCGCTCACTATGCTAATGCAGCTACCGACATCGAGTTCCTCATGCCCTTCGGCTTCAAGGAGGTAGAGGGTATCCACAGCCGTACAGACTTTGACCTCTCACAGCACGAGAAATATTCAGGTAAGAGCATCAAGTACTTTGATCCCGAGATCAACGAGAGCTACGTACCTTACGTTATCGAGACCTCTATCGGTGTAGACCGTATGTTCCTCAGCGTACTCTGCGCTTCATACCAGGAGGAGAAGCTTGAGAATGGTGAGACCCGCGTAGTACTGCGCCTCCCCGCAGCTCTCGCTCCCGTGAAGCTCGCTATCATGCCTTTGGTGAAGAAGGATGGTCTGCCCGAGAAGGCACGCGAGATTCAGGATATGCTGAAGTTCCACTTCAACTGCCAGTACGATGAGAAGGACTCTATCGGTAAGCGCTACCGTCGTCAGGATGCTATCGGTACTCCCTACTGTATCACTATCGACCACGACACCCTCAAGGACAACTGCGTGACCTTGCGTAACCGCGACACTATGGAGCAGGAGCGCGTGAGCATCGACAGCCTCGTAGGTCTCTTGGCTGACAAGGTGAGCATCACTGGTACTCTCAAAACTCTCAAGTAATGAAGTATATTAAGCTGATATCGCTTTTATTTATCACCACTATAGGTTGCCTCTTCGCCTCTTGCGAGGAGACAGCTGAGGTGGATGAATATGCCAACTGGCAGGAGCGCAACACCGAGTTTATCGACTCTATAGCCAAGGTGGCCAAGGCCAATGCTGATGGCAAGTGGTTGCGTGTCCTCTCCTTCAAGCTCAACGAAAAGGATATGGAGGGCAATATCGTAGAGCACGACATCGATGACTACGTATACTGCCACATCGAGACCCAGGGCACAGGTACAGAGTACCCCTTGTTTACCGACACCGTATCGGTCAACTACCGCGGTCGCCTCATCCCCACCCTCAGCTACCCCGAGGGAAAGGTCTTCGACCAATCGTATAAGGGAGCGCTCAACCCCGCAGTAAACGTGCCGTCAAGGTTCAATGTCAATGGCGTCATCATAGGATGGAGTTCTGTGCTCCAACAGATGGTCACTGGAGACACCTGGCGCGTATACATCCCGGCCAACCTTGCCTACAAGAGTGCGAAGCAGACCAATATCCCTGCCTACTCGGCATTAATTTTCGACATCAACTTAGTAAAGATAACACATTGAATTCTCAGGGGCTCAAGACTGTAGCTCCTGAGTCCTTTTTTTAATAACCTATTAAAACACAAACATCATGAAAAGAAACGCGTTAGTTCTTTTGTTTGTTGCCCTCTTGGCAAACATCGCTTCTAAGACTGAAGCACAGAATCTGCAGGTACTCAATGACACTGAGCGTGGCTGCATCACTACCACCCTCGAGATGTTCCGTCCCGACGCCTTCGGTAGCACCTTCTACTTCGTAGATATGGACTACAACGCTACTGCCCTGGGCGCATATACTGAGATTGCTCGTGAGTTCTGCTTCTGGCAAGACTCTGAGTGGAACTGGTTGTCAGTACACGCTGAGTTCAATGGAGGATTGGCTGGTGCTACCTCTTTCAACAACTCATGGCTCTTTGGTCTCACCTACTCAGGCCACTCTGACGACTTCTCTAAGACATGGTCATTGACCGCTTCATACAAGGCTATCCCTGGCACTATAGGTCTCAACCTCCAGAAGCAGCCCCACAACTTCCAGCTTACAGGTGTATGGGGTATCAGCTTCTTCGACGGCTGGTGCTCATTCAGCGGCTTTGCTGATATCTGGCGCGAGGCACGCGTTTGGCAGAACACCAACTTCATCTTCCTCAGCGAGCCTCAGTTGTGGGTAAATCTCAACAACATCGAGGGTTGGGACAACGTCAACCTCAGCCTTGGTGGTGAGCTCGAGATCTCTAACAACTTCGTATCAGAGGGCTTCCGCGTAATGCCCGCTTTCGGTGCTAAGTGGACCTTCTAAAGTTGAAAATTAAAAATTGAAAAAATCATAGATCAATGGAAATGCTAAAGAAACTTTTCGGTTTCGACCCGAAAACCTCTACCGTACGTACTGAAGTGTTGGCAGGTATCACCACCTTCCTCACCATGTCGTACATCTTGGCTGTCAACCCCGGTATGTTTGGCTTGCTCGATGGCATGCCCGCAGGTGCCGTGTTTACAGCAACAGCTTTGGCCGCTATCGTCGGCTGTTTGGCTATGGCCTTCATCGGTAAGCTCCCCTTCGGACTTGCTCCCGGCATGGGCTTGAATGCCTTCTTCGTATTCACCGTATGTATGGGTATGGGCTACACATGGCAGTTTGCCCTCACAGCAGTGTTCATCGAGGGTATTCTCTTTATCCTCATGACCATCACCAATATCCGTGAGGCTATTGTGAATGCTATTCCTCAGAACTTGCGCTATGCCATCGGTGCCGGTATCGGCTTGTTCATCGCCTTCATCGGTATGCAGAATGCAGGCATCATCGTCAACAATGATGCTACCCTCGTAGGCCTCGGCGACATCACCAAGGGCTCTGCACTGCTCGCTATCATCGGCTTGGTCATCACAGGCGTGCTCTATGCCAAGAACGTGCGTGGCGCTATGCTCATCGGTATTCTCGCTACTACCCTCATCGGTATCCCCATGGGTATCACCGAGTTCCAGGGAGTGATGTCAATGCCCGACACTATCGCCCCCATTTTCTGCAAGTTTGAGTGGGACAAGATCTTCACCCTCGACATGCTCGTAGTGGTGTTCACCTTCCTCTTCATCGATATGTTTGACACCATGGGTACCCTCATCGGTGTGTGCACCAAGGCCGACATGGTAGATAAGAAGACAGGCCGCATCCCCCGCTTGAAGGATGCCTTCATGGCCGACGCTATTGCTACCACTATCGGTGCGGCTCTCGGTACCTCTACCACTACTACCTATGTAGAGAGTGCTTCAGGTGTGGCTCAGGGTGGTCGTTCAGGTTTGACAGCCTTCGTTATCGGATGCTGCTTCATCATCACCCTGTTCTTCTCTCCGCTGTTCCTCTCTATCCCTGCAGCAGCTACAGCACCTGTGCTCATCCTCGTGGGCTTGCTCATGATCGAGCCTATCACCAAGATTGACTTGGGCGACTTCTCAGAGTCTATCCCCGCCTTTGCCTGCATCATCATGATGCCTTTGGCATACTCAATCTCTGACGGTATCCTCACAGGTATGATCCTCTATGTAATCATCAACATCGTTTGTGGCAACTTCAAGAAGATCACCCCCACGATGTACATCTTGGCAACCTTGTTTATCTTGAAGTACATCTTCATCTAATCAGCGCGAAGCCAATATCATAGACAGTCCCCAGCTGCAAAGCTGGGGATTTTTCGTGTGATAGCACAAGTAAACCTGCATTGTCTTCGCTAAATCGAAATTTTGCAGTAAATTTGCCACTCTAAAAAGTTATAAGACGATGGCTACAGGACGATTATATGTGGTACCTACACCAGTAGGCAACTTAGAGGATATGACATTCCGTGCGATACGCGTGCTCAAGGAGGCCGACCTTATCTTGGCCGAAGACACCCGTACGAGCGGCATCCTCCTCAAGCATTATGAGATCAAGAATACATTGCAGTCTCACCACAAGTTTAATGAGCACAAGACGATAGAGCCTCTCGTGCAGCGTATGCTGGCGGGCGAGACCGTGGCGCTTGTCTCTGATGCGGGTACCCCTGCCATTAGCGACCCGGGCTTCTTGCTGGTGCGCGAGTGTGTGCGCCATGGTGTAGAGGTGCAATGCTTGCCTGGTGCTACCGCCTTCGTGCCTGCTCTGGTCTCATCGGGATTGCCCAACGACAAGTTCTGCTTCGAGGGCTTCCTGCCTCAGAAGAAGGGTCGCCAGACACGCCTCCTCTCTCTGCAGAGCGAGCATCGTACGATGATCTTCTACGAGTCTCCCTATCGCTTGGTAAAGACCCTCACCCAGTTTGCCGAATACTTCGGTGCAGAGCGCGAGGTGGCTGTATGCCGTGAGATCTCCAAGCTCCATGAGCAGACCGTACGTGGCACCTTGGCTGAGGTCATCGCCCACTTCACGGCCACAGAGCCCCGTGGAGAGATTGTCATCATCCTTGGCGGATGTCCAGACTAAAAAGCAACAACAGATTCTAAAGGTATAATAAGGTAAAAAGACATTATGGTAACATTTACGGTAGCATTGGTCCTGCTAGTGCTGGGCTATCTTGTATATGGAGGTTTTGTAAACCGCGTGTTCGCTCCCGACGCTAAGCGTACGACTCCCGCTGTGGAGCACAATGATGGTGTAGACTACATCCCTATGCCTACGTGGAAGATCTTCATGATCCAGTTTCTCAACATTGCTGGCCTCGGCCCCATCTTCGGCGCTATCATGGGCGCCCAGTTTGGCACAGCATCATACCTGTGGATTGTCATCGGCACCATCCTTGCCGGTGCTGTACACGACTTCTTCTCGGGCTGCCTCTCCATCCGCAACAATGGCGCCAACCTCCCCGAGCTCATTGGCAAGTACCTGGGCACCAGTGCCAAGACGGTGATGAACGTGCTCTCCCTCGTGCTCATGGTGCTCGTAGGCGCCGTCTTCGTATCGGGCCCTGCCGAGCTGCTGGCAGGCATGACACCCGCTGCGCTGAATGCCAACTTCTGGATTGTAGTCATCTTCCTCTATTACATACTGGCCACGCTACTGCCTATCGACAAGATCATCGGCCGCATCTATCCCCTATTTGCCATCTCCCTGCTGTTTATGGCCTTCGGCATACTCATCATGCTGTATGTCAAGTCGCCTGAGCTCCCCGAGATGTGGAATGGCTTTGGCACCAAGTATGAGAAGACCCCCATCTTCCCCATGATGTTCGTCAGCATTGCATGCGGAGCCATCAGCGGCTTCCATGCCACACAGTCACCCCTCATGGCACGTTGCATGAAGAGCGAGCGTCACTGCCGCCCCATCTTCTATGGCGCCATGATCACCGAGGGTATCGTAGCGCTCATATGGGCCGCAGCAGCCACATGGTTTTTCGGCGAGCATGGCACGGTAGATGCCGCCACGGGCATACCCTATAGTGGAGCCAAGGTAGCTACGCTGATCTCTAAGGAGTGGCTCGGCACCATCGGAGGCGTAGTAGCCATCCTCGGCATCGTGGCAGCCCCCATCACCAGTGGCGACACTGCACTGCGCTCGGCACGCCTCATCCTGGCAGACTTCCTCCACATGGAGCAGCGCTGCATCCGCAAGCGCCTACTCATCTGCATACCGCTGTTCATTGTCACCATGGCCACCCTCATCTATAGCCTTGCCGATGCCGATGGCTTCAAGATCATCTGGCGCTACTTCGCATGGTGCAATCAGACCCTCTCGGTGTTTACCCTCTGGGCCATCACCATATACCTGGTACAAGAGCGCAAGCCCTATATCATCACCCTCATCCCTGCCCTCTTCATGACCTGCGTCAGCGCCACCTACATCTGCTTGGCTCCCGAGGGCTTTGCCCTGTCTCCAGCCATAGGTTACAGCATCGGAGGCTTGGCAGTAGTGATCGCAGCCGTATGGTTTATGGTTTGGAAGAAGAGAAAGGGGGAAGGGTTAAGGGTGAAAGGTTAAGGGTGAAAGGTTAAGGGTTAAGGGGTGAGGGGTGAGAGACCCATCCGGAAAGCAAAACTCACTGCTCGAACAACAACGCAGTTAATAACTCAAGGGCAGGACATAATTCCTCACTCCTAACTCCAAACTCCTAATTAACGTGAGTCAGATAACAAAGGGAGATAAAGGCCAAATGATATGAACGCGATGTACTAAGCTATTGGCATTTAATTCCCCCTATATATATAAGAAGGGCACCCCACATGGGATGCCCTTCTTTGATTATCGCAAGTTAAGCAGATTACTTCTTAACCACACGCTTCTTACCATCGATGATGTAGATACCTGTTGTAGCAGGAGTGTCGATACGGCGACCGAAGAGGTCGAATGTACCCTTCACTGCGGGAGCTACGAACTCGTCTGTTACGTCGATGTTCTCGATGCCGTTGATTGAGTATACCACGTCAGTGATGTACTTCTCAGCCTCTACGATATACATTGCAGATGCAGCGTCGGTTCTACCCCAAGTGATCATCTTGTTACCCTTGTTAGCAGCAGCACCGCTACCGTGGCTCAGAGGATGGAGTGAACCAGCACCATCAGCCCAGTAGGTATCACCGAGAGCTACCTTACCCTTGTTGATGAAGAAGATATTGTAAGGACGTACCTCAGTAGTATCCTCATACAAGTATACGGGGTTGTTAGACTCGAGAGAACGAGCAGCATAGCACTCAGTAGCTACGTTCTGGAGGTAGTATGCAGCGCGACCATGCTTCTGCTCACCGCAATCGATGAATCTCCAGCGGTATGCATCGTTGGTGAGTGATACGTATGTCCAGCGGAGGATAGCCTGCTCAGCGTCAGCGAAGATAGCCATATCGGTGAGGTGGTTACCCTTGATAGCGTCGAGACCGAGGAGGATGAGGTAGTCTACGTCAGCCTTCGGGAGGTTGTATACCAAGTGAGCCTGAGCTGAGTCGAGAGCAGCTGTAGCAGCCTCGAGAGCAGCGTCGTCACCACCCTCAGCCAAGAGACCCTCAGCGATAGCGAGAGCATCATTGTACTCAGAGAGGTTAGCTACCTGACCTACGTCTTCGCCCTCAACGGGAGCGAGTGCCAATACGGTGTTGTACTTGTTCTGCAATGCGGTGAATGCAGCGCTTACGCCACGGTAGATGTATGAGCCATCAACCACAACTTCCTCAACGCCCTCAGCATTGTCAAATGTGAACTGGAACTCACCGATAGCCTTTGCGAAGATCACAGTAGCCACGTTACCAGCTACAGTTACAGACTCGGGAGCGATGTTGGTACCCAAGCCACTGGTGAAGGTGAGGTTCTCAAATGCAGACTCCTTATCAGCAGTCAATGTCAAGGTGTTGACACCATCGTATACGGTATAGGTCTGTGAGCTGAAGTTGAGGTCTGAGAAGCTCTTTGTAGCGCAGGGGAGCTCCATCATCTCACGGATGTAGAATCCTGAGTAGTCATATGCAGCATTGTTCCAGATGATCATAGAAGAGCTGAGACCCTTACCGCTACCTACGCCTTGCTGAGCATTAGCGTTAGGATCACCTACGCCGAGGTTGTGGTTGAGCATATGGAGGATACCAGTGCTGTAGTCCTCACGTACGAAGAGCCACTCACCACCACCGATGTGACGGAGCTCGAAGGGAGCGGGGTTCTCAGACAAGGTGAACACTGCCATAGCAGTAGGCAAGTTGCCCTCCTCGTCGCGCCAGTCAGCCAAGTAGAGACCAGTAGCAGCGTGCTTGATGGTGTAGTAGAGCTTACCGTCTACCTTCTCGATGAGCTCGAAGCTGAACTCCTGCTTTACGCTATCCTTAGCAGCATCTTCCCACCACAACCAGTTGGGGTATACGGTGTCAGTCTCATGGATAGTCCATGCCTTCATGGTCTGCTGGTTCTGTGTGAAGAGAGCCTCTGAAGATACGATGCGGTAGTTCTTACCAGCCTCGGGCAACATTACGCCCTTCTCCTCGAGCTCGTCGAGTACAGCATTTACCTTATCGAGAGCAGCCTGAGCCTCAGCGTCAGTTACACCGTTCTTCTCAGCTACAGCGTCACCCTCGAGGAGAGCATTCTTATAGGGAGTGAGGTCGAAGTTATAGAAACCGGGAGCAGTACCGAATACGGGGTTGTAGTTGGTACGAGCAGCTACGATAGTCTGCTGCAGCTCGGTCACGATGTCAGATACGTAGGTGATCTCCACCTCAGCGGGGAACGCACGTGAGTGGTTTTGGCTCAATGCCACCATCTTGAAGCTGAATGCAGAGTACTCGCCCTCGGGGAGAGTCACCTCGAGGTAGTGAGCCTGAGGAGTAGCTGCTGACCACAATGAGTGGAAGAATGTACCGGGGTCGCCATCGAGAAGACCGAGAATACCCTTACCCTCTCTGGGCTCGTTAGCATTGGTCACGAGATTCTCGGTAGTGAGCTCAATCTCGTTGTCATGCTCGTCGTACATTGCGAATGAGCCGAGACAGAAGCTTGCGCGGCCGTCAGTAGCAGTCTGGAAGGGAGCACCTACCTCATGTACGATGAAGCGCACCTTGGTCAGAGGCTCGCGGAAGCGGAAGAGCGGAGACTTATAGTGGATAACGTTGTTACGAGCGCCGTATGAGCCACCATCGTTGTTTGTGCCAGCGGGGATGCTCTCTACGTAAGAGCCATCGAGCACCTTGTAAGCCTGGTTACGCTCGCCTGAGCCCTGACCGGGGAGGAGAGTGTCACCACGATGGAGGAAGATGGGGAACTCAGAGTAGTCGATGGGGTTAGCAATGATCTGGTCGATCTTAGCGAAGTACTTCTCACAGTCCTGCTTAGCTGTCACGGGAGAGAGCTCACCAGCCTCAGCCATAGCGAGCACGAGGCTTGCCTCTTCCCAGTATGCCAATGCCTCATCAGCCTGGTCTGCGGTATACTCACCGATCTCGTCACCTACTACCATCTCATCCATCTTCTCGGTATATACGTCGAGCATGGTGTAGCAGCCGTCGAGCTCTACGAGAGCACCAGCGTCGCCCAGAGCAGTTACGACAGCAGCCAACTCAGCCTTCTCAGCTGTAGCAGCCTCATACATAGCCTCAGCGTCAGCGATGAGCGCGTTCAGAGTCTCGAGAGCAGCCACTGTAGTTTCAAAGTCGGTCCACTCGCCCTCAGCGATCACCTTAGCAGCAGCGATAGCGTTAGCCAGCGCCTCATACTGAGCGATAGACTTCTTAGCCTGACGCTTACCCCAGTAGAGGTCAGCGATGAGGTCGTTAGCAGTCTCAGCAGATACGTTAGCAGCAGCCTCTACAGCAGCCTGGAGGAGAGCCAAGGTATCCACGTTCATCTTACCAGCCTCGAGGTAGGGAGCGTTCTTAGCCACAGCAGCAGCAACGTCAACCTTAGCCATCTCCTCGAGCGCCTGCTCGTAGCTCATCTCGCCGAAGTAGTAGAGAGTAGCGTTGTCCATAGCCACGAAGTTAGTGGTACAGTCCTGAGTCTTCATACCCACAGTGATAGTACCATCAGCAACAGTAGTAGCTACGTTAAACTTCATTGCGTAAGCCCATCTCTCATCCATACCCTCTACGCGGTGTGTAGCCACGGGGATAGACTGCTCATTTGCAAAGATAGATACACCCTCGATAGCGTCGATTGAGGGTTCCCAAGAGTCGTTGGTAGCCATAGCGTAAGCACCAAACACGTAAGTACCATTGGGCAGGTCCTTCACCACCTGGAAGATAGAGCTGTTGGTCAAGGCAGTACCCGAACCTCTCCAGTTCTCAAAAGCCCAATTGTCAAAACCATAGTAGCCAGGAGCCTTCCCTTCGCCCTTGGTCTGCTTGTTCCAAACCTGGCCACCATCTACGAATGTAACGTCCCATCCGAGCATACCCTTCTCAGCGTCGGGGTTGAGCAGCTTGTCAGTCACATTCGTCTGAGCGAATGATACTGCAGAGAATGCAGCCATAGCGCCCATACACAACATACGTAAAGTCTTTTTCATGTTGTCTAATGTTTTTAGTTGTTAATAATAATTGTTAATTGATTATAAAATGATTGTTAAATTTCTGCTAATCACACTTTACAAAACGTCGCAAATTTACAGCATTTTTAACAATCTTGCAACTATTATCCCATCTTTTTAGAGAGGCCACCCTACCTACAGCCTATATATTACATATATAGTGCCCCATGGTGAGAAGCCGTGGAGCACTACGAGAGCGTCATCACATGGTGAGGTTCATACAGCTCACTACACCCAGGGTGCCTGCAATGGCGGTGAGCACAGCGATAAGGATTTTGAGGATTTCTTTCCAGTTTTTCATCATAGTTATTCGTTTAGGGTTTAGGGGTTAAGGTTTAGAGTTGAGGGTTTAGGGTTGAGAGTTTAGGGTTGAGAGTTTAGGGTTGAGAGTTTAGGGTTGAGAGTTTAGGGTTGAGGGTTGAGAGGGTTGGTAATTAGGAATTAGGAGTTAGGAATTTTGTAATCACCCCCTCCGCGCCATTTCGCTCCGCTTCATTCTGCTCGTCCCCCTTCAAAGGGCGACAGTTCTTTTTAGTTAGTCATTTCGCGCGTCAAAGCTATTCAGAAAGCATTGTCGCCCTTTTAAGGGGGACGAGTGCAGTGAAGCAAGGCTGAACGGAGCGGAGGGGGTAGCTAATTATCCATTCTCAATTATCCATTCTCAATTGTTTAAGCAGTAGCGTCCACGATACGCTTAAACGAAATCTTCTGCGCGATCTCCTTCTTGAGCTCCACCTCGGGGCGGAAGTTGATGTGGTAGCCCTTGATCTGTGCCGAGGGTGAGAAGTCGCTGGCGGCCATAGCGTCCTGGGAGAAGCACTTAGAGCGCACTGAGATGATGAACGAGCCGAGGTCGTTGAGCACCACGCGGCGGCCACTGAGGAGCGCGTTCTTGATGTAGGGCTTGATACTGGCGAGCACGGCGAGGGCGTCTGCCTTGGTCACGG
>JAFZFF010000048.1 GCA_017556045.1 Bacteroidaceae bacterium | reverse complement strand
GAGAGAGAATCGATCATCGTACTTGTTGCTCATCAGCATAAAGTAATTGCTTATGGCATCCATCCAGGGTTGTACGATGGCTTTGAATGTGTTGCCGCTATCGATCCCTTTGTTGCCACACTCCGCAATGATGCTTTCAATGGCAGCATCATCTATTGGATCGAGCGGAATCTGTTCCTCGTCTAATAATGCTGTCTCCATTGTGTGGATGCGCATCTGCTTTGCGTGGTATGCAATCTCCTCCTGGCGCAGGCGATATTCAAGCGCAAGGTCCATAAGCAGTGTTGCAAGGTCGAGAAAGTAGAATTCCTGTTCTGTGAGCTCAAGTGCGAATATGTAGTAATTGCCGCTTGTGGTGCGCCAGGGTATCTCCTTAGCCGGTATTATTATGTAGTGAGAATAAGGAGAACCTTTAACGTAGGTTCTTTTTATTTCCATCTGTATGCAGTCGTATGTGATGGTGCATACCTGCTTCATTGTGTCCTTTCGCTTGTAGTAGAGCGACGAATTGTATTCGGAATCCTCATTCGGCAACTCAACAATTTCCATTCTCAGGAGTTCCGGGTCGCCACCCTTCTTTTTCAGTGCAGCACACAACCCCTGCTCGGTAAACTGCATTCTGCCGTCGCAAAAAGAGACTATGGGATTGGGTTCATTGCTGAACTTGGCCGATTCGCCATGATAGTATCTGAGAAACTTTGAATCAAGTTCCTTGTTTACGGTTTTCTTTATCCTGTCAAGGTCGTACCCGTGTCCGCTGTAAGTTTTGTAGTGCTCTTCGAACTCGTCGCGTCGCTTCTGTGCGTCGCTTTTGCTGTGTGCCAATATTCTTTTCATCTTATATGCTTTTATTATCTCTCCAACAGACACACACGGCCTGTCTTGCGCAGATTCTCATACCTATTCTTGTAACTGCTCTCATTGTCTATCACCCATAGCAATTTTGTGCGCAGACGCTCCGTGTCGGGGCATGGGGCACAACCGTCTGTAATAATTATAAGCCCATCATATTCGGGGTGTTCTACTGCATAGTCCACCGGTGCCTGGAAATCTGTTCCTCCGCGTCCCCAAACTTTCAGTTCCTTGATATTCTTCTTTGCGTCGGTGAGTGCCAAAGGCTTTCCCTGCACCTTGGCGTCGAACATAAGCACATCAATTTGCTGAATGCCGTACTTGAAGAACGATGTTGTTACATTCAGGTACCTCCCCAAATCTTCACTGCCAACCGAGCCGCTGGTGTCTATGGCAATGAGCAGGCGCGTGGTAAAGTCGTAGCGGCTGCCCATCTGCTCGAAGCCGAAACGGCGGCTGGGGCGCATGCGGGTGAGCCGGCGTTTCTGTGAAAGTATGCTTGCCCGGAACATGCGCAACACTGCACGGTAGTCAATCTTTCCCTCGGCAGTCTTCTTTATAAGTTCTATAAGGCCACCGGGCAGGCTGCCCCATGACGATGAACTCTTTACAATATCGGTTATCTGTCGTGCCTGGAACTGGTCTTCCTCCCAAAGATCGGTGTAACCCGATGTGGGCTTGGCATGAGACTCATCTTCTTCGTTGCCGTCGACTGTTGATTGTTGACTGTTGTCTTTTGTTAGCTCATCTCCTTCATTGCCCTGGCCGTCGACTGTTGATTGTTGACTTTTGTCTTCTGTCAGTTCATCCCCTTCGTTGCCCTGACTGTTGTCTTTTGTCTTTTGTCTGTTGTCTTCTGTTGACTCTTCACCTTGCTGTCCTCCGAAATTACCCTTACAGGGTGCATCTCCATCACGATGTACAGCCATCTCGTTCGGCTGTTCGCCTTGACCGCGACCTTGTCCTTGCTGTAGCTCACCGTTTCCTTGTCCTTGCAGCTCGCTTTCTTGCTCGTTTCCGCCCTGTTGTCCGCTTTGACCGCCATATTGTCCTTGTTGCCGGCCTTGACTGTTGCCTTGTCCTTGCTTTTTCTTGCTTCCTTGCTGTTGTTCGCTCTCCCGTTCTTGTTGTTGCTTGCTGTCATCTTGGGCTTGCTGTAATTTCTCAAGCTGCTCGTTCAGGCGCATTGCATACCATTCGTAGTTCTGTCCTGTGGGCAGGTCAAAATCCGTAGGGTGGGCAAGATTCGCCCACGCAAGGTTGTAGGCGGGCGAAATCACAAGGTCGCTTGCTTTCTGCAGCACAATTGATGGGCAGCCCATCGGCTGTCGGGCATAGGGGTGCTGCAGCAGTATGCGTATAATCTCCACACGCATAAGGGTGTGCAACATTGAATCGGGCATAGCCTCTATGATGGCCGGGTTATACTCTATGCGCCCTTTGCCCGAGCGCAGCGGGCACAGCATATTGGCATTCATCACAAGGCGATGGCTGCAATAGACGTTGAAGAACACCGGTTCGGTAAGGAACCACTGCTCCACCTCTTTCTGTATGCGTTCGCGGGCCGTCATAGTGTAGCGATAAATTCTACCACCGTCTTATAGGTCTTGGGCAGCTCCTTATTGATAAAGATGAGCATCTTCTTATAGTTGGTGCCATCGATGAGCGACACGAAGTGGGCATAAGCCTCGCGGTTACCCTTGTACAGGTAGTCGTGATAGGCCTTCAGGTTGTCGACCACCACGGTGCGCTCCAATGTGTCCACCTTGTCGGTCTCGAAGAAACGTGCCAGTGCATCGCTGAGCAGGGTCAGCTGGTGCAGTTCGTACTTGTCGAGCTGCTTCTTCACGGCCTTAAAGTTGGTGAGCAGTTCGAGTGGACTCACCTCCTCCTTGCGGAACGAGATGAACAGCAGTGCAGCAGCCTGCACACCCACAATGCCCGCCACGATCTTCTGATGCACGGGCATAGGGTTGGGCACGTGCTCCATCAGTCGGGCTACCTTCTCCCAAGCGCGGCGGTCGGGGTCTTTCTCCAGTCCCTGCTCCTCCTTGGTGTCGCTGCTGCGGTCGAGCAGTTCGGGGTTGGCGCTGATGAACTGGGTGATGCGCTTGTCCAATCCCTCCTTCTCGGCCCACAACAACCAATCCTCTACTGTGGGGCGGAAGGTATAGATGTTGAAACGAGACACAAGTGCAGGGTCGAGGTCGGTCAGCTGATACTCGTCACCGTCGTTACAAGCCGAGATGATGCGGCTCCCCTCGGGCAGGGGGCGACCTGCGAGTTTGCGGTTGAGCACGAGGTCCATCACCGTCTGCAATATCTCGGGGCGGGCACGGTTGAGCTCATCGAGGAACAGCACTATGGGCTTTCCGTCAATGGGGAACCAATAGGGTGGCATAAAGGTTGTCTTGCCTGTTGCCTCGTCCTTTGCCGGCAAGCCAAGCAGGTCGCCAGGGTCGCTCATCTGGCCCAGAAACAGGGTCTTTACCTCTATCCCCTTGCTCTCGAAATATTTTGTCAAAATCTGTGACTTACCAATGCCGTGACGGCCTGTAAGCATTATATTCTGCCACGATGGTGTTACCTCGAGCAGTGTCATAAGTTCTTTACTGTTTATTGCTATTGCCATAGTTTATATTATAATTTCTCATTAATAAAATCCACCGACAAAATCTGTATGCTACTCTTCATCCTGCTCCCACATGAAAAGATACCAAATTTTAGAGCAATAATCATCAGCACAATTGACTGCCGGCATCTGCCTCACAAACTCTACGATAGCGCTTAACGGAGTGGTCATAGGAAGGTTTATCGTAAACCTATCATAATCCACACATGGTTTATAATCCATATCGGGGATCATCTGAATGGCTGGAGAGTATTGGAACGAGGAGCACAAACTGCAGCTATAGCCTTGATAGGTGATGGTTATCGTCTTGGTGGACTCCCCTTTCATTTTTATTGCCACTCCCTTCAAAGCTGCCTTTAATTGCGGACGCAACTCCTGCTCAAAGAAATAATCTCTATTCGAGCTATAATAATCAAAGTCACTTAATGTCACTACCTCGTCTCCCTGTGAGCGATCTATTGCCGCATTGAAATATTTTTTGACGGCAGTTTTATAGGGGCGCAACACCAGGTCCTCTACATGTCTTCTGGGGTATCCCTTTGCTTTGTACTCCTTGACCTTCTTTTCCAACTTCTTGTCATCCCAGGGGGTGAACTCTATTTTGTCGTCAGCTACGGCTGCCTCCATTGTGCGCAAGCGTAGTTTCTTGGCATAGAAGTTGAGTTCCTCCTGGCGCAGCTTCCATGTGGCATCTATCTCCATCAGCAGTGTAGCTACATTGAGTATGTTGAAGTCAGTCTCCTGCATCATCATTGCGGCTTTGGTCAATAGCTCGCAAGGGTTCAGTTCGTAGTAGCCAAAGGGGATGCCCTCCTTGCTGTATCGCTTGATGGTCATGGTCACCTCGCCGTAGGTGAGGCTCACGGTCTCCACATCGGTACATATGTCGTAGACCCTCTTCAGCCAGGCGTGGTGTGCCCTCTCGTTGTCGTATACCTTGGTTGTGATGTAAGGATATGGGTAGGCCTCCCATCGGTTTTGTGGACACGGTGCCTCCACTCCCACGATAGATTCCCTACTCACCTGCATCGTGAAGCTGGTGAGGTCGGCTCCTTCGGCTTCCAATGCGCCACGCAAGCCGCTTTCCGAGAAACAGAACTGCATCTGCTTCCACTCGGCAATAGGGTTCTGTTCCACGAAGTGGCCAACCTTGTAGTCTTCAAAACTAAATCTGTAATCGTAGTCCAAGGGGAGATACACCTTCTTGCGTATCTCCTCCAGCTGCGTATGCTTCTCGGCAAAGCGCTTGGCTACCGCTGCCCACGCCTTGCGCCGCTTGGCAGCCTTGGCTTTCCAGTATTCGTTGAAGCTCATTGCTTGTTTTTTATTCCCCTCTCGTTACAGTTACCACCGTCTCGCCCGTCTTCAATCCCTTGATGAGTTTCACTATCCGCTGCTCCTCCTCCTCGGACATCAGTCTGTAGGGGTGTCCGTCTTGCTCGGTCTCGGGGAAGTACTTACCCTCGGCATCGTTCTTCACATAGATCTCGCAACCAGGTTCCTCGGCCTTGTAGTAGATGCGCAGCGAGGGGTATGTGCTCTTCATCAGCGCTGTCACCTCGTAGCAAGGTGTCCAGGCCGTCTCGAAGGTCACGCGTAGCGTATCATCGGCACGCTCGAGATCCAGCCATTGGCCACGGCACAGCACCTCTTCGGGGTTCCCGCCCAAGGCTTTGACCAAGCAGCCCAACCATGTGGGGCCAAAGTCATTAGCTACTAAAGGCTGCTCCATTGTCTGAAGCGATGTCATGGTTTCATACAGTGCATCGAGTTCTTTCTTCTCACCCTCGATGACATAATAGGCAGTACAAATGTTAGGCATAGTATTTTGAGTTTTTCAGTTTGTATGTTTATGAGTTTTTCATTTCACACCGCTAATATAGTCACTTTAGAAGAAAAATTCAAAAATCGGGGTAACTTTTTTCTTTGTCAACGCGCCAGCAAGCGAGTGCAACACAAGTTTACTTGGATGTTGTTCAACGAGCGCAGCAAGCGAAAACAACACAGTTGTTAACGGATAGCACGGGATTTGTACAGTTTTTCTCACCATTAAACTAGTAGTAAATCAAAAGATTAGGCTACACATTTCTTCTCTTTGATGAAAATTGCTGTTTTTTTAAGGCAGTTTTCGCTCAAAACTGCTGTTTTTTTAAGGCAGTTTTGTTATATTTGCACCATCAAATGAATTTATGACATGAGAACGCTTGTAGCAAGGTACCGAAATATTCTTAAAAATGTAGACACCAGTTATGTCCGCAACATACATAGTACCATCCCTTGGAATGACCGCTTGATTGCCATTTTGGGTGCCAGAGGGGTAGGAAAAACAATGCTGGTATTACAGCATATTAAACTCTATGAAGATGTTGATACGACACTCTTCGTATATGCTGATGACCTTTGGTTTTCTACCCATTCATTGGTAACGCTTGCCGAGATGTTCTACACGAATGGGGGGCGTGTACTATATATCGACGAGATACACAAATACAAGAATTGGTCACAAGAGATAAAGAACATCTACGACCAATACCCAGACTTGAAGGTGCGCTACACAGGCTCTTCGATACTCGACCTACAGAAGGGCAGTCATGACCTCAGCCGTAGGGTGCTCGAATTCCAAATGCATGGCCTATCGTTCAGGGAGTATGTAGCCCTCCACTATGGTGCTGATATCCCCATCCACACCTTAGAGCAAGTATTGGCTAATAAGATAGAGTTTCCCTACACAAACTATCGTCCTGTGGCACTCTTCAAGGAATATCTTCGTCAGGGCTACTATCCCTACTTCAAGGAACCCGGATACGAACTACGCTTAACAAAGACCATCAATGCCATCCTCGAAGTAGATATCCCTAAGTTTGCCGAGCTCTCCATCTCTACATCCGAAAAGCTGAAGACGCTGCTCTACATCGTAGCACAGAGCGTACCGTTCAAACCCAACTATTCGAAGATTGCCCGCGATCTTGACATGCATCGCAACGCCGTATCAGACCTTATGGTGTGGCTCGACAAGGCCGACCTTATCAATATCCTACGCGACGATGTAGAGGGATACAAACTATTGGGCAAGGTCAACAAGATCTATCTTAACAATCCGAATCTGGCTTATGCGCTCTCCGATGACGAACCCAATATCGGTAATATCAGAGAGACGATATTTCTTGCTTGGCTACGAGCTACGCATAAGGTAACGGCATCGAGTGTGTCGGACTTCAAGGTGGGCAAGTATACCTTCGAAGTGGGTGGTAAGAAGAAGGGACAACACCAAATCAAAGATGTCGAACATGCCTATGTGGTCAAAGACGACATCGAATATGGTCACTTGAATGAGGTGCCCCTTTGGGCATTCGGATTGCTGTATTAACAACGCGCGACCATCCGTTCCGTTGATATTGTTACTATCAAGAAATGACACACCCCGAAGCATGCGCTCCGGGGTGTTAGTCGTTTCAACGTTAATCGTTACTTCTTCGCCGTAGTTTTCTTCGGTTTCTTTTCAACAATCAAATTATGATACCTTTCGGGGAGTATCTGCTTGAAATGGTCGGTCATTCCCACTGGGATATAGATAGTTTTCAATCTCTCTTTCCAATGATCACTGTAGAAATCATTTTCAATCTCGGTTATCGACGGGTGTAATGTGATACTTTTAATTTTTTCGCAACTGCGGAAGGCGTCTCTTCTTATTTTTGTTATCGTATCGGGGATTGTTATATTTACAAAACCTTTGCAATCCGCGTATGTGTATTCGCTTATTTCCGTTACAGAATTAGCGACTACTATTTCTGTAAGGCCTGTATGCGCAAATGCACTCGCCTCAATTGCAGTTACCGAGTCGGGGATTGCAATGCTTGTGAGTGATTCACAGCTGTGAAAAGCACCCTCGCCAATTGTTGTAATACTATCGGGGATGATTGTGTTTTTGCGACCATAGACAAGTTTGTTTTCGGCTGTTAAAATAATGGCATTGCACCCTTCACGCGAATCAAAAATGCTATGGCTTTCATCTACATTTATGGTAGCATCATCGCTTATACATCTGAATGCAGAACTTCCAATCTCTTTAAGCGATGCCGGTATTGTCAGGCTTGAAAAGCTTTTGCAACCATAAAAGGCCTGTGTTCCAATACTTGTCACTGCAGGGGGGATTGTCGCACCGGTGAATTTTTTGCAAGCAAAAAAGGCTCCGTTGCCAATTTCGGTTACGGATTGGGGAATTTCGGCATTTGTAAGGTTATAGCAGCGTTCAAAAGTCGAGTCATTGATTTTTGTAATTGATTCCGGCAATGTTATGCGCGTAAGGTTTCTGCAACTTTTGAATGCTTCTGCACCAATTTCGGTTACAGATGAAGGGATGGTTATCTCAGCCAGTTTTTGGCAATCTTCAAAGGCATTGCAGGAAATCTTGGTAAGAGAATCGGGAAGCACAACATGTTCAAGTTCCCAGCATCCATAGAAAGCAGAATCACCGATGGTTGTTACATTGTCTGGTATAGTTATGCTTTTCAGCATTTCGCAGTGTGCAAAAAGCGACTCACTTATTTCGCTTAGCGATGATGGCAAGGTTATCTCCTTTAAACCTGCGAGCCAGAAGGCAGACTTTCCTATCTTTGTGAGCGAGGCAGGAAGGACGACGCTTTCAAGGCTAGTGCATTTGGCAAAAGCATACTCGCCAATCTCGGTCACAGAGTCGGGGATGATGATGCTTTTCAGGTTTTTGAACTGCATGAAAGCCTCCTTCCCTATCCTTGTCACCGATGAAGGTATAACTACCTCAACAACTTTACTTCCGCCACTGAACATGCCACACTCAATCTCGGTAATGCCATCGGGGAATACGACAATGCCGTCTGTTATTTTTATCTTTTTTGCCAGGTTTTCCTTTTTCTTCACAACGCCCTCCTCCTTCTCAACAATCGCTTTGTGAAGTCTTCCATCGAGAAGTTGCTTGAAGTGAGCTGCTGTACCTGCGGGAACAATGATTTTCTTCAACTTTCCACATGAGCCGAATACATCATCCCCCAAACTCGTAAGCCCACTGCCCAGAGTGATGCTTTTCAGTTCATCACAACCATAGAACACCGAATCCCCCATCTCCGTCACGCTGTTCGGGATGGTTATTTCCTCAAGGCGTTTGCAGCCGCAGAAAGCGTCGCTTCCAATGCTTGTAACGCCTTCTGGAACCACTATGCTTCTAAGGCTACGACAACCTTCGAATGCGATATGTTCAATGCTTGTTACCGTTGAGGGGAGAGTAATGCTCTCAATACCTGTACACTTCATAAATGTACCATAAGCAACCTCCGTTATGCCTTCAGGGAGGCTTATGCTTTCAAGTTCACTGCAGGATTTAAAGGCACGAGAACCAATCTTGGTCACACCGGCAGGAATGACCAGGTTCCTGGGGCAACCGGCCCAAAAGGCATCTTCCCCAATCTCCTTTACCGAAGATGGGATAACCGTAGATTTGCAACCATGGGCAAGTGTGTCCGTTGCCGTCTCTATGATGGCGTTGCAGTCCTCGCGCGAATCAAACACCTCATTGCCCTCGGCAACAACGATGCTTTTAAGGTTGGTGTTGAGGTAATTAAAAAGAGTATAGTCAATCTCCCTTAAACCCTTACCGATGGTTACGCTTTCGAGTTTCTCGCAATCCTCGAACACTCGCTGTCCTATCTTCACAACACTATCGGGTATTGTAATGCTCGTGATTGAGGTGCCCGAAAAAGCAGAATCATCAATGCTTGTCACCGAATTGGGAATGGTGATACTTGTAAGGCTGGAGCAGTGAGAGAACGCACATCTTCCAATGCTCGTGACGCTATCGGGTATGGTGATGCTCTCAAGACCACTACCAGAGAAAGCATACTCTCCTATGCTTGTCACTCCGTCGGGAATGGTGATACATTTCAAGGCACGACAACTGCTGAACGCACTCTTACCAATGCTTGTGACAGTGGCAGGAATCGCGATTTCCGCAAGGGCGCGACAAGAGTCGAAAGCCTCATCCCCAATCGTCGTAAGGCCATCAGGCAACACCACCTTTGTGAGTCTACTACTCCATCCAGTAATAGCAAAAGCCTTTGCTCCGATTTCTGTTACCGATGCGGGGATCGTTACCTCTTCTATTTTGTTACAGTCAGAGAAAGCCGCTGCTCCAATCTTTGTCAACGAAGCCGGTAGTGTGATGCTCGTGAGCTTGCAACAATAGCCGTATTTACAACCGGTTATTACTCAATATTTTGCGAGTAATAAGTCAGAAATATGGTCATAACCTTTAAGGGTGCATTCTAAAAGGTGAAGATTTAACGTTTTTATTGTTTCTTAACGCTCAAAGCGTATCAATAAAGGGT
>JAFZFF010000008.1 GCA_017556045.1 Bacteroidaceae bacterium | reverse complement strand
TACGGCAGTGTCTGATGTAACAATGGACAAAGAGGTGGATTTGGTTTTTAGTCACCGTTTGTCTCACGTGATAATAAATCTCGAGGGAGAGGCTTTAGGCACAGGTACAGCGGCAGTGAAACTGAATAATGTAAACATAGGCTGCGATGTAGACCTCAATGCTAATACATTCACAGCATACGAGAGCCGTAGCACTGTGGTTTGTGCAGATAACGGAACGAATAGTTACAAGGCAATCATTGCACCTCAGACCATTAAGGAAGGAACTGTTCTTCTGACAATAACCCTGAATGGTAAGGATTATGTCTTTAAGACCACATCGGACCTTCGTTTCGCTTCAGGTAAGCAGCAGATATTTAACCTTACTATTGAGAAGGATGAGATAGTAAGCTTCACCGGAGAGATATTGCCTTGGGGTGAAGAGGATGAGAAAAAGGTTGGTATATATTGCTTGGAAGACCTTGTGGCTTTCCGCGATGCTCGCAATGCCGGTGAGGATGTATCACGATGGAAGAATGAGGATGGGGAAATCAATATTTATGCGGATATTGATTTGGGAGAGATGGAATGGATTCCGATAGAGGAAATCGAGTCAGACGAAACTCTTAATGGCAATGGGCATACCATTACGCTGATGAAGGAAGATATGTCATCCTATGAAAAATGGGGGTTTATTGGAACGAATCAAGGGACAATTAAAAACTTAAATATTGACGCCTTCCTGTTCATAGATGAGGATGTTAAGGAAGGTGTAGGAATGTCGGTGCAGGAGATCGGTATCTTCTGTATTAAAAACAAGGGGTTAATTAAAGATTCGAATTTTTCATTATTAGGAGACTGTAATTTAGGAAATGAGGATTTTGGCGGCATTGCATGTAATAATTATGGAACTATAGAACGATGTACTGCTGAAGGTACTATGGAAGTTGAATTAACCTCAGGAGGGATATGTAGTTTTAATGCTGGTATGGTGATGACATGTGTTAATAGATTGAATCAAAAGAGCACAACGGGCGGTGATTGTGTGGGAGGAATAACCGGTTATAATTCAGGGAAAGCTGAAATATATGATTGTGTAAATGAGGCCGATATAACCTTTATAGGAGGATGGGGAGTTGGTGGAATTGTTGGAAGAATGTTCTCTGGAAAACTCGAAGGTTGTATCAATAAAGGGAATATCATAGGATATGAAGAGAATAGCAGATATTCTTGTCATGCTGTAGGTGGAATAATTGGAAATGCATTAAATGAAGGTGGAGGAAGTTCACAAGGTATATGTTCGATTCTAAAATGTACCAATCAAGGTAATGTTTATGGAAAGGCTGAAGTAACTGGTGGAATAGTAGGTATTATTTCAAATTCAAAATCTGTTGTTGAAGACTGTATATATGAAGGTGACGTTAATGGAGAATCTGGTTCAGAATCTAATGCTATCGGTAAGGATCAACGATAAAGTTATTAATCAATCATTAAATATTTAGTGTTATGTTATCTTACAAGAAAGTAATGCTTGCCTTGGCAAGCTGTATTCTCGTCGCATCATGCAACAAGAATGAAGAAGAAATGGTTCAGAAGCAGGAAAGTGTGTCGTTTACTGCCTCGATGAAGACACTATCACGTGCAACGGAGACCAACTTTGAAGAAAATGACCAAATCGTAGTGTATGCCGTAAAGGATGAGGGTGATGAAACGGTATTGAAGTCATCGGGAAACTATGCCAATTATGTGAAATACACTTATACGGGCAATAAGTTTGTCAATGAAACATCGGGTATTGTGCGTCCTACAGAATTTGGCGTGCGCTATTTTGCCATCTATCCGGCAAACAGTGTAACATCTGTCCCAAAATTCAAGTTTGCGATAAAAACAGGGCAATTGTATTCTGGGCAATATACCATGTCGGACTTGTGTACGGCAGTATCTGATGCTACAATGGACAAAGAGGTGGATTTGGTATTTAGTCATCGCTTGTCTCACGTTGTGGTAAACCTTGAAGGAGATGCCTTGGGAACTGGTAACGCAACAGTAAAATTGAACAATGTGAATACTGGTTGTGATGTGGATCTCAACGCCAACACCTTTACGGCATACGAGAGTCGTGCTACAGTACTTTGTGCAGAGAATGGCACAAATAGCTACAAGGCCATCATTGTACCTCAGACCATTGAAGCAGGCAGTGCTTTCCTCACGGTTACTCTCAATGGTAAGGAATATGTGCTCAAAGCTTCTACAGACATTCGTTTTACCTCAGGAAAGCAACAGGTGTTTAATGTAACTATTGAAAAGGACGAAATCGTGAGCTTTACTGGTAATATCCTACCCTGGGGACAAGAAGATGAACGCATAGAGCAAGTGATACCAGATGATATTCGCCAGAAGATGGAAGCTTATGTACCTATCTATGATGGAGTGAATCCTCCCAATATCGAGGGTTGCTACTTATTGGATCCAATGGTGGCTATTTATATGTCAGACTACGATGGTGACCTTTCTGCATTTGAGTGGGCAGGAGAGTATATCAATTTTACCAATCAGAACACGGTTACGAATACAATAGATATGGAAGAGTTGTCAACTAATGGAGATGCTTATGCCATAGGAGAAGGCGCAATTATTGTAGGTGAGGGAAATAACTTCAGCGTATTGTTCAATACAGAAGGAGCTACTCACGGCATTTACAATAAAACAGCGCTTTTGATTTCCGGTACTAAGGGTAAAGATGGTATTAAAGATATGAAATATGCCTTTGTAATGGTAGAAAAAGGTGATGACCCCGAAGGTGAACTCATGGAAGAAGGTGCTTTCCGTGTGTTCCAAGACCAAGACGGCATGGCCTATGCTACTAGCTGGCCTATCGAAGAAACGAGAGCGGCGGAATGGATTCCTGTCAGCAAGGGGCAATTTGATATCAAATCAAGATTAGCTAACTAAAAAAGATTCTTTTTTAGTTGCGTAATGTCAAATTATAAAACCCCTGCTACCTTTCGTGGGTAGCAGGGGTTGGCTTTCTTATATGTTGATATGTATTACTGATACAGGTAGCGCTTGATACTCTTCTTTGGAGTTTTCTCAAACTCTTCACTCTGGATCTGTACGCTGGCTATCTGGCAATAAGCAGGGAGGTTCTTATTGAGCTCCAGGCGATTCTCATCCATCTGTGCAGCCACATCCTGTACGCTCTTGCCTTCCTTGAACGCGGTGTCATAGTCGGGGTGAATGAGTGCTACGAGCTTGCCATCGCGGTGAATAACGAGTGACTCGGCAACGTAGGGTAAGCTGTTGAGTTGGTCTTCGATCTCTTCAGGGTAGATATTCTGTCCTGAGGGGCCAAGGAGCATATTCTTAGAACGTCCCTTGATGAAGACGTTACCTTCAGCATCCATCACGCCAAGGTCGCCAGTGTGGTACCATCCGTCGGCATCGATGGTCTCGGCAGTAGCCTCTTCGTTCTTATAGTATCCGAGCATCACGTTGGGACCCTTCACGAGAATCTCGCCTGCAATATTGGCAGGGTCTTCAGAGTTGATGCGCACCTCCATGCCATATGCTGCCTTACCACATGAGCCGGGGACAAACTTCTTCCAATCCTCATAGCAGATGATGGGGGCACACTCGGTAGCGCCGTATCCTACAGTGTAGGGGAACTTGAGCTGATGGAGCAATGTCTCTACCTCTTGATTGAAGGCTGCACCACCTACGATAACTTCGTAGAAGTTGCCTCCGAACGAACTGATCATGGTCTCGCGTACCTTGGCCAGAATAGCTTCGTTTACGAGAGGTACCTTGAGCAAGAGCTTCATGCTCGGAGTCTCGAGTTTGGGGATAACATTCTTCTTGATAATCTTCTCGATGATAAGAGGCACTGCCACTACCACTGAAGGTTTGACATCATTAAGTGCCTGGAAGATGATCTTGGGTGAAGGTATACGGGTGAGGAAGTATATGTGCATACCTACGGTGAGCTCGTAGAGGAACTCGAAGGCCATACCATACATGTGAGCCATGGGGAGCATCGATATGATGGTCATACCTGCCTTGAGATTGAGCGCACGGTCGGCAAACTCCATGTTGTTGGTCACGGCACGATAGGGAATCATCACACCCTTAGAGAAGCCAGTAGAGCCACTGGTATAGTTGATGATAGCCAAGTCGTCGGGCTTATTGTCATGGTAGTAGCTGATCATGCTCTTGTCGAAGCGCTTGGGGAACTTCTTGCCGAATAGCTTGTTGAGATTTTCGCGAGCATAGGTCAGCTTCTCATCGCGACTGATGAAGAGGTTGTAGTCCTCGATCTGGATGACACCGAGCACGTTAGGAATCTCCTCCTCATTGAGGTTTTCCCAAATGCTGTCGCCCACGAAGGCCAACTTAGAGTCGCTATGATTGATGATGTTGTGTATGTTGTCAGCCTTGAACTCATGCAAGATGGGTACGGGCACTGCGCCATAGGTAAGTGTAGCGAGGAAGGCTACGCCCCAGTTTGAGCTATTGCGTCCGCAGAGTGAAATCTTGTCACCAGGCTCGATGCCCACTTCACTGAACATGATATGGAGCTTCTCGATGCGGCGTGCCACGTCCTTGTACTGCAGGGTAGAGCCCTTGTAGTCAGTCAGTGCATCACGATCCCAATTCTTCTTGATGCTGTCTTCAATTCTAAAAATAATGTCTTTTCCCATAGGTTTTTCCTTAATTCACGGTTTATTGGTTTGCAAATTTACGATTTACGATTGATTTCTCCAAGCACTTGCTCGCAATTATCAACCCGTATCTTTCTCGTTTTTCGGCTGCAAAGATACAAAAAGTATGCGAAAGTGCAAAATTAGCTTGTTTTTACCACCTTTCGCATGTCTTATCGTTCAAATATAATTCTAACTTGACTCATTTCGATTCATTTATATACGCAATTATAGACGCGCAGGGTAGGGACCCCACGCGTCACACACATCAATATATATAGACAGCTTGCCGCCGCGGCTGGCTGGCCGGGATAGTGACTGCGCTATTCGATAGTGATGGTTTGATGCACTTGTGGCTTCTCCTCTGCGGTCTTGCGAGGTAGCTTGATGTGGAGTACACCATGTTTCACCTTGGCTTTGATGTGGGCCTTGTCTACATCGTCGGGAAGGACGAGAGTTTGCTCAAATTTAGTGTACGAGAACTCACGACGCAAGTACTTGCACTCCTTGTCATCGCAGCATTCGCTCTCTTGGCACTCTTTACCTTCCTTACACTCCTTTTCCTTCTCGTCGCAGTTGCAGCTCTTTTCCATGGTGATTACCAGATCGCCAGCTTCGTCGAGGTGAATACGGAAGTCATCTTTTGTCATTCCAGGAGCGGCTACTTGCACCTTGTACTCATCTTTCTTCTCGATGACATTGATGGCTGGGGCAGTGGCTTTGGTGCGTCCCATCCAATTGGTGTCAAAAAAATCGTTGAAGATGCTGGGTACCCACTCTTGGCGGTACATTCTTTTCATTGGGGTCATAGTTGTTAGATTTAATGGTTAAAACTGTTCAGCTATAATGAGCAAAAGCCGCCGTTTGTTCGAAGACAAGCGACAGCTTTGTATATTTTAGAATCTGTTTTGATTTTATTCGCGTTTGAGCTAAGAGGCTTTAGAGTACACCATTTACAAGGTAATCTCTCCCGCAATGGAGCGCTTCATCTCCGAGCGTATAGCATCTGGTGTGAGACCTCGTCCAAGGAGATACATGAGCTTAGTGAGTGCGGCCTCCACTGTAGAGTCATTGCCGCTAATGATACCTGCATCGAGGAGCTGACAGCCAGTCTCGTAGAGGTGCATCTTTACACTTCCGGTACTACATTGTGTGATGTTGACAATTACTTTTCCTGCTCTTGTAGCCTCGGTGAGCGCCTCGGTGAGCCATGGTGATTGGGGGGCATTGCCACTACCGAAGGTTCGGAAGATGATACCCTTGATCTCAGTGTTTTGTAGTATCTTTGTTACAATGTTTGGGCCTATGCCAGGGAAGAGTGAGAAGATGATAATATTGCTATCCATTGCATAGTGTGGGACGAGCACACTATTGGGATCGTATGGTTTGATGAAGTGTTTGTTGTAGTTGATCTCTATGCCTGAATGTGCCAATATGGGGTAGTTATTTGACTCGAAGGCATCGAAGTTCTCTGCGCTGATTTTAGTGGTGCGATTGCCACGCATCAGCTTTTCGTGGAAGAAGACGCAGACTTCGGGTACTATGGGAGTACCATCGGGATTCTTGGCGGCTGCAATCTCTATGGCGGTAAGTAGGTTTTCCTTACCATCGGTGCGCAAGGCACCTATGGGGAGTTGACTACCAGTAAGGATAACGGGCTTCATCAACCCCTCGAGCATGAAGCTAAGCGCTGAAGCAGTAAAGGCCATCGTATCGGTACCATGCAAGATAACGAAACCATCATATCGCTCATAATTACTGTAAATAATGCTTACGAGTTCGCTCCACGAATCAGGATTCATATCAGAGGAGTCGATAGGAGGCTCGAAAGCATAAGCGAAGATGTCAAGGTTGAAATGCTTAATCTCAGGGACGTGTTGCAGTAGGCGATCAAAGTTGAAGTTGGTCAATGCACCTGTCTCGGGATTTTGAATCATACCGATAGTACCGCCTGTATATATCAATAATATGGATGCTGGGGTAGGTGTGCTCATAGCTGAGGGAGGGAATATTTCGTTTCGTGGTGCGAAGTTAGTGAAAATATAGCTTTTTTACAAACAAACTAAGTGTAGAGAGGTTAAAATTCTGATATTTATAAACTTTAACCTCAAAATTTTGGTTCGTTGTATAAAATAAGTTACTTTCGTACCATAAACAAAAGCTTCGGATTATGAATGTACAGATCGTTCGCTGCATCAGTGTTTTGCTCATAGGAATACTCTTTTTGATGTTGGGTGATAGTGCTCTCAGTTTGCTTGTGATAGCTGTAGGCCTGTTACTGATGATACCTGGCATATGGTCGTTGGTGTCTTACATTCGCCATATCGAGCAGCGCCCTATGTTTCCTTTGGCTGCATTGGGTAGCTTTATCTTAGGTCTGTGGATGGCTGTTTCGCCAGCCTTTTTTGTAGGCTTCTTTATGTATGTGTTAGGAGGTGTGTTGGTTGCTCTTGGTGTCTATCAGTTGGCCACTCTCGCGGTGTCAAGTCGTTTTTTACCTGTGTCTTGGCCTTTATACGCAATGCCTGTGTTGGTGTTACTATTGGGCTTGTTCGTATTGTTTAACCCCTTCAAGGCTGCAGCTCTTCCATTCATTCTCATTGGTATAGGATGCATCTTCAGCGCAATAAATGATTTTGTAGCGGCATTACGTACATCTAAACAACAAAAGGGCATAAAACATTCTGCAGAAATAGAGGATGCTGAAGTAGTATAAATAATGTGTTGTATAGGAGAAAAGACGGTTAAAAATTTCTTAATCGTCTTTTTTTTATATACTTTTGCGAAATATAATTAGTGAAGAATTGTAGAGTTTTTTAAGATAATCGAATCAATAAAAAAACACAAGCACATATGATTAAGAAATTATTGAAACTGTTCCTATTAGGAACGCCGGTACTTTTGGCATCATGTATCGATAATACATACGATTTTGCCAATAAGGAACTTGTTGCCGATGTTAAAATTGAAGGTAATAGATTGGCCTTACCACTTGGTAGCCTGCGAGCAATCATGCTAGACTCGTTGATAAATGTTGAGGAGATGGACTTCCTTGACATCATCGACGGGACATATAGTATCGGTATGTCTGACTCGGTGTCGTTTGATGTGGCTATTGCCCCCATCAAGCTATCAATCCCTTCTCAGAGTCACTCGTCGAAGATAGAGTTTGTCGATGTGGATATAACAGAGATGGATATCGAGGGGACGAGTGCTGAACCTGCTACCTTTGCAGTACCCAGTGTGTCGCTCGACGATTTGAATAATAAGTTGCCTAATCTCTCGTCAAGTGTATCTACCAGTTTGGTAACCGATGAGATGAAAACAATTTTCGATGCTATCAAGAAAGGACTCTCTCTCGGATTTTCGCCGACATATAAATTTGAGAATCAGTCATTCGGATTGTCTGATGCTGTAGCTTGCGAAATGTCATATACACTCCCTGAGCAGATTAAGAAGATATCTACTATCAAGCTCGCCAATCGTGACGAAGGAAAAGATGCTACCACAGGTTCTCTAATCCAGTTCAATATCAGACACCCCGAGGTGTTGAGCAATGTCACTAAGACCATCTCGTTCAATATCGAGTTTCCTGAGTCTTTCAGCCTCACGCTGGATAAGAATACGCAAGGTATCAACAAGTATACATTGGTAGATGCCCACACGCTGAAGGTTGATGGACTTACTGCCGATGGTAATGTGACCGCTATACAGTTCTATATCGATGAATTGAAAGGTTTGGAGCAGTATATCAACCTCTCTACCGGTACTCTGAGCATGAACCAACAGATCAATTATGAAGTGGAGTACAAGTTGGATGGTGAGGTAAAACTCTCTTCTGAGACCAACCTTGACGACTTTGAGTTTAGTGTCGATATGAATCTTCCATTGGGATTCCGTGATGTAGAGGGTGAGACCAATGATATTGATGTGGACTTTGAGCCTATTCGCATGGACTTCCCGATTCACATTGGCAATCTGCAGTATATTGAGCGCATTGACTCTATCGTGTTTGATGCTAATAAGAGTCTCTTGGTGTTTGATACAGATATGAATGGTGGCTTTAGTCCCTTCTCCTTGAAAGAGGGTTATGCTTTGAAACTTGAATTTCCTGTAGAGATGATTTTCGACGAGACTCTTTCTGTATATCCTACAAAGGAGGAAGCTAAGCCTAAGGTTGTATATAACCGTAACGAGCGTGCATTCTACATCTACGACTTAGATGTTTTTGCTAATTCTCATTGGGAGTTGGCACTCGATCGTATCGTACTGAATAAAAATGTTGTGGATGATATGCTTGATGTCGATTTGAGGGCACTCGTTACAGCTGTGGATGCTCAGAACAATGAGGTTAGCAACCTTGTACTTGCAGGTGTGGAGCTGGAGTCGTTGAGTGAGACCTTGGACAATCTGAATCAGAAGCAGGCCAGCTTTACGATGAGTAAGTCACATCTTTCTGTTAAGAATGCCGTAATTCATACGGAGAAGATCGTAGCCCCACTTGACACCCATACCTCATTTACCCTTAACGAGGAGGTACCCCACGAGATTGGTCGCATCGAGGCTATCGGATTTACAGAAGACGTTCCCGTATGCCTTGAGATGAAGATGAGTGGATTGGAAAAACTTGACACTGAGGTAGATCTTAATCTGCGTGTAGCATTACCTTCTTTCTTGAAGTTGAAGAGCAATAATAAAGACGCTATTTTCAAGGGTGACTCACTGTACATAAATACAAAATATCTTCCCAAACAAGAAAAGCCGTTGGCAATAGAGCTTATATGCACAGGGCTTGACTTTATGGGAGAGGAATTTGGCTATGATGGCTTTGAACCCAAGGATTCAACCAATGGCAAGAGCTACCTTTCATACAAAGGAAACATTGCAGTTGTCGGTGAGGCTTGTATCAGTGATATGGACTTCCACTCTGATGACCTGAAAGACATGAAGGAGATTTCGGTAGATATCAACATGTCATTAGGTGATATCGAAGTGAAGAATTTCAGTGGACTCTATCGTGGTGAAATCAACAAGATTGAGAAGTCATTTGCACTTGACTTGGGTGATGGATTAGCTTTCTTGAAAGATGAAAATAATCGTATCACTCTTGCCGAGCCTCAGATTATGATTGCCTTTGAGAATACGATTGCCGTTCCTGTAGATATTGACCTTCAGCTCTTTGGGAAGGATGAGAATGGAGATATTATCGAGTCTTCGGTAATTAATCAGGTATTCCACCTTGCAGCAGGTGAGTTTGATGCCTCTACCGGTAATGTTACTCCTCGCAAGACGAAGTTGTTTATCACTAGCGACACGAGCAAGGTGTCTAAGCAAGGGTATCAAAATATAGAGATTCCCAATCTTGCACGTTTGCTCGAACGTCTGCCAAGTTCTATTGACTTCTCGGTGTCTCCTACAGTCAAGCAAGATGTCACACACCATATCGACCTCAGCCAAGGTATCAAGTTCTGTGGTGAGTATGCTGTAGTTATACCTTTGAAATTTGATGAGTTCCATATGTGTTATACTGATACCATTTCAGGACTGCAGGTTAGCTTGGGCGAAGTGATGAATATGTTTAGCAACATCGCTTTGGGTGCTAAGCTGAATGTAAAAAATACGATACCCGTAGGTTTGTCGCTTGCGGTGAAGGCGCTCGATGTTAATAATAAAGAGATTAAAGACATTACTATTGACACCTTGCGTATTTTAGCTGGTGATGGAGGCAATATCTTGGAGAGTGGCGAAGTGCAGAATATACAGTTTGCCATCAAGAGTCGTTCGGGTGATGTTTCTGGTCTTGATAAGTTGGCTTTCAGCCTTGAGGCTGCTGTTGATCACACTGAAGGTGGCGTATCTTTGGCCAAGGAACAGGGTATCCAACTCTCTGATATCGTAGTAGAGATATCTGGTGATATCGAGGCAAACCTGACCGAGAAGTAATAATATAACTCTAAAATAAGAAACGATGAAACGTATAAAATATTCGCTTGCAGTAGCTCTGTTCTCTGTATTCTCATTGTCTGGCATGGCTCAGACAGCTAAGTCGGCATACTTCCTTGACGGAACATTCTATAACTACCTGCTAAACCCCGCTATGGATGCTGAGCGTGGCTACTTTAGTATCTTGGGTGGTAATTTGTCCGTAGCAGCAAACAGCAATGTCGGTCTTTCTGACTTCATATATCCTTATGGTGACAATAAACTTACCACCTTCATGAGCGGAACGGTAGATCAGAACGACTTTCTCAAACGCTTGCCCAAGTCTATCAGCATGTCTTCAGACATCGATATGACCCTTTTGGCTGCAGGTAAAAGAATGTTTGGCGGATATACCAATGTGGCATTGACGCTCAATAGCTCACTCTCGACCAACCTACCCAAGGGCTTCTTTGAATTTGCCAAGAAGGGACTGCAAGAGAGTACATACAATTTTTCAGATATTAACATGCGTACGATGAACTATGCAGCGCTTACCATCGGTCATTCGCGTGAGATTATTGACGGACTCCGTGTAGGTATCAATGCAAAGATTCTTTATGGTATTGCCTATGCAAACGTACATGTCGATAAGTTAAATGTAGAGTTAAGCGAAGATCGTTGGATGGTAGAGAGTCATGCCAAGGCAGAAGCTGCTATCTTTGCAGAAGCTCAGTTGACCGACGGTGACAATGGACAGATCAGTGGTATAGAGTCACCCCTCACTGATGGGATTACTTCACTCAAGCCTGCAGCTCGTGGCTATGCTGTGGATTTTGGTGCCGTATATGACATGAGTGAATTGGTTGAGGGGCTTACCTTGTCAGCATCGCTTGTTGACCTGGGACGTATCAATTGGAAATACATGGTAAAGGCTTCTACACGAGATACCAAAGTGGTATTTGATGGTTTTGAGGAGATCAATCCTGATGATATCGAAGGTAGCATCAGTGAAGAAATAAATCGTCTGAGTGAAGATGCTATGGGTATGATTGAATTTTATTCTGATGATGTTGTGAAGCAGTCAACCCCTATAGGGGCTACCATGTACCTTGGCGCTGAGTATGCTATGCCATTTTATAAGGGCTTGTCTGCAGCATTGCTCTATGGCAAGCGCTTCGGTCAGTTTGGTGGTTGGAACGACCTAAGAACATACCTCAACATCTCTCCGCTCAAGTGGATTGAGGCATCTGTCAATTATGGTATCACTACGTATGGTACTTCACTTGGTTGGATGTTTAACTTCCATCCCGCAGGTATTGCCTTCTTTGTGGGTAGCGACTATATGATCACCAAGGTTACTCCTCAGTATATCCCTGTCAATAATCTGAATTCTCACATCACGTTGGGTGTAAACTTGGCTTTGGGTAAGCGTAAGTAATCGAGATATAGATAGATAGAACGTAGATGGGGTGTTTTTCGAAAGAAAGACGCTCCATCTGTTTGTTTATCCGTCAAAATAATGTACTTTTGTGCAGTTATGGAAAAGTCACACGTATTACAGCTCAGATGTGAGCCTTTGCCCGTCGTCCGCATCGGATTCATCGGTTTGGGCAATCGAGGCATGGCTACCCTTCGCCGCTATCTGGTGATCGATGGGGTAGAGATTGTAGCTTTGTGCGATATTCATCGTAATCACCTGTACGATGCATCAGCTTTGTTGACCGGTGATAATCGTCACTCTCCTGTCTTGTTGGACACCGAGGATGGATGGCGTGAGCTGTGTGAGAGGGATGATGTAGACCTTATCTATATCTGTACCGACTGGCTCACGCATACTCCTATGGCGTGCTATGCAATGGAGCAGGGCAAGCATGTGGCCATAGAGGTACCTGCGGCTACTACGGTAGAGGAGTGTTGGCAGCTTGTAGATACGGCTGAGCGCACTCGCCGCCACTGCTTCATGCTCGAGAACTGCTGTTACGACACTTTCCATCAGGCTACGCTCACGATGGTCCATGAGGGTATGTTAGGCACGCTTACCCATCTCGAAGGTGCCTATATCCACGACCTACGCGACAAGTATGATGCCGATGGCCCCACGGGCTGGATGGCTCGTCTCTGTGGTCAGCACAAGGGCAATCCGTATCCTACGCATGGTATAGGTCCTGTGTGTCAACTGCTGGGTATACACCGTGGCGACCGTCTCGACTACCTCGTCTCGCTGACTCCGGCTACTGATGTGCCTCACGATGTATGTGTCAACAATACGCTCATCCGCACCGTCAAAGGTAAGACCATACTGCTACAATATGATGTCACCACACCACGCCCCTATAGTCGTATGCAGACGGTATGTGGCACTCGTGGCTTCGTGCAGAAATATCCCAAGCGCTGTATCACATTTGATGGTCAGGAGCCTGTCAAGGGCGATGCCGTAGAGCCTATCGTCAGCCAATATACACAGCCCCATATCGCTGCCATACAGGAGGAGGGCTATCGTCTCGGTGTGCCCAACATCATGAACTATACGATGGACCGCCGCCTTATCGAGTGTTTGCGTCAGGGACTCCCGCTCGACATTGATGTGTACGATGCTGCCGAGTGGTCATGTATTGCTGAGCTCAGCGAGCAGTCGGCTCTGCAGGGTGGGGTGCCTGTCAAGATTCCTGACTTCACTCGGGGAAGATGGGGGTAATGGGTTAATGGTTACTGTCTAATGTTGAGTGAGCGTAAACGTTCATTCGTGTCCAATCAAAAGAATTCTTTGCCACCTTTATGGATGGTTCTGAAAAAATATATGGGAATGAGTAAATAAAGGATTGGTAAACCGACTTGGGTGATGATGAGAGGTTGACTCTCTGAATATACATTTTCATTTCGTGTAGATGATGCATGAAAAAAAGTCTGAACAAGTATTGTTTTTTCATTTGTATTGCATTAAATTTGCAAGCGTGAACTAAAGAATCATCACCATGGAAGAATTGAAAAACACTTGTCTGCATGATAAGCATGTGGACCTCGGGGCTAAGATGAGTCCCTTTGGCGGATTTGATATGCCTATCGAGTATTCGGGCATCAAGGATGAGCACAATGCGGTGCGTAGCGCCTGCGGCGTATTTGATGTGTCGCATATGGGCGAGATCTTCGTCAGTGGTCCCGACGCCGAAAAGTACGTTAACCATATCTTTACTAACGATATTACCGATGCGCCATATGGCAAGATATACTATGGCATCATGTGTTACCCCAACGGAGGTAGCGTGGATGACCTGCTCGTATATGCTATGGGCGAGGGTAGGTATCTGCTCGTGGTAAATGCCTCGAACATCGACAAGGACTATGCGTGGATAGTGGAGCAGAGCGCGGGCTATGACGTGGTCATCGATAACCAGTCTGACTACTACGGTCAGGTGGCCGTGCAGGGCCCCAAGAGCGAAGAGGTGGTGGAGCGTGTGCTCGGCCTCACGGTGGGTGACCTGGCCTTCTATATCTTCAAGGAGATAGAGGTGGAGGGAGAGACCATTATCGTTAGCCGCACAGGATATACGGGTGAGGACGGATTTGAGCTCTATGGCTCACATACCTATATCAATAAGGTGTGGGATGTGCTCATCGCATCGGGCGAGGCGGTACCCTGCGGACTGGGATGCCGCGATACCTTGCGCTTTGAGGTGGCACTGCCTCTCTACGGACATGAGCTCAGCGACGAGATCACTCCGCTCGAGGCTGGACTCGGCATCTTCGTGAAGCTCGACAAGGAGGAGTTTATCGGTAAGAATGCGCTCGCCGAGCAGAAGGCTCTGGGACTGAAGAAGAAGATCGTGGGCATAGAGCTCCTCGACCGTGCTATACCTCGCGCAGGATATCCTATCGAGGTGGAGGGCGAAGAGATGGGCGTTGTCACCACGGGATACCACTGCCTCTCGGTGGACAAGAGCGTGTGTATGGCGCTCATAGAGGCTCGCTATAGCGCGCTGGAGACTCCCGTAGAGGTGCGCATCCGCAAGAAGACCTTCGCTGGTAAGGTGGTGAAGAAGAAATTTTATCAGAAGAATTATAAGAAATAAAAATCAACTGACGATTTGACTATTTACAATGTACCATTCTTTCTTGAAGGGATACACAAATTGTCAGATAATCAAATTGTAAATAAATAGTAATTAGTAAATTGTCAAATTGTAAATAAAGTGACATTATGAGTAAAGTAATTGAAGGCATCAAGTATGCTGACTCACACGAATGGGTCAAGGTAGAAGGTAACATCGGTTTGATCGGTATCAGTGACTATGCACAGCACTCGTTGGGTGATATCGTGTATGTAGATCTCCCTTCTGAGGGCGAGGAGATAAGCAAGGGCGAGGAGTTTGGCGCAGTGGAGAGCGTGAAGGCTGCCAGCGACCTGTACTCTCCCGTAAGCGGCACGATCATCGAGATCAATAGCGCACTCGAGGGTGAGCCCGAACTCATCAATCAGGATGCTTATGAGAACTGGCTCATCAAGGTAGAGCTTGCTGACCCCTCAGAGCTCGATAGCCTGCTCGATGCTGCTGAGTACGAGAAGGTTTGTGAGTAAAGGAGCCACTCCCTAACCCTTCCACCCCAAAAGGGAGGGGCTAAGGCATCGCGACAAACGATGTGATGCGTAGTATTACAAACAAATAAATAAAACCCAAGTCCTCCGACTAACTCCTCCCCCTCGGGGGGGAGCTGGAGGGGGCCTCACCATGAACAAATACATTCCACACACACCTGACGACATCCGTCAGATGCTCGACAAGATTGGCGTCGGAAGTATAGACGACCTCTTTGCCGACATTCCCGCCAGTGTGCGTCTGCAAAAGGAGTATGACCTACCCGAAGCAATGTCTGAGGAGGAGATACGTGCTCACTTCGACGCCCTCGGCGCAAAGAACAAGCAACAGGTAATCTTCGCTGGTGGAGGTGCTTATGACCACTACACGCCTTCGGCCATCGGGGCGCTCACCTCGCGAAGCGAGTTTCTCACGGCATATACGCCCTATCAGCCCGAGATATCACAGGGTACACTGCAATACATCTTCGAATATCAGAGCCATATATGTGAGCTCACTGGCATGGACTGCACCAATGCCTCTATGTATGATGGCGCTACGGCTGCCGTAGAGGCTCTCTTCATGGCGGTGGCACAGGCTAAGAAGAAGAATCGTGTGCTCGTGTCATCGACGCTGAACCCCGCCGTGCTCAGTGTCATCGATACCTACACCAAGTATAAGGGTATAGCCGTCACCCTCATCCCCGAGGCTGATGGCCGTACTGACCGAGCTGCCATGCAGGCTATGCTCGCCGAAGGCGACGTGGCTGGCGTGCTCGTAGCATCGCCCAACTACTATGGCATCATAGAGGACTACACGGGATTTGCCGACGACGTGCATGGTGCCAAGGCATTGCTCATCATGCAATGTGACCCCTCGGCACTGGCCGTGCTGAAGACTCCCGCAGAGTGGGGCGCCGATATCGCATGTGGCGATGGACAACCCTTGGGCATACCGCTCAGCTTCGGAGGTCCGTACGTGGGATTTCTCGCCTGCAAAAAAGAATTGGTGCGCAAGCTTCCCGGACGCATCGTAGGAGCTACCAAGGATGTAGATGGCAAGCGCGCCTTCGTGCTCACCCTGCAGGCTCGCGAGCAACATATACGCCGCGAGAAGGCCAATAGCAATATATGCTCTAACCAGTCGCTCATGGCACTGCACATCACCATCTATCTCGCACTGATGGGCAAGCAGGGCCTGCGCGAGGTCAACGAGCAGAGCTATGCCGCCGCACACTATCTGCACGATGAGCTGGTCAAGACTGGCCTCTTCGCATCCGCATTCCCCGATGCACCCTTCCTCAAGGAGTGTGCCCTACGCACCACACTGCCCGTCAAAGCCCTGCAAGCATATCTTGCCGAGCAAGGCTACATGGCTGGCATCGCCCTGGGAGACTATCGCGAGGGTATGGACGACTGTATACTCTTATGCGCTACTGAGCGCCGTACCAAAGAGCAGATTGACGAACTTGTAAAATTGGTAAAGAGCTATGAAATACTATGACAAACTGATATTCGAGATTTCACGCCCTGGACGCGTAGGATATAGTCTTCCAAAGTCAGCATTGAGCAATCAGCAATCGGCAATCAGCATTCCCGAAAATCTCTTGCGCGAGACTCCTGCGGAGCTTCCCGAAGTGAGCGAACTCGATGTGGTGCGCCACTATACCAACGTGTCAAACAAGAACTTTGGCGTAGAGACAGGATTCTACCCCCTGGGTAGCTGCACCATGAAGTACAACCCCAAGATCAATGAGGAGATGGCTTCTCATGCTGCCTTCAAGGGCTTGCATCCTCTGCAGAGCGCTGATAGCGTGCAGGGTGCGCTCGCCATATACTACCATACGGCACGCGCGCTGAGCGAGCTCACTGGATTGGCCGACTTTACCCTCACCCCCTATGCGGGCGCTCATGGTGAGCTTACCGGCTTGATGGTGATGCGCCAATATCATCTCATGCGTGGCGAAGCCCAGCGTACTCGCGTCATCGTGCCCGATAGCGCCCATGGTACCAATCCTGCCAGTGCTGCCGTGTGTGGACTCGAGATCGTAGAGGTGAAGTCTACTGCCGATGGCACCGTCGACACCAATGACCTCAAGGGTCTGCTCGACGACACCATTGCCGGCATCATGATGACAAACCCCAATACGCTCGGTATCTATGAGACACAGGTGGTAGAGATAGCACGCCTCGTACACGAAGCTGGAGGCCTCCTCTACTATGACGGAGCTAACCTCAACCCCATGCTCGGTGCCTCACGCCCTGGCGATATGGGATTCGATATCATGCATATCAACCTCCACAAGACCTTCTCTACTCCTCACGGAGGCGGAGGTCCCGGTAGCGGCCCCGTAGGCGTAGCTGCCCATCTGGTAGACAGCTTGCCCAACCCACGAGTAGTAAAGGGTGAGAATGGAGAATTCAAAATACAGGATGCGGTATCAGCTTGTGGCCGCGTAGCTACCTTCATGGGTAACTTTGGCGTCGTAATGCGCGCCTACACCTATATCCTCTCGCTCGGAAAGGATATCAAGCACGTAGGCCCCATCGCTACGCTCAATGCCAACTACGTGAAGGAGAGCTTGCGCGATGCCTACTACCTGCCCATCGATACGGTATGTAAGCATGAGTTTGTCTTCGATGGCTTGGCCGACAAGAGCACCGGAGTCACCACACTCGATATTGCCAAGCGATTGCTCGACTATGGCTACCATGCTCCTACGATCTACTTCCCGCTACTCTTCCATCAGAGCATCATGATAGAGCCTACGGAGACTGAGTCAAAGGAGACGCTCGACGACTTCATCGATATCATGCACCGTGTGGCCGAAGAGGCTATCGCTGATCCCGGCATGGTGAAGAGCGCTCCGCACACCACTCCCGTGCGCCGTCTCGATGAGACTACAGCGGCCAAGAATCCTCTGCTCAAGTATCGTGACCTGGCATGACCCTGTAGACGGCTCAGCCCCGATATGTATATCATCTCCCTACTCAAAAAAAGTGGGGAGATGTTTTTTTGTGAGGATATGCGGCGTGTAGGGGGTGTATCTATACCATTAGCGATACTGAGAGGGCAAGGAGGGAGGCTAATGCATAGATGAGGGCGCGGGGGCGTCTCTGGATAATGAAGGTGATAATGAAAAATAATACGGTATAGGTGAGGAGTGCTGATAGGGAGCTGAAGTGGGGCGTGCGGAGCACGGCGTGGGGCCAGTGGGCGATATGTGATAGGCAGGTGTTGATCCCTTGAGTGAGATGCTGGAGTAGTTGGCCGAGGAGGGTGGCCTGAGGAAGGTGGGTGAGCGCGAGTATCCACCATAGCATAGTAAGTAGCAATACGACAAACAGGTCGGGGATCACCAGGAGGTTGGTGAGCAGGAAATAGGTGGGGAAGGTGCCAAAGTGATGCAATGAGAGTGGAAAGGTGCCTATCTGCGCGGCGAGAGACATGCAGATAATCCCCAAGAAGTAGGCGGGTATGTGAGGCACTGATCGACTGGTGGTGAACTGCTCTACATAGGGCGCCAAGATGAGGATGGAGGCCATAGACATGAAGGAGAGCTGGAAGCTGACATCAAAGAGGTAGAGGGGACGCAACACCAGCATGATGAGGGCGGTGAGTGTGAGGGTATGTAATGGCGAACTATCGTGGCTGATCCAGCGGGCGAGGGTGTAGAGGGTACACATGCTCACGGCTCTGATGACTGAGGCGGGCATGCCTACAAGTAGGGCAAAGAGCCATAGGATGGCGATGATGAGGAGCTCGCGTAGCCAGCGCAAGCGGCGACTGGGCACGGCGCCACGCATGACAAAGGCGAGGATGGCATAGAGGACTCCTACATGTAATCCTGAGAGTGCCAGTATATGTGAGGCTCCGGCATCGGCATAGATGGTGCGTAGCTCATCGCTGAGGGAGCGCTTGTCGCCTAAGCTGAGAGCGGCCAGTATGCCGAGGCCATCGTCGCAGAAGGCTGAACGCATGTATCTCGTCTGTAGCTGGTGGCTCAGGCGTAGCATGCGCTCGCGTAGGGTAGGGTGTGGCGTGGGTATGCGGCGCCATCGGTCGTGTGAGAGGTATATGGTGCCTGAGGCGCCCTGCAAGGTGATATGGCGAGCATAGTCGAAGGTCAGCTCGTCGCTGAAGTTGTGTGGTGGACGCACCTTACCTCGAAAGCATATCACATCGCCGGGGAGTAGAGAGGTGGAGGCTGTATCTGTGGCGAGGTAGGCATACGCCTTGCGGTGGATGGGTGTCCACGCTGATGAGTCGCGCATGGCATGTATGTGGACTACGCAGAGTGTGGTGCGGGAGCGACTACGAGGTAGCTCTATGACTTTAGCTTCATAGGTGTGTTCATCGGTGGGCCAGGAGTAGTGGTTGAAGTCTCGCGTTAGCGTGTAGGAGGTGTATCCCAGGGTAGCAAACAGGGCTATCGCTGCTATGCCGTAGGTGACGCGTAGTGTGGGCCGTTCGGCACGATGTGTGAGGAGCGCTATCAGCAAGGCTATGATACCAACCATCATGCTACATAATGCCAACGAACTGGATGGCTGGTAGAGGGCATCGGCAAGGACTATGCCTCCGATGTACGAAATGACAAGCCGTAGCAATGGGTGTTGCTGTATGGATTCACCTATTGCCACGGCTTATATGTGTAAGAAGATTGATTATAAACTTCTCAGCTGATGGATCATGTCCTTAGGATCAGCGGCCTTGAATACGGAGTTGCCCGCTACGAGCACGTCTGCACCTGCGTCGACGAGGCGCTTGCCTGTCTCGAGGTTGACACCGCCATCGATCTGGATGAGTGCCTTAGAGCCTGTCTCATCGATGAGTTGGCGGAGCTGGCGTACCTTGTCGATAGTGTGCTCGATGAACTTCTGTCCGCCAAAGCCAGGGTTTACCGACATAAGCAATACCATATCGACATCGCGGATGATATCGGCAAGCATACATACTGGGGTAGAGGGGTTGAGGGTGACACCAGCCTTCATACCTGCATCGTGGATAGCGCCTACCACTCTGTGGAGATGGGTACATGCCTCAAAGTGCACGTTCATCATCATGGCGCCGAGCGCTTTCACCTCGGGGATAAACTTCTCGGGCTGCACGATCATCAAGTGTACGTCTAAGGGCTTGGTGCAAAGCTTAGCTACGTATTGCAACACGGGAAATCCGAATGAGATATTGGGGACGAACACGCCATCCATAATATCCAAATGGAGCCAGTCGGCTTCACTATTATTGATCATGTCGATGTCTTGTGCCAAATGTGCGAAATCGGCCGACAAGAGTGAGGGGGCTATCAATTGATTCATATCAGCTTTGTTAAGTGTTTGTTCTTTATAGATGCGCAAAATTACACAAATCGTACGGATAATACAAACGCAAGAGGCGCTTTTTTGTCCCTACGGGGCGGCATTAGCTGAGCATATAGCCCTGTAAGCCGCTGGGCATGTTGGTATTTGCCCTGTAGTTACGTGCGAAATCCTTCAAGAAGCGTACCGATGACTTCTGAGGCTCAGAGGTCTTTTCTTGCTTTATCGCCTTGCGAACCAACGCGGCGAACTCGGTAGAAGAGAGTAGAGTAAACTTTTTTTCCATAGGCAAATATAGTTTGTAATTAGCAACGTATATGTAACGCATGGTATAGCGCATTTAGTATGCAGACGGCGATATTTTAAATCGATAGGTCGAATAAAAACAATTCACCCTGATGAAGGATATTCACCAGGGTGTCTTGTATCAGTGTGTATATTTCTAGATTTCTAATGTTTCGATTACTTCAATGAGTAAACAACATCATCCTCTACCTCAACAGCAGCAATCTTACCCTCACGGAGCAACCAACCCAAACCGAGGAAGAAATCATCCTTCTTCTGCTTTGTAGTCTTCTTAATCTCCTTAAAGGTCAAACCTTCCTTACCGTCAAGTGCATTCCAAATGAGACCTGCGTTCTCACCAGCTTTCTCTGTAAACATAATTTCTAATTAGTTTTTGTATTGTTAAACATATTAAAAATCTCCTATCACAGGAGCGAATCTTATTGATTCGGGTGCAAAGATACGAAAAAATATGTTATAAAACATGTTTTTAACACTTTTCGTGCTCTTTTTTACCATTTTTTAATGGTTTTTTCTCCTGTTAGCCCATATTCGGGCAGCTGTTTCCACCATTTTGGCGCACGGACGCTTCTCATAATATACCGCCGTACGCTCATCTGGTGTGGGTATCTGGGGCTTGCGCTCACGCAGACCGAGTAGCTCGGCACAGATGAGTGAGCCATTCTCCTTGCGGAACTCCTCGGCCAACTCCTGTACAAAAGCGTAATTATCAGCCTTTCCCTGGCGGTCGGAAGCATCGGTACATCCCGTCTCCAGTCCTGCCAAGATAAACATGCCGCAAGCTGCACCACATGTCTCTCTCATGCGGCCTATGCCACCGCCAAATGAGGCTGACATCTTCAGAGCCTGCTCCTCGGTATATCCGTACTCGTCGGCAAAGGCCGCCGTCACGGCTTGTGCGCAGTTGTACCCCATCTTAAAGAGTTCAACAGCACGCTCGATTCTTTGTTCGTTGTTCATGAACTAAAAAACGAAGTATGTAATTTATTCCAATACTGTAACGGTCATCACCACATCCTCCTTGGGGCGGTCGGCTTTGCCTGTAGCTACCTGCTGTATCTTGCCTACCACGTCGAGACCCTCAACGACCTCGCCGAATACGGTGTACTGGTTGTCCAGGAAGGGAGTGCCACCTACAGTAGTATAGGCCTCCATCTGCTCGGGAGTGAAGGTGAATCCCTGTGTCTCCTTGAGTATCTTGTCGGTCTCAGCGGCCAAGCGGTTTTGAAGCTCCATCAATCCCTTCTGGTCGCCACGCTGGTACATAGCCTGGATACTATCGCGGTGCTGAGCTGCCAAACCATTGAAGATCTGCTGGCCGCGCTGACCATCGAGCTGTGCTGCGAGCTGCTTCAGTTCACCCTCAGTGTAGGTCTTACCCCACACAATGTAAAACTGAGAGCCTGATGAGCGGCGCTCGGGGTTGACCTGGTCAGCCTGACGTGCTGCACTCAGCACACCGCGCTTGTGGAAATATTGGGGGTATACAAACTCTGCGGGTACAGTATAGCCAGGACCACCGCTACCGAGTTGCTTGCCTGCAGGTGCGCCCTTAGAGTCGGGGTCACCGCCCTGGATCATAAAGTCCTTGATGACGCGGTGGAAGAGCGTACTATCATAGTAGCCCTCGCGAGCGAGCTTGAGGAAGTTGTCACGGTGTTCGGGTGTCTCGTCATACAGGCGCACTACGATGTCGCCAAGATTGGTGCTGATACGCACCATAGGTGTTGTAGTTTTCATATTCTTATTTTTTGTTGATTGTGCCCAAGAACATCCTGTGCATATGGCCAGGATCATGCATGCAATAGCATATCTGAGAGTATGTGTTTTGTTATTCATACATTATATATTTTTTGCAAAGGTAAACAAAAGATTTGATTTCGTCTGCAAAGATAAGCTTATCTTCACATTCGAGCGATGTGGACGGCAACTTTTTGGGAGGAGAGTCCGAAAAAGTCAAGTTTTTTGTGTAAGTTTGCACCATGAATATGCAGCACCACTTGTACTATGACTTTGCAACCTTCCTTGGAAAGTATTTCGAGGGTAAGGTACAGAAGATTTCTGTACACGCGGGATTTACCTGCCCCAATCGTGACGGTGCTGTGGGAAGAGGTGGGTGTACATACTGTAATAATCAGACTTTCAATCCCGAATATTGTAGCCCCGAACTGAGTGTGACGCAACAGCTCGAAGATGGCATGAGATTCTTCTCACGTAAGTACCCTGCGATGCGCTACTTGGCCTACTTCCAAGCGTATACTAATACGTATGGTGAGCTCTCCCGTCTCAAGGCGATGTATGAGGAGGCGCTGGCAGTAGATGGTGTAGTAGGGTTGGTCATAGGTACGCGTCCCGACTGTATGCCCGAGGAACTGCTCGACTATCTCGAGGAACTGAGCCATCGTACATTCCTCATGGTAGAGTATGGTATTGAGAGTGCCAATGACGAGACCTTGCGCCGTATCAATCGTGGCCATGACTTTGCTACTGCGGCCGATGCTATACGCCGTACTCATGAGCGAGGTATCCTAGTCGGTGGGCACGTGATACTCGGTCTGCCTGGTGAGGAGCGCGAAGAGCTCCTACGACAGGCCTCATTGCTGGCTACGTTGCCACTCGATATGCTCAAGCTACACCAACTACAACTGATACGTGGCACACGTATGGCACGTGAGTATGAGGAGAGACCCGAGGACTTCCATCTATATGAGGTGGACGAATACATAGAGTTAGCTATCGACTACATAGAGCGATTACCGCAGACGATGGTGATAGAGCGATTTATATCGCAATCGCCACGCTCGCTACTGATAGCTCCCGATTGGGGAATGAAGAATTTTGAGTTTGTCAATCGCCTACGACGCCGTATGGTGGAGCGGGAGACTTGGCAAGGACGTTTGATAAGTGATTAGGTGACGATGGAAGGTGCTGTACTCGAATTGCGCGACCTATATATAGGTTATAGCGACGATAAGAATCGCCGCATCGTGGCACATACGCTCAATGCTGAGTTGCCAAGCGGTGTGCTCACCTGTCTCATAGGGGCTAATGGTGTGGGTAAGTCTACACTGATGCGTACGATGGCTGCTTTCCAACCTCCGCTCAGAGGTGAGGTATATGTCGAGGGAAAGAGCATCGCGGAGTATGTACCTCGTGAACTTTCAGAGCGTATAGGAGTGGTGCTCACTGAGAAGAATATGCCTGCTGACCTCACTGTAGAGGAGGTGGTAGGCTTGGGGCGTGTGCCCTATACAAACTTTTGGGGCTCGCTCACAAAGCATGATCAGAATGTGGTAGACGAGGCCATTTCGCTGGTGGGGCTCGATGCGCTGCGTCATCGCAAGATACAACAGGTGAGTGATGGTGAGCGACAAAAGGCTATGATAGCCAAGGCGCTGGCTCAGCAGACTCCACTCATCTTTCTCGATGAGCCTACGGCATTTCTCGACTATCCGAGCAAGATTGCCATGATGCAATTGTTGCGCCGCTTGGCTCACGAGCAGGGCAAGCTCATCGTGCTCTCGACACACGATCTGGAGATAGCGTTTCAGACTGCCGACAGGCTTTGGTTGCTACAGAAGTCGGGCCTACAAGCTGGTACGCTGGACGAGCTCTCAGAGAGTGGGGCCATCTCTGCCTTCCTCGATAGTGATGAACTATATTACGATGTGGATGCACGTCGGATGGTACTGAAATGATAGATTGAAAAAACTTAATATATATGAATAGGAATATGAAAAAGACATTTATTTGTAGTTTGTTGGCGCTGTGCTGCATGGGTGGCTATGCGCAAGACAAGGCTGTGAAGGCCGAGATGTATGGATTCGTACGTAACTATTTTACTTACGACTCGCGTAGCTGTGTGCAGTCCAACGAGGGACTCTTTAACATGCTCCCCAATGATATTAATCCTGGTCTGCATGGGCAGGATCTAAATGCTATCCCTTCGGTGCGTTTTCTCTCTATGACTACACGCCTGGGCTTCAATGTGACTGGTCCCGAGATTTGGGGTGCTAAGTCAACTGCAAAGATTGAGTCAGACTTCTGTGGCGCCTCTTCGTCTACTGCCTTCAATCTCCGTATCCGTCAGGCCTATACTAAGTTGGCATGGGAACATTCAGACTTGCTCGTGGGTCAGGCATGGCATCCTATGTCGGGTGACTTGATGCCCGAGGTGTTCAGCCTTGCTACTGGTGCACCGTTCAACCCCTTCAATCGCTCTCCGCAGGTGCGCTACAACTATACTCCTGCTAAGGGACTAACCTTCACTGCTGCTGCAATCTATCAGTTTCAGTATGGTTCTGTAGGTCTCGATGGTAAGACCTCGAATACCTATTCGCGCAATGCGCTTGTGCCCGAGGTTTTCGTGGGTATGACTACTAAGGGTGATCATGTTACAGGTACAATCGGTGCTAATGTCTCTACCATTGCTCCTCGTGTGGTTGCCAATAATATGTTGGTCAATGAGCGTTTGACAAGCTATTCGTTGATGGCATCAGGTTCGCTCAAGGTGGATTACCTCTCAGTGCGTGCCAAGGCGGTATACGGACAGAACACCTCACACATGATGCAGCCCACCGGATTTGGCATCGTGGAGACATCTGTCAGTGGTGTGAATAGTTATGAACCTATGGAGATGGGTTCGGCTTGGGTTACCATGATGTATGGTAAGAAGCTTCGTTATGGCTTCTTTGCGGGTTGGCTCAAAAATTATGGCTCTGCAGGCGAGAAGTTCACAAGCTTGGTAGTACGCAACAATACTGGCTTGGATCAGGCTTATCGTTTCTCACCCATCGTTACCTATAAGGTGCAGAATATGCAGATAGGTCTTGAATATGAGCATACTGCTGCTTCTTATGGTAAGTATTTCGTACATCCGAATGATGGTCCTCGAATGGTGACCAATGGTACTGTGACCAATACTCACTGGGTAGCCAACAACCGCATCTGCATGATGTTGAAGTATGATTTCTAATAAATTATGAATTGTGAATTCTATGGGTAACAGATGGAAGACAATAATTCTCAATTTTCAATTCTCAATTCTCAATTCATAGAGTGCGTGCCCAACTTTAGTGAGGGCCGCAATATAGAAACTATCAACGCCATCGCCGAGTCAATACGCTCGGTCGATGGCGTTCGAGTACTACATGTCGACCGTGGTGAGGCTGCCAACCGTACGGTGATCACCTTTGTAGGGCCTGCGCTGGATGTGGTAGAGGCTGCATTTCGCATGGTGAAGTGTGCCTCCGAACTGATTGATATGCGTGAACATCAGGGCGAGCACCCTCGCATTGGTGCTACCGATGTATTACCCCTCGTACCGCTGAAGAATATTACGTTGGCTGAGTGTGCCGAGCTGGCACGCACGTTGGCTGAGCGCATATACGCGAAACTTGGCATTCCTACCTATTGCTACGAGGCTGCGGCCTATCTCCCCGAGCATGTGAACTTGGCTGATTGTCGCAGAGGTGAGTATGAAGGGTTGCGCGACAAGATGTTAGACCCCGTGATGCGTCCCGACTTTGGTGGTGTGGAGTATACCACACAGGCTGCCCGCTCGGGAGCTTCTGTTGTGGGTGCGCGCAACTTTCTGATAGCTGTGAACTTTAACCTCAACACTTCGTCGCGTGAGGTGGCGGCGGCCATCGCGGCTCGTGTGAGAGCCAGTGGTGAGGTGTGTCGTGATGCTGAGAGCAATGTAGTGCGCGATGCTGAGGGTAGAGCAGTGCGTCGCCCTGGACTGCTGCGTGGCTGTAAGGCTATAGGCTGGTATATAGAGGAGTATGGCTGTGCGCAGGTGTCGATGAATATCAATGATGTGGCGCTATGTCCTATTCATACTGCCTATGAGATGGTATGCAGTGTGGCTCATGAGTTAGGTGCCGAGGTGACGGGTACGGAGCTCATAGGCCTTATCCCCGAGGATTGCATGGTGGAGGCAGGACAGTATTTTGCCACTAAGCAGAATTTGGAGTTGGCAGAGAAGTCAGAACTTGTTGCCCTTGCGGTAGAGGCTATGCATATGGACGATTTGTGCCCATTTGATATACAACGGAAGGTCTTGGTAGTTTAAAATTCGTAAAAATCGAACAAGAGATATTAAACATTTGTTAATGCTACTCCATGCAGTGTTAATTAGTAGTAATAATTAGTAGCGTTTGCGTCAACTGACGAAAAAAGCCATTATCTTTGCGCTGTAAAGTGATGTGTGAATAATAAGCAGCATCATGATGCCGGTTATTTTTACACATCACTAAAGTTAAATGATGCTATTAATTAACGTAAAAAAGATTATTAATTAACCTAAAGAATAGTATAATTATGAGATCTACCATTAAAAAACTTTTTGGCTATTCCACCTTGGTGTTGGGCAGTGCTTTTGTGGCAGGCGTCACCACCTACACGTTGATGGAGAAGAATGCAAATAAGGAGACCGTGATTGCTGTACAACAGGGCGATAGCTTTGCTATGCCTACGGCGTTGTTCAATGATAATAAGTCGCAACCCATCGATCTCACGGGTGCGGCAGAAAACTCTCTTCATGCAGTGGTGCATATCAAGTCGACCAAGCTGGGACGCACGCAGACTGTACAGCAGATGCCTGACCTCTTTGATTTCTTCTTTGGTGATGGCATGGGACGTCAGCAACAGATACAGACTCAACCTCGCGTAGGCTTCGGCTCAGGAGTGATTATCTCTAAGGACGGATATATTGTGACCAATAATCACGTTATCGAGGGTGCCGACGAGATAGATGTGAAGCTTAATGACAATCGCGAATTTAAGGGCAAGCTTATAGGTGCTGACCCCAATACAGACCTCGCTTTGGTGAAGATCGAGGGTGATGGCTTCCCTACAATACCCATCGGAGACTCTGATGATTTGAAGGTGGGCGAGTGGGTACTTGCAGTAGGTAACCCCTTTAACCTTACCTCTACCGTGACGGCAGGTATCGTTAGTGCTAAGGCACGTACGTTGGGTGTCTATAATGGTGGTATAGAGTCGTTCATTCAGACCGATGCTGCTATTAACCAAGGTAATAGTGGCGGTGCACTTGTGAACGCGCGTGGCGAACTCGTGGGTATCAATGCCGTATTGTCATCACCTACAGGAGCTTATGCTGGCTACGGATTTGCTATCCCAACAAGTATTATGACTAAGGTGGTTGATGACCTCAAAGAGTTTGGAACAGTACAGCGTGCTATCCTCGGTATTAGTGGTCATGACCTCGGTGATGAGCGCACCAAGGACAAAGACCTGGGCACCGTAGAGGGTGTATACGTAGCTGAGGTGACCGACGGAAGTGGAGCTAAAGCTGCGGGCATCGAGGCTGGAGATGTTATCATCAAGATTGCTGGTAAGAAGGTACACAATATGGCAGAGTTGCAGGAGAATATCGCCAAGCATCGTCCCGGTGATGAGGTGGAGGTAGTCGTTATGCGGGGTAAGAAGGAGAAGCGCCTCGATGTGACACTGAAGAATCTGCAAGGCAATACCGAAGTAGTGAAGAAGTTTGACCTCGATATGCTTGGCGCAGCCTTTAAGCCTATTGATGATGATGTGAAGCGCCACCTTGGAGTAAGCTATGGCTTGCAAGTAACTGGTGTCGAAAAGGGTAAGTTTGCAGAGGCTGGCATCAAGAAAGGCTTCGTTATCCTCAAGGTCAACGGCGCAAAGATTGCAAGCGAGGAGGACTTGGCAAATGTTCTCAAGACTGCTAACCAATCGCCTGAGCGCGTGCTCTTCATCTCAGGTTACTATATGTCAGGTCGCAGAGCTAACTACGCAGTAGAGCTCTCGTCGGGCGAGTAATAAAGTTTGATTTTTGACCTGGCACGGTACATCCGTGCCAGTTTCAAGTGATAAAAGTTCATAAATAGGGTGGCAGTGGCATGCCGTAAAGCGTCAATGTGCGTTGATTTTTGCCATTGCCACCTCATTTATGAACTTTCTTGTATAGCCCCATCTGCAATTACTTTTTTGTCACCTGGCAGATTTTAAGAGTGGATTTTTGTACACAAAGTTTATTGCATCTCTTTCGTTCTCAATGGCATAATTCATCTTCACCGCTGAAGAATTAAAAATTGCCAACCCACTCAAATGTAATAGCATAGTACTATGCCAGGCCAAAAATAAAACTCTTTTACTCCGTTAGTTTGTCATTCTGTGGCGCAAGCATACTACAAATCACAGCTGTCTGATAAACACATAGCCCTTGGGGATGCTCGGGTTACAGACCCAGATACTCGTTTAACGGTGGATTATAAATCCACTGTCCTCTAACACTCGGCTACACCTTGTTCGTAGAGATATTCGGGTGCAAAGTCTGCACCATTTTCCCATTCTATTGTATTGAACTTAATACTGAATCGTTTGAAGTAGTCGATATCTCTGAGTGGCACGAAGACCTCTCCGTTCAAGGATTTGGCCAAATCTACCACCTTCACGGTGTGATTATTAAACCATAGTTTTATGCGGTAGCCGTTGAGGTATTCCGCTTTTACAACTTCGAGAAACATAGCAGATATTATTTAAGGGGTTCAATTTTCTCCAATGCGCCACCACGCTGTGCACGCATCCAATTATCCATCAGTTCCTCTCGATGCAAGTCGAGCCATTCCAGCACTAACCGCAAAGCTCGTCCAGGCATTTCACCCTTTACCACTCCGTCATTTATGCTTACCGTAACCTTATAATCGCCATACCAAGCATGGAAATGTGGCGGATTGTGGTCAGAAAAGTTCATTAGGATATATATCCCATAGAAGAAACTGATTTGTGGCATATCTTTTAACTTTTGTCTTTGACTCTGCGAAGATACAACATTTTCTTTTAAAACACAAATATCCGCAAATAGGTCCATAAATTATCATAAATAAATTCTTGTGCTGTCTGATAAACGTCCCTTTGAAATCTTCTCTCACAGTGTGCCTTTTTTCTCTCCTTAGTCTTTTCTTATTTCGACATCTTTCTATTTCAGCAGTTTGTTTTAGTTTCAGATAATATCAGTATGGCGATACTCAAGTATCACCGTGCTGAAACTGTAGTCTCACCACGTAGAGATTACAGTCTCATCGTACTGAAACTATAGTCTCACTGCGTAGAGACTGGCTTGAGACTTAAACCTCTTCTCCAGCTAATCTTTGCACACATTTATTGGGGTCTTAAATCCTCAAAAGGCTCTTATGCATATTATTGATTATCACATATTTTTGTCTCACGCAGATCTCACGAATCTCACAGAGAACGCATCGTTACACTCGCGTTTTCCTCCGGGGTGTGTAAGCTGCAAGCAGCACTCCTTGGTGGCGATAAACCGCCAGTCGTCGCAACCGACGCTCTTTCGCGTCGGCGGCTTTGCCGACAAGCTGCGAGCCGAC
>JAFZFF010000047.1 GCA_017556045.1 Bacteroidaceae bacterium | reverse complement strand
GCTATCGAAGTAGACATATTGGAGGATTATATCTGCCAATTCTCTCCCGACCTATTGACCACCCTGCTCAAAGACCACACCACGAGCAAGGAGGGAGAGCCACAGCGCAATATCTTTTGGGGAACCTCCGACTATGCCCATATGGGCGATGGCTATGACTATCATTCCCCCATACTTCCTCATCTTATTACTGGCGACAATGGGCATGTCATCATGCCTCGCATCCTCAAGAGTCGCGATACTCAGTCGGCACGCTCACGCGATATGGCCGAGGTGTTCACCCCTTCGTGGATTTGCAACGCTCAAAACAACCTTATCGACGAGGCTTGGTTTGGCCGAAAGGATGTGTTCAATACCGAACACACCGATGAGCAAGGCCGACACTCATGGACTGCCACAACGGAGAAGATTACTTTTCCCGAGGGCAAGACCTGGCGCGACTATGTGCGTGATACCCGACTCGAAATCACCTGTGGCGAAGCACCCTATATCGTGAGTCGTTACGATACGACTACGGGCGAATCAATTCCCTTGGCGCAGCGCATCGGTCTGCTCGACCGCAAACTGCGCGTCGTAAGTGAGAATACCACCGAATCGGGCGAATGGCTCGAATGGGCACAAGTGGCCTACAAGAGCACCTACGGCTACGAGTGGCAGGGCGACAATCTTCTGATTGCCCGCGAAGCCATGCTCATCTCCTTCATCGAATACTACGAGCAGAAGTTTGGCAAGCAGCCACTGCTCAAGTCGCTCAACTATATCGCCTATATCATCTCGTGGAATGTGTGGCAGATGGATGGGCTCAAAGGTGTAGTCCCCAATACTTGTGGTGACAAAGTGGAGATAGAGCAAACACTCTTCGATGGCACCATAGAGCGAGTAATCCCTTGCGAGGGATGCGCTAAAGATGATATCCGTCGCCACAACGGCACCTATTGCCTCATCAAGGACTGGCGTGCCAAAGACCCCAAGACGGGAAGAATGGGAAAAAGAATCCGATTTATCGACCTCATAAAATAATGACACTATGAAATTCACCTCATTACTTAAACTGAAGTTGATCTATGTGTTCCGCATCAACGACAAAGCACACGAAGGCTGCTTGAAGGTGGGCGAAGCCACTTGCGATAGCGACGATGTATTTGGCCTCGCCCCAAATAGCAAGGCACTCAACGAGTCGGCCAAGAAGCGCATTAATCAATATACACAGACGGCTGGCATTGCCTATGACCTTCTATACACCGAACTCACGATATATAACCATAAGAAGAAAGGTCTGTGCTCATTCAATGACAAGGAGGTACACAATGTCTTGGAGCGTTCGGGCGTCAAGAAGAAGGTATTCGATACGGTAAACAAAGCCAACGAGTGGTTTATCACCGACCTCGACACCGTGAAGCGCGCCATCGCTGCAGTCAAGGAGGGACGCGAGTCGCTCACGACGGCAGAGGTAACACAACATAGAACGCCTATCGTCTTTCGCCCCGAGCAACGCAAAGCCATAGACGACACCAAGAAACAATACAAGAAGGGTAACCAGATGCTATGGAATGCCAAGATGCGTTTCGGTAAGACCCTGTCGGCCCTGCAAGTGGTCAAGGAAGTGGACTTCAAGCGCACCCTGATTCTTACCCATCGCCCGGTAGTGGATAGTGGTTGGTTCGAGGACTTTGGCAAGATATTCTACGACCGCCCCGAGTTTGCCTATGGCTCGAAGAACAATGGCGACTCGCACGCTTCACTTGAGGCAAGAGCCACTCAAGGGAAATGTCAATATGTGTACTTTGCTTCTATGCAAGACCTTCGTGGCTCGGAACTCGTAGGCGGCAACTTCGACAAGAACGATGAGGTGTTTGCTACCAAGTGGGACTTTATCATCGTTGACGAAGCACACGAGGGCACACAAACCGAGTTGGGTAAGGCGGTGATGACCGAACTTGTGAAGGAGAATACCAAGGTGTTGCGCTTATCTGGTACTCCCTTCAATCTGCTTGATGAGTTTGCCGAAGGTGAGATATACACTTGGGACTATGTGATGGAGCAGCAAGCCAAGGCTAAATGGGACGAACTTCACTTTGGCGACCCCAACCCATACGCTTCGTTGCCCACAATGAATATCTACACCTATGACCTCGGCCGTTTGCTGAACGACTTTGCCGATGAGGACATAGCCTTCAACTTCCGCGAGTTCTTCCGTGCCAATGATGAAGGTAAGTTCGTTCACGAAAAAGATGTGTGGGCATTCCTTAACTTGCTAACCAAAGAGGACAAGGAGAGCTGTTATCCCTTTGCCAATGAGGAGTACCGCAACATATTCCGCCACTCATTGTGGATAGTACCAGGTGTAGCGCATGCTCGTGCGTTGAGCGCGATGCTACAGAGTCATCCCGTATTCCAACATTTCAAGATAGTCAATGTGGCTGGCGATGGCGACTTGGAAGAGGAGAGCAAGGATGCACTGGCAGCCGTAGAGGAGGCCATCGGTAGCGACCCTGATGCCACACGCACCATCACTCTTTCGTGCGGACGACTCACGACAGGTGTCAGCGTCAAGGCATGGACTGCTGTATTCATGCTTTCAGGCTCGTACAACACAGGTGCTGCAAGCTATATGCAGACCATCTTCCGTGTGCAGACACCGGCAACCATCAATGGTCGCGTAAAGGAGCAGTGCTATGTGTTCGACTTTGCCCCTGACCGCACGCTCAAGGTAATAGCCGAGACCGCCAAGATATCATCAAAAGCGGGTAAGACCAGCAGCGATGACCGTAAGGTAATGGGCGAGTTCTTGAACTTCTGTCCCATCATATCGGTCGAGGGCAGTAAGATGAATCCTTTCGATGTGCCACGTATGCTCGAACAACTCAAGAAGGTATATGTGGAGCGTGTCGTGCGCAATGGCTTTGAGGACAAGAGCCTGTACAACGATGAACTGATGAAGCTCAACGACCTGGAACTGCAAGCCTTTGATGACCTCAAAAAGATTATCGGACAGACCAAGGCCATGCCCAAGACCAATCAGGTGGACATCAATAATCAAGGTTTGACCGATGAGCAATACGAGGAACTCGAATCGCTGGAAAAGAAGAATAAGAAGAAAGGCAAGGATAAGCAACCCTTGACCGAGGAAGAGAAAGCACGACTCGAAGAGTTGAAGAAGAAACGCGAGAATCGCGAAGCGGCCATCTCTATCCTTCGTGGTATCTCCATTCGTATGCCCCTGCTCATCTACGGTGCTGAGGTAAGCAATGAAGATGAGGAGATTACCATTGACAACTTCTCTGCGCTTGTCGATGACCAGTCTTGGGAGGAGTTCATGCCCAAGGGAGTCACCAAGGAGAAGTTCGATAGTATCAAGAAGTATTACGATCCCGACATCTTCAGTGCAGCAGGTAAGCGCATCCGCGCCATGGCTCGTGCTGCCGATAAACTGAGTGTAGAAGAACGCATCGAACGCATTACCGATATCTTCAGCACCTTTCGCAATCCCGATAAGGAAACGGTGCTCACACCATGGCGTGTGGTTAATATGCACTTGGGTGACTGCTTGGGTGGATATAACTTCTTCGAACAGGGATACGAAACATCACTGACTGAGCCGCGCTTCATCGACAAGGGAGAGGTTACCTCCAATGTC
>JAFZFF010000046.1 GCA_017556045.1 Bacteroidaceae bacterium | reverse complement strand
GTCATAATGATGATGGTGTTCTTGAAGTTCACCGTACGACCCTTATTGTCGGTGAGTCGGCCATCGTCGAGGACCTGGAGGAGGATATTGAAGACGTCGGGATGAGCCTTCTCTATCTCATCGAAGAGCACTACAGAGTAGGGCTTGCGGCGCACGGCCTCGGTAAGCTGGCCTCCCTCATCGTAGCCGATGTAGCCCGGAGGCGCTCCGATGAGGCGAGTGACAGAAAACTTCTCCTGATACTCACTCATATCGATGCGGGTCATCAGGCGCTCATCATTGAAGAGGTAGTCAGCCAAGGCGCGTGCCAGCTCTGTCTTACCCACACCTGTGGTACCGAGGAAGATGAATGAGCCAATGGGGCGCTTGGGATCTTGCATGCCGGCACGGCTACGGCGCACGGCATTAGCCACGGCGGCGATGGCTTCGTCTTGTCCGATGACACGGCGATGGAGCTCCTCTTCGAGGTGGAGCAACTTGTGACGTTCACTCTCAAGCATCTTGCTCACGGGGATGCCCGTCCAGCGGCTTACCACATCGGCAATATCATCGGCGGTGACCTCCTCCTTGATGAGTGCACCGTCGCCCTGCTTATCGTGTAGCTGCTTCTGCGTAGCTGCAATCTGCGCCTCTACCTCTTGCAAGCGGCCATAGCGTATCTCTGCCACACGGCCATAGTTGCCCTCGCGCTCGGCACGGTCGGCCTCTACCTTGAGCTGCTCTACGAGTTGCTTCTTCTGCTGGATCTCGTCGATGAGACGCTTCTCGGCCTGCCACTTCTCTGAGAGCTCGCGCTCTTGGGTGCGCAGCGCCTCTATCTCCTCCTTGAGTTGAGCGAGCTTGGGCTCGTCCTTCTCGCGCTTGATGGCCTCGCGCTCAATCTCGAGTTGCTTAAGGTGGCGGGTAATCTCATCGAGCTCTTCGGGCACAGAGTCGCGCTCCATGCGGAGCTTAGCGGCGGCCTCATCCATGAGGTCGATGGCTTTGTCGGGAAGGAATCGCTCGGTGATATATCGGCTCGAGAGCTCTACAGCAGCTACGATAGCCTCATCCTTGATGCGCACCTTGTGGTGATTCTCATAGCGTTCCTTGAGTCCGCGCAGGATGGAGATGCTGCTGGCCTCGTCGGGCTCGTCTACCATCACCGTCTGGAAGCGGCGCTCGAGCGCCTTGTCCTTCTCAAAGTACTTCTGATACTCATCGAGCGTTGTAGCACCGATAGAGCGCAGCTCACCACGAGCCAAGGCGGGCTTGAGGATATTGGCCGCATCCATGGCACCACTGCCATCAGCACCAGCACCCACAAGGGTATGTATCTCATCTATAAATAGGATGCACTCGCCAGCCGACTGGATGACGTCGTTGACCACCCCTTTGAGGCGTTCCTCAAACTCACCCTTATACTTGGCACCAGCCACCAGAGCACCCATATCGAGCGAGTACACCTGCTTGCGCTTGAGGTTCTCGGGCACATCACCACGTAGGATGCGGTGGGCCAATCCCTCCACAATAGCGGTTTTGCCCGTACCGGGCTCGCCGATGAGTATAGGATTATTCTTCGTGCGTCGACTCAAGATTTGCAGTATGCGGCGTATCTCCTCGTCGCGCCCTATCACGGGGTCCAGCTTGCCGCTCTTGGCCGCCTCATTGAGGTTGATGGCAAAGCGGCTGAGGAAGCTGTTCTTCTCATTCTGATTGTTTGCAAAATTTCCGTTCATAGCCTTTAGAATTTAGTGTTAATAGTTAAGATTTATACACGCTTTTGCGTCATCGGCAAAACAGCAAAGCATAGTCCACGATTGAAGCGCAATATCGATGCAGACATTTTGTCACCTCACAACACAAAAAGTGCGACAAAAGTTTCCGTCCGCCTGCATCTACAACAGATTCTGCCCGCACTATTTCCTTATAATTATGCACCAGCGACAATAAAAAGAATTTTCTTGAAAATAATTTCTTAAATATTGAGCAAGATACAAAAATAATGTCGTACCTTTGGGGCCAAATAATGTAATCTCTAAATAACAATTTTAACAAATTATAAACAACATGAAAATCTCAAAGATCGAACACCTCGGCATTGCCGTTAAGAGCATCGAGGAGGCACTCCCCTACTACGAGAACGTATTGGGTCTGAAGTGCTACAACATCGAAACCGTAGAAGACCAGAAGGTACGCACCGCATTCCTCATGGTAGGTGAAACCAAGATTGAGCTCCTCGAGCCCACTTCTGAGGAGAGCACCATCGCTAAGTTTATCGAAAACAAGGGCGCTGGCGTACACCACGTAGCATTCGCCGTAGAAGATGGCGTGGCTGAAGCACTTGCCGAGTGTGACGCTGCTGGCATCCGCCTCATCGATAAGGCTTCTCGCAAGGGCGCTGAAGGACTGAACATCGCGTTCCTCCATCCGAAATCAACTCAAGGAGTATTAACTGAACTTTGCGAAAAGTAGACCCCCTCTGCCCTTTGGGCATCTCCCCCTCTATGGGGAGACCATACGGGACGAATACAATAAATTAAAAGTATAACTATAAAACAACCTCATTCTACTCCTCCGCGAAGGCTGAGTCCTCCCCATAGAGGGGGAGTTAGAGGGGGTCTCCCATTATGTCACAATTAGATAAAATCAGAGAACTCGTAGAGCTGCGCGAGAAAGCCCGTTTGGGCGGCGGCGTTAAAGCCATTGAAAAGCAGCATGAGAAGGGTAAGTATACCGCACGTGAGCGCATCGATATGTTGCTCGACAAGGGTTCATTCGAAGAGATGGACATGTTTGTCACCCACCGTTGCCACAACTTCGGCATGGAGAAGAAGCAAGCCCTCGGTGATGGTGTAGTAACCGGTTATGGTACTATCGACGGCCGCTTGGTATACGTATTCGCACAGGACTTCACCGTAAACGCAGGCTCACTCTCAGAGACCATGGCGATGAAGATCTGTAAGATTATGGATGCTGCCATGAAGATGGGTGCTCCCGTCATCGGCATCAACGACTCGGGTGGTGCACGTATCCAGGAGGGTATCAACGCGCTCGCTGGCTACTCAGAGATCTTCCAGCGCAATATCATGGCTTCAGGTGTGATTCCTCAGATTTCAGGTATCTTCGGCCCTTGCGCAGGTGGTGCCGTATATTCACCCGCCCTCACCGACTTCACCTTGATGATGGAAGGTACCTCATACATGTTCCTCACAGGTCCTGCCGTTGTTAAGACCGTGCTCGGCGAAGACGTTACCCAGGAGCAGCTCGGTGGCGCATCAGTACACTCATCAAAGTCAGGTGTGACACACTTCACCGCTCAGACCGAGGAAGAGGCATTGGCAATGATCCGCAAACTCCTCTCATACATGCCTCAGAACAATATGGAGCAGGCTCCCCGCGTAGCATGCACCGACCCCATCGACCGCAAGGAAGACCTCCTCAACGAGATTATCCCCGACAACCCCAACAAGGCATATAATATGTATGAGGTTATCGGCGCTATCATCGACAATGGCGAGTTCCTCGAGGTACAGAAAGACTATGCGAAGAACATCATCGTAGGTTTCGCACGCTTCAATGGCGAGTCAGTAGGTATCGTAGCTAACCAGCCCATGGCATTCGCTGGCGTGCTCGATTGCAACGCTTCACGCAAGGCTGCTCGCTTCGTACGCTTCTGCGACGCCTTCAATATCCCCTTGGTGACCCTCGTAGACGTTCCCGGCTTCCTCCCCGGCACAGGCCAGGAGTACAATGCCGTTATCCTCCACGGTGCTAAGTTGCTCTACGCCTTCGGCGAAGCTACCGTACCTAAGGTAACCGTTACTCTGCGTAAGTCATACGGTGGTAGCCACATCGTGATGAGCTGTAAGCAACTCCGTGGCGACATGAACTATGCATGGCCCTCTGCTGAGATTGCCGTGATGGGTGCAAGTGGTGCTGCTGCTGTACTCTACGCTAAGGAGGCTAAGGAGCAGGAAGACCCCAAGGCATTCATCGCCGAGAAGGAGGCCGAGTACACCAAGCTCTTCGCCAATCCCTACAATGCTGCCAAGTACGGCTACATCGACGACGTTATCGAGCCTCGCAACACCCGCTTCCGCATCATCCGCGCATTGGCAGAGTTGCAGACCAAGAAGCTTGAGAACCCGAAGAAGAAACACGGCAATATACCTCTGTAATAATTGACAATTGATAATTGATAATTGAAAATTGACAATTATGAAAAAAACGATATTAACAACACTAATGGTTTTCTTGGCTACCACCGCGGGCTTTGCCCAGGGTGCCAAGAACCTCAAGTTTAATGAGATTCTCGTGACCAACACAGCCAGCATCGTCGACGAGTATGGCTGCCGTTCGGCATGGATAGAATTTCATAATGATGCCTTTGCCTCGGCGAACGCACGCAACTGCTTCCTCACGACCAATCGCGCCGTGCTGAACAAGGAGCTCAGTGCACCCGAGCGCATCAAGATGATGTATCAGATACCTTCGGGAAGCGTAGACACCCATATTGAGGGTAAGCAGAAGATGCTCTTCTTCGCCGACGAGCTTCCCAAGCGCGGTATCTTCCACACGAACTTTACATTGAAAGACAGCACCGAAAACTGGATTGCTCTGTACGATGCTAACGGCACCACCCTACTCGACTCAGTCACCGTGCCCGCCCTCGGCGAAAACCAGTCATGGGCTCGCGCTAAGGACGGCGTAGGCGAATGGCGCATCGTGACTGCCGACAACGTGACCCCCGCAGCTACCAATATCGTAGAGCAGGGCGAAGGCAAGGTGGCCAAGTTCAAGCGTATGGATAGCCTCGGCCTCGGTATGACCGTGATGTGTATGGCGGTAGTATTCTCAGCTCTTGCTATCCTCTGGTGGCTCTTCGCTATCATCGGCAAGATCTTTGCAAGCACCATCTCAAGCACCAAGAAGGCTCCCGCTCCTAAGGCAGCTCCTGCTCCCGAAGCACCCGCAACCAAGGGCGACGCTAACGACGAAGAGATGGCAGCCATCTGCATGGCATTGCACGAGCATTTCGGCAACGTACACGATGAAGAGAGTGATATCCTCACCATCAATGGTGGCGAATCAAGCTGGCGTATGCTGACTCGTACACATGCTAACAATTGAGAATTGAAAATTGAAAATTGAGAATTGAAAATTTTGGAAGACATGAAAGAATATAAGTATAAAATCAACGGCAACGAATACAATGTAGCCGTAGAAGAACTCGAAGGTAACAAGGCCAACGTTACCGTCAATGGCAAGTCATACCAAGTAGAGCTCGACCGTCCGGCCAAGCCCGCAGTAAGCAAACCCGTAGCACGTCCCGCCGCAGCTCCTGCAGCTGCAGCTCCCGCGGCCGCTCCCGCACCTAAGGCTGCTCCCGCAGCTGGTGGCGCAGGTATCAAGGCTCCTCTGCCCGGTGTCATCCTCGATATCAAGGTAAAGGTAGGCGACGCAGTAAGCAAGGGTCAGACCATCGCCATCCTCGAAGCAATGAAGATGGAAAACAACATCAATGCAGACCGCGAGGGTACCGTAGTATCTATCAACGTAGAGAAGGGTCAGTCAATCGCAGAAGGCACTGACATCATCACACTTGGATAAAGACCCCCTCTGCCCTTTGGGCATCTCCCCCTCTATGGGGAGAAACCATGCAGGGCGAATATCAATTATTTAAGATGTAAAATCAATAAAACAACCTCATTCTGCTCCTCCGCGAAGGCTGAATCCTCCCCATAGAGGGGGAGTTAGAGGGGGTCCATCAATAACATGAACGACTTTTTTAATTTTATCGGAAATAACCTCGTAGACTTTTGGCAATACACCGGTTTTGCCAATGCTACGGTTGGCCATATTGTGATGATTGCGGTAGGATGCCTCTTCATCACACTCGCCATCAAGAAGGGCTGGGAGCCTCTGTTGCTCGTGCCCATAGGCTTTGGTATTATCTTGGGTAACATCCCCTTTAAGGCAGATGCCGGTCTTGAAATCGGTCTCTATGAAGAGGGTTCAGTGCTCAACATCCTCTACCAGGGTGTTAAGACCGGTTGGTACCCGCCCCTCATCTTCCTCGGCATTGGTGCCATGACCGACTTTGCTCCGCTCATCGCCAATCCCAAGATGATGCTCGTAGGTGCTGCTGCTCAGTTCGGTATCTTCGCAGCTTACATTATTGCATTGCTTCTCGGCTTTGAGCCCGACCAGGCAGCAGGTATCGCCATCATCGGTGGTGCCGATGGTCCTACCGCCATCTTCCTGTCATCGAAGCTCGCGCCCAACCTCATGGGAGCTATCGCCGTGTGTGCATACTCATACATGGCCCTCGTGCCCGTGATTCAGCGCCCCATCATGCGCCTGCTCACTACAAAGAAAGAGCGCCTCATCCGCATGGAGGCTCCCCGTCAGGTATCACAGACAGAGAAGATCATCTTCCCCATCGTAGGTCTGTTGCTCACCGCCTTCATCGTGCCCAGTGGCTTGCCCCTGTTGGGTATGCTCTTCTTCGGAAACCTCTTGAACGTAAGTGGCGTTACAGGTCGTTTGGCCGAGGCTGCTAAGGGTCCCCTGATCAACTGTATCACCATCCTTCTCGGTCTCACCGTAGGTGCATCTACACAGGCCAGCGAGTTCCTCACTCCCTCTACCTTGAAGATCTTGCTCGTAGGTATCACCGCCTTCGTCATCGCTACAGCCAGTGGCGTATTGTTCGTGAAGTTCATGAACCTCTTCTTGCCCAAGGGTAAGAAGATCAATCCGCTCATCGGTAATGCTGGCGTATCAGCCGTACCTATGGCTGCTCGTATCTCTCACGATGAAGGTCAGAAGGCCGACCCCACCAACTACCTGCTCATGAATGCCATGGGTCCCAACGTAGCTGGTGTTATCGGTTCAGCTTGTGCCGCAGGTGTGCTGCTCGGATTCTTGATTTAAGCATCACCATACAACAAGCAGAGGGTGTGTCAAAACAGCCGACACATCCTCTGTTTATTTTTCTCTTATCATACATTCCTGCGATGAGTCTAAAATCACACAGATCTAGTGACCATAAATCTTAAATCATAAATCATGAAAAGAATACTCCTTACTACTATAGGCCTCCTCACCACCCTTCTCTATGCCCAAACCCATACCAAGGGCACCCTTGTGTGGAGCGACGAGTTCAATACCGCTGGCCCCCTCAACGAGGCCGACTGGAACTACGAGCATGGCTTCGTACGCAACTATGAGCTACAGTGGTACCAGCCCGACAATGCTATCTGCCGCGATGGATGCCTCATCATTACCGCCCGTCACGAGCAGGTCAATAATCCCCACCATGCGAAGTCATTGCCCAATGGCAGACGTCCCGATTGGCGTCAAAAGCGCGAATATGCCGAGTATACCTCAGCCTCTGTCAACACACGTGGCAAACACGAATTTCTCTTTGGCACCTTGGAGGTAAGAGCCCGCATCCCCATCGTCGAAGGTTCATGGCCAGCCATCTGGACCCTCGGCAGTCAATGGCGCTGGCCCTCTTGTGGAGAGATTGATGTAATGGAGTATTACCGCATCGACGATGTCCCCCATATCCTTGCCAATGCCGCCTGGGGCAACGACCACAACCAAGCCGTATGGAATACCAAGACCATACCCTTTGCCCACTTCCTCGAGCTCGATCCCGCTTGGGCCGATAAGTTTCACATCTGGCGCATGGAGTGGAAGCCCGAGTACCTACGCATATACCTCGACGACGAGCTGCTCAACGACATAGACCTCACCCGCACCATCAACGGCACCTACGGAGAGCATAAGAACCCCTTCCACACCCCACACTACTTCTTGCTCAACCTCGCTATCGGAGGACAACATGGTGGTCTTCCTGCGCCCGAGAAGTACCCCATACGATACGAGATAGACTACATCAGATTCTATCAGCAGACAGAGCAATAATCTGACACTCCAAAAACAAAACACTCCCCGACTCTACTTAGAATCGGGGAGTATGTATAATATAGGTAGGAACTATCAGAATTCGCTAGTGAAGTGGAAGCGGATATTCTTGAAGTCAATCTGTGCCATTTGGAGCACATAGCCGCTATCAGCAAGGAAGACGTCGCGACCTTCGATATCCTTGGCCATAAACTGATACTTACGTTTCTTGAATGCTTCGAGCTCAGCAGCATCGTCGCTCTCAATCCAACAAGCCTTGTAGAGACTCACAGGTTCCCAACGGCACTTGGCGTTGTACTCATTCTCCAAACGATACTGGATAACCTCAAACTGAAGCTGACCTACAGTACCGATAATCTTACGACCGTTGAACTGGTTTACGAAGAGCTGTGCTACACCCTCACCCATGAGTTGGTCGATACCCTTGGCCAACTGCTTGGTCTTCATGGGATCAGCATTTTCAATATACTTAAACATCTCTGGAGAGAACGAAGGCAGTCCCTTAAAGTGGAGCAATTCGCCCTCAGTGAGTGTATCACCAATCTTAAAGTTTCCGGTATCAGGGAGACCGATGATATCGCCAGGATATGCTACATCGATAGTACTCTTGCGCTGAGCCATAAACTGAGTGGGCGAAGAGAATCTCATAGTCTTGCCTGAACGAATATGTAAGTAAGGAGCGTTGCGCACAAACTTACCTGAACAAACTTTACAAAAGGCTACGCACGAGCGGTGATTGGGGTCGATGTTTGCAGTAATCTTGAAAATGAAGCCTGTAAACTTCTCCTCGGCAGGTACTACCTCACGCTCTACGGCAGGTGTAGGACGTGGGCTGGGAGCAATCTCTACGAAGCAATCGAGCAACTCCTTTACGCCAAAATTGTTCAATGCCGAACCGAAGAAGACAGGAGCCACCGTTGCTGAGAGGTAGTCCTCTACGTCGAACTCAGGATATACTCCCTCAATGAGTTCAAGATCGGCACGGAGTTTCTCTGCTTGAGCTTCACCGATATTAGCCTCAAGGTCGCTGCTATTAATATCAATCTCCTTCTTCTCTGTTACTACCTGCTTGCTCGGTGTATATAGGTCAAACTTCTGCTCGTAGCGATTGTATACACCCTTAAAGCGAGCACCCTGCTCGATAGGCCAGCTCAAGGGGAGCACGCTGATCTTCAGCTCATCCTCGAGTTCATCGAGGAGCTCGAAGGGGTCGCGACCCTCGCGGTCCATCTTATTGACATAGATAATCACGGGAGTGTTGCGCATGCGACACACCTCCATGAGCTTGCGAGTCTGAGTCTCAACACCCTTGGCACTATCCACTACGATGATAACGCTATCTACGGCGGTAAGAGTACGGAAGGTATCTTCAGCAAAGTCCTGGTGGCCAGGAGTATCGAGGATATTTACCTTGTAATCCTTATAGTCAAACTCCATCACAGAGGTGGTCACAGAGATACCGCGCTGCTTTTCGATCTCCATCCAGTCCGAAGTGGCTGACTTTTTGATCTTATTTGACTTAACGGCACCTGCTACCTGAATCTGACCTCCGAAGAGGAGGAGCTTTTCTGTGAGGGTTGTCTTACCAGCATCAGGGTGCGAGATAATCGCAAACGTACGTCTTCTTTCTATTTCGTTCATAAGATTATTATTTTCTGCTTGCTTAGATATTTCACTGCGAACACAGCATATCTTTGCAAAGGTACAAAAAATGACGCTAAAAATCAGCAAAACATATATGAAGGAAAGGAAATTTGTGTAAATTTGCAGAAAATTGTAAAGACAAGCTTGCAAATAAAGCTTCTAATAGGTTAAAAAGGTATTAATATGATTTGGAATCCAAACAAGGAATGTATGAGCCGCGACGAGATGCACGCATTACAGAGCAAGCGGCTACAAAAGCTGGTGACATATGTATACCACAATGTCCCCTTCTATCGTAACAAGATGCAGGCGATGGACCTCTCCCCCGAGGACATCCGCAGTATAGATGATATCGTGAAGCTCCCCTTCACCACCAAGCAGGACCTGCGCGACAACTACCCTTATGGGCTACAAGCAGCTCCTCCTTCTGAGATTGTACGTGTGCACGCCTCATCGGGCACTACAGGTAACCCCACCATCGTGGGCTACACCCGCAAGGACCTCGCCGTATGGTCTGAGGTGATGGCACGATGCCTCACCGCTTATGGAGTGACACGCGACGACACCTTCTCAGTGGCCTATGGATACGGACTCTTCACCGGAGGCTTGGGTGCCCACTATGGCGTAGAGAACCTGGGTGCTACAGTAATCCCCACCTCTACAGGTAACACAGAGAAGCACATACGCCTCATCCGCGACCTGAAGGTTTCAGGTATCGCTTGTACTCCCTCATATGCACTATACTTGGCCGAGACCCTGGACAAGATGGGCTTGACCAAAGACGACATCAACTTGCGCATAGGAGCCTTCGGCGCTGAGCCTTGGACAGAGAACATGCGTAAGGAGATTGAAGAGCGCCTCGGACTGAAGGGCTACAACATCTACGGACTGAGCGAGATTATGGGTCCTGGCGTATCGTATGAGTGCCAGGAACAGAATGGTTCGCACATCTGCGAAGACCACTTCTACCCCGAAATCATCAACCCCGAGACACTGGAGCAACTCCCCCGCGGACAACAGGGCGAACTGGTATTCACTACACTCACCAAAGAGGGTATGCCCCTGCTGCGCTACCGCACTAAGGACCTCTGCACACTGATGGAGGGCGAATGTGCTTGTGGACGTACAGCCGTACGCATGGGTCGCATCGTAGGACGTAGCGATGACATGCTCATCATACGCGGTATCAACGTGTTCCCCTCACAGGTGGAGAGCGTGATACTCGAGATGCCCGAGTTCGAGCCGCAGTATATGCTCGTAGTAGACCGCGCTGGCAACCTCGACACCCTGCAGGTACAGGTAGAGGTGCGCCGCGACTTCTTCAGCGATGACATGGGACGCATGCTAGCCATGAAGAAAAAGCTGGCCGACCGCCTCAAGAGCGTGCTCTCTATCAGCGCCGATGTGAAGTTGATGGAGCCAGGCAGCATCGAGCGTAGCCAAGGTAAGGGCAAGCACGTAATAGACAACCGCATATTGAAATAACCCTTTTAACGAAGTATAGATATGACTATCAAGCAAGTATCGGTATTCCTCGAGAACAAGACTGGACGTATCAACGAGGTTGCCAAGACACTGAGCCAACATGGCATCAACATGCAGGCCTTCAGCATGGCCGAGACCACAGACTTCGGCATACTGCGCCTCATCGTATCTGATGTAGACAAGGCTGTAGAGGTATTGCGTGGAGAGAACTTTGCCGTGATGCTCACCGACGTAGTATGCCTCCACTGCCCCAACAAGGCAGGTGCACTGGCTCACATCCTCGAACAGTTGGCGGCAAGCGAGGTATCTATAGAGTATATGTATGCCTTTGCCGAAGACGACATGGCCAACATTGTAGTGCGCCCGACCGACATCGCACTATGCGAGAAGGCCTTGGCTAGTATCGAAGGATAAAGCATCGGCACACTATGCGCAAGCGAGAGAAGACCCTATATACCCTTGGTGTAGCGGCCGCCACAGCGGCACTTATCGCTACCACCAACCCCTCGCTGCACCCTCATGGTGAACCTACACTGGTGACCGACACCATTGATCTAGGAGCCATACCTCCCATATTCAGCATATCGCCCTACGACCACATCTTCCGCTCCTATGCCGACACCATCGGATGGGATTGGAAGATGCTGGCGGCTGTGGCGTACGTAGAGTCTAAGTTTGACACCTCAGCCGTATCGGCCGTAGGAGCGCAAGGACTGATGCAGATGATGCCACAGACAGCACGTGCCATGGGCATACCCGAAGGCATGGAACGCGACCCTGAGGAGAGCGTGCGCGCTGCCGTGGACTATTTCGCATACCTTTCACGCCTCTTCAGACGAATACCTGAGAGCGAACGCGTACATTTCATCCTGGCAGCATACAATGCCGGCTTCGGACACGTACAAGACGCTATGCGCCTGGCTGAGAAGTATGGCAAGAGCCGCCACGTGTGGAATGGCAATGTAGAGACCTTTCTCCGCCTGAAGAACGACTCCGTATACTACACCGACTCGGTGTGCCGCAATGGTAAGTTTACCGGCATAGAGACCACCCTCTTCGTACGCAAGGTACAGCACAAGTATAGCGAGTACTGCCTACGCGAAGAGCGCTATTGGGAGACCCACCGCGACACCACACACTACACTCCGCGAGCCTTCTTCGTACCCGTAGAGGCCGACGAGGAGACGGCAGACAATGCCACCACCGACAGCACTACTGCTGATAATCCCCTGGCTGCGCTATGACCATGCCCGACCGCCTGCGACTGCGCATCCTCAGCACTGAGAAGCCCCACCTCTATGGCACCGACGCAGAGGGAACCAAGTGGCGCATACGCATCACCTCAGCGCTATATACCCCCGACATAGAATATCTGAGCGAGGGCGACACGGTGATGTTGCTCGACCTCGCACCCGACCTAGAGCAACCAGATACACTCACCGCCCAGCGCCTCATCGTAGAGCCCGACTACCTCATCGATATCAGTTCCCTGTCCGCCTGCTTCACCGAGTGCGGTCCCCACCCCATGCGCTACCTGCTCTCTATGCTTGCGCCCAAGGAGGTGACCATGCCCATCCTTTTGGGTAACACGGCCAACCAGTTTCTCGACGATTGCGTCAACCACTCGCCCGAGCGCCCAGCATCATACAATACCTCCATACGCAAAGCCTTTGCGACCGACGCACTCAAGTTTGCCGTATGTCCAGGCATCAATGCCGCCTTCTTCAGTGAGGCGCGCAACCAATACGAACACATACGCAGCTCCATCGAGGCACTACACGCGCACTATCCCCATGGGCAGAACGCTGGAGGAGCCATGCTGGAGCCCTCATTCATCTGCCCCGCACTGGGCTTACAGGGCCGACTCGACTATCTGCAGAGCAACCTGCGCTGTATCGTCGAACTCAAGTCGGGCAAAGCCGATGAGTACTACTCGCAACCCCAAGGTCCTAAGCAGAGCCATACGGCACAGATGATGCTCTATCGCGAAATGCTACACCTCAACACCGGCATCCCCCGCGACGAGATCACCAGTCTGCTCCTCTACTCGCGCTATCCGCGCTACTTCGATGGCAACCGCTACCTCCACATCGTAGATGAGGCATTGGTGATGCGCAATGCCATCGTACGCCTCATGCAATGCCTTGCCACCGACGAAGACACCGAGGCGCTGTTCACCGCACTTACCCCCGAGGACTTCAACACCCGCGCCATCAGCAATCGCCTCTGGAGCGACTACCTCAGGCCCCAGCTCGCGACACAGCTCGCCCCCTTCCACATCCCCGACGAGGCCACCAAGGCATACTTCTACCGCTACCTGCGCTTCACCGCAGGCGAGCAGTACCTCTCCAAGGTAGGACGTTGCGAGCGCGACCATGCGCAGAGCCATCTGTGGTGCCGCACCGATGAAGAGAAGCTGACCGATGGCGACATCATCAGCCAGCTCCGTCTGCAGAGCTTCACGCCCGACGATGGTTGCGGCTACGACATGCTCACCTTCGCGCTGCCCCCACTCGAAGCCACCGAAGTGCCCAACTTCCGCCGAGGCGACATGGTCCTCTTCTATATCAAGGAGAGCAGCGTTGACAACGTCTCTACCCGCCAGGTACATAAGGGCACCCTACTCTATATCGGGCGCGACACCCTACGCATCGGCCTCCGCCAGCATCAGCATAGCGCCAAGGTTTTTGACCACACGGCCAGCTACGCCCTCGAGCACGATGTAAGCGATAGCGCATCATCCACCCCCTACCGCAGCCTCTATAGCCTGCTCTCCGCCCCTGAGGAGCGTCGTCAGCTACTCTTGGGTGCCACCCTACCCCGCACCGATGCAACGCAACACGTCGTGGGCCACTACCCTGGAGAAGATACCGACAACATCGTGCGCACCGTACGCCAAGCCCGTGATTATGCCCTCATCGTAGGCGCTCCCGGAGCGGGCAAGACCTCCATCGTGCTGCGCTCCATCGTAGAGGAACACTACCTCCACACCACCGACAACATACTACTGATGGCCTATACCAACCGCGCCGTAGATGAGATATGCCAAGCCCTCGAAAATATCGATGGACAGCCCGCATACATACGCCTCGGCAGCGAGCAAAGCTGCGATGAGCGCTACGCCTCACACACACTGACACGGCAGACAGCCACGCTCAACACCCGCGACGAGGTGCGCGCCCTCATCGCCTCCACGCGTATCTTTGTGAGCACCGTGAGTACCGCCTCTGCCCGCCCCGAGCTCTTCGAGGCCAAGCGCTTCCAGCTCACCCTTATCGACGAAGCCTCACAGATCCTCGAGCCCCAGCTCATAGGCCTGCTCGCCACACTACAGAGCAAGTTCGTCCTCATCGGCGACCACAAGCAGCTCCCCGCCATAGCCCTGCAGACCGAGGAGGAGGCCCTCATCACCCATCCACTGCTCACCTCGCTGGGCTTCACCAACTGCCGTCAGTCGCTCTTCGAGCGCCTTCACCGCCGCCTCACAGCAGCTGAGCACACCACCTGCATCGCCACCCTCTATCGCCAGGGACGCATGCACCCCGAGGTGAGCCGTTTTGCCAACCTCCGCTTCTACGAAGGTCGCCTCTGCCCCGTGCCCCTGCCCCATCAAGAGCAACCGTTGGCCTACACCGACTACGACACCGACAGCCCCATGCAGAGCCTGGTGGCTACGCGCCGTACCGCCTTCGTTCCCTGTGCTGAGCCTACCACTCCCGAGCGCTTCAAGACCAACACCCACGAGGCCCAGCTCTGTGCCACCCTCGTAGAGTCCATCATCCAGCTCTACCAAACCAATAATCTCCCCTACGAGGCCACACGCACGATAGGTATCATCGCCCCCTTCCGCGGACAAGGCGCACTCATACGCCACCACCTCGCCGCCCTCGACATGCCCCACTACACCGAAGGCATCAGCATTGACACCGTAGAGCGCTACCAGGGCAGCCAACGCGACATCATCATCTACTGCACCACCGTCACCGAGCCCACACAGATGGAGCTCATCGTAGAGGCCACTACCAGCGAGGCAGACAGACCCACCAGCACCTACCCCATCGACCGCAAACTCAATGTCGCCATCACCCGCGCTCGCCAGCAACTCTTCGTCATCGGCATCCCCCGCGTACTCTCCACCGACGCCAACTACCGCGCCTTGATGGAAGAATTGTAATTTCGCTCGACGCATTGCCTACGTTAACGTAAGTTACCCCTATATTCCAACATTTCACCCCAAACACCCATTTTCAGGGTGATAAAAGTTTATTTTTGGGGTGGCATGGCAGAGCGAGCAGAGCTCGCAATTTGAAAGTTAAAAATTGAACATTAAAAATTAGCCTCCGGATAACTCGCAGTTCAATGCTCACAGCTCAGAGCTCGAAGCTCTTCGTTGCCATGCCACCCCAAAAATAAACTTTTCCCACCTGGGGGATTTTTATCTATTTTGCTAATTCAGAGATTACAATAAGCACTTTTTTACTCGTACAAAGCGAAAAATATTTTTTACTTAGTACTTTGTCCTATACTATTTTGCTTTACTCTGAAAAATCATAGGCTCGTTTTTTAGAAATGGGCTATTCGTTTTTTAGAAAAGGGAAAGGCCTTTTCTTGCGATCGAACCTCCCTTTTTTTTAGCTTTATCTCTACCGTTGTGAAATCAAAGCTGTTCGGCAAAATCATCGGAGCTGTCCTCGAGAAAAATTACAGACCTTCGTCACAAAAATTGCAGCTGTCCATTTTGCTCCGTCTACACATGCAATAAAAATATTACACACATGCAATATTTTCCTAACGCAGGTGTAAACACCTACCGACACCCCACAACGGGGGTATCGGTCGCAAATAGTCTATATCTCAAAATGTTACATACAACCACCGACACCTTAGCTAAAAATAAAGAAAACACTAATTCTTTTTTTTGCATTGTCTTTGTACTCGCAAGCGTGTTTACTTTGTCTTTTGAGAAACGAATATCTCTGAGCGTTCGCATTATCTTTTCAGATCTTTTGAGAAAAAAAGCGAGGAACCTTTTTGTGAATTAAATATTTTTAGTACTTTTGCCACATCCGAGGGGAGAAATCCTCGGTCAAGAATGCGTTTCTTGCTTTTACCTGTACATCGAAATCGCCAATTTCAAAGAGAAGGGTGGAAACAATGCGACGCTCATTCTGTTTGCGTATATGCAAGCGGTGTACAGTCATTATAGGCTGTACACATTTTCATCATATATGCTACAGCGTGGGGTATTTGTTTCTCAGTTCATTTTCTCGTGGTGTTTGGCGATACCAGATGTACGATGAGCGCGACAAGTCTCTACGCTTTTCTTGTATCCATTAGCCAATATGTTATTATTAACGCTGACTTAGGGAGACTTGTAGGCAAAGTTAATACAGCAACTATGAGCAAAAACGAAATGTCCATTAAAGCAGCAAGGGCTATTAGTACAATCAAAAAACTGTTAACGGAAGAAGACATTGTAGGATTCAAAATTGGAAAAACTGATGATTGTATTAGACGTGAAGATGAATATAAAGCTGAAGGTTACACACAGCTCATACCTTTGGTCGAACTGGAATCGCTTGAAAAAGCAAATCAGTTAGAGACCAAACTGATTTCAGTTTATAGAGAAGATAAAAGGTGTAATAATAAAAGAGAAGGAGGAGGGGGTAATATATCTCCAAGTAATAGATATTTTGTATATATAGCAATAAAATAAGTTGATATGAAAGTTGTTAAACTATGGTTGGCTACGATAATGGTCTTGTTGTGTAGCGTTACAGTGAATGCCTATGATTTTGAAGTGGATGGAATTTTTTACAATATCACATCTACAGCGAATCTAACAGTTTCGGTAACATATAAAGGCAGTAGTTATTCTAATGAATATTCTGGTCATATTGTTATCCCCGAAAAGGTTTTGTATAATGGGAATACATATAAAGTAACAAGCATTGGTAACAAAGCATTCTCAAGTCGTAAAGAACTTTCAAGTGTAGATATCCCTAATAGCGTGACAATAATTAATGAGTATGCATTTTCGGGCTGTAGTAATCTTGTTAGTATTGCAATACCAAGCAGTGTGATAAAAATTAATGATAACGCGTTCAATTCTTGTACATCGTTAAAAGAATTACGAATAGAGGATAGTGAGACAACGCTTTCGTTGGGACTTGGAACTAATTCTAACGGATATCAGGCAGGACTTTTTTGTCATTCTCCTTTAACAAGTATCTATTTAGGCCGCAATCTTTCTTATGATTCAAATCAAAATAAAGGTTATTCGCCATTCTATAACAAACAACTATTAACCTCGCTAACCATTGGTAATTGTGTCACAGGAATTGGAACAAATGCATTCTATAAATGCTCTGGTCTTACAAGTGTTATAATTCCTAATAATGTCACAATAATAAATAGCAACGCTTTTTCTGGTTGTTCGAACCTAAATGAAATTCTATATGTGTCAATAACACCTCCTAAGTCTTTGTGGCTCGCAACAAGCACATACGTTTCGAACAAAGAGACCTATAGCAAATCAACTGTTAAGGGGGGAAGTGGTGAATTTATAGAATATATAACATTTGAGCAAAATGAGTTCAGCTATAATGGCCAAGAACCTTCTGTAAATTATACTAATAATTGGGAAAGTTCTGATGAACTAACAATGAATATTGTTAATTTGCAAAAGGAGGCAGGAACATATGAAACGGTCTTTAAAGCGATATATTCTAACGGTCTTGAGGTAGATATTCCCTACACCTATACCATCAATAAGACGCCATTGACTATCCAGGTGAATGATGCGGAAAAGATTTATGGTGATGAGAATCCTGAGTTTACCTATTCGTTTAGCGGGTTTGTGAACAATGAGGATGAAAGTGTATTGAGTAGTGCTGTTGCGTTCTCTACCAAGGCAAACAAAAAGAGTGGTGCTGGAACATATAGCGTGTCAGCAAATGCTACAGCCAAAAACTATGAGATTGGCTGCACCGAGGGAACGCTGACTGTAAAGAAGGCACCGGTTACGGTTGCTGTTAATGCTAAGTCAAGAGTGTATGGCGACGCTAACCCGCAATTTGACTTCACATACGTAGGATTGAAGAATGGTGATGGTGTACCTGTGTTTGCCTCAGAGTTGAGTACTTCTACCAAGGCTACAAAGTATAGTGCGGTAGGTGACTACGAGGTGACGGTGTCGGGTGGTGTAGCTACCAACTATTCGTTTACGGAATATATCTTTGGTACATTGACCGTGACCCAAGCTCCCTTGAATATCAGCGTGCAGAGTACAGTGCGCGAGTATGGAGAGGCTAACCCGGAATTTAAGTTTGCATATTCGGGATTTAAGAACGACGATGATGCAGATTGTTTGGCTACGGCACCTACTGTAGTGACATCAGCAACACCTACGAGCAGCGTGGGAGAATATGAGATTACTCCTAATGGCGCAGAGGCAACGAACTATGCAATAAACTATACGAGCGGTACGCTCACCGTAAACAAGGCTCCTCTGACTATTCAAGCAGAAGCTGCAGAGCGTGTGTATGGTGACGAGAATCCTAAGTTTACATTTGCATACTCAGGATTCAAGAATGAGGAGACATATGATGTCTTGACAAATCGTCCCTCGGCAAAGACTGAAGCAATAGCGACAAGTGCTGTGGGTACATACGAGATTGTGCCAAGCGGTGCAGAAGCTCAGAACTACGACATTACGTATAAGAATGGCGCATTGACTGTAACCAAAGCTTCGCTTTCAGTAAGCGCTGTATCTGCTCAAAAGGAGTATGGAGAGGCTAACCCTGCAATAGCACTCACCTACAGTGGATTCAAAAACAATGACAATGAAGATTGTATTTCTGAAAAGCCAGCGATAGCTGTCGATGCTGATAAGAAGAGTGATGTGGGCGAGTATGCCATCACGGTATCTGGTGGTAAGGCACAGAACTACGCATTCACTGAGTATAACGAAGGTGTATTGAACGTAGTGAAGGCTCCGCTCAGCGTGATAGCCGAGAATAAGGAGCGCCTTTACTTTGAGGCTAATCCCGAATTTACCTACTATTGTGAGGGCTTCAAGAACGATGATGCGAAAGATGTAATCACTACTGAACCAAGCTTTGAGTGTAGTGCGAAGCAAACAAGCAGTGTGGGTGAGTATGAAATTACTTTATCTGGTGCTGAGGCTAAGAACTATGAGCTGAGCTACCAAGGAGCTATGCTAACTGTAGGCAAGCGCACTATTGACGTTAAGGTAGGCGACTATACCAGAGTGTATGGCGAGGAGAATCCAGACTTCTCCGTAAGTTACAGTGGATTTGTTAACAATGAAAGTGAAAAAGTGTTTACTGCAATGCCTACACTGAATTGCATTGCCGATAAAACCACCGATGTTGGAACCTACGAAATCACTGCGTCGGGAGCAGAAGCTGCCAATTATGACTTCAACTATACAAGCGGAACACTGACCATCGAGAAGGCAACACAAGAAATCGTTTGGGAACAGAATCTCGAGGAGGTTGAGATAGGTGACCAAGTGGAGTTGACCGCATTGGCAACATCAGGCCTTGACATTGAGTATGAGATTGCTGATAATAACTTCGTGTCTATCTATGAGGCTGCAGGAAAGGTATATCTTGACTGCTTTGGTGTTGGTCAAATTGTAATTAAGGCCATCCAATCGGGTAACAAGAACTATCATTCTGCAGTAAGAGTTAGTAAGAAGCTTATTGTTACAGACCCAAGCGGAATCGAAGATGTTGTCAATGATGCAAGCGATTCACCGATTTATAATATAAAAGGTGAGCGTATGTCTTGCGAGCGTAGAGAGTTACAAAAAGGTATCTACATTCAGAATGGTAAGAAGTTTATAGTAAAATAATACTTATAAACAATGATCTATAATAAGCGGACGCTCTCGTCAAGGGGGAGTCCGCTTATTTTATGTCAAGTACACTTGGTACTCATTGAGTGGTCTGCATTTCAATTTTGTCGTGATGTGCTTTCCGTCACGGCGGATATACCCTATCCGCTGTATTTGAGTTTCAGGGTCTGTGACCCGATAACAGCAAAATCCACAGAAGGTTTTCGAAGAATAGGCGTAGGCGTACTTCGAAAGCCTTCTGTGCTTTTATGACCTTAACAGCCCTTATTCATTTCTTTGGTTAATCAAGTTCACCACCACCTTCACCATCACATCTTTCTCCTCAGTCTTACTCTCAGCAATCATGAGAGTGAGAGCCACGAGGGTATTATCGGCAAGGCGCTTGGTGCCGTCAGGGCGGTAGAGGATGCGGTTGCCGTTGAGGAACCAGAGGAAAAGAGTTGCAGCGATGCGTTTGTTGCCATCACTAAACGAGTGGTTTTTGGTAACGAGATAGAGCAACATAGCTGCTTTTTCCTCTACCGAAGGGTATAGCTCCTCTCCACCGAAAGTTTGGTATATCTGCCCGATACTACTCTTGAAGGAGTCGTCCTTCTCGTTGCCAAACCATCGACTACCGCCAAACTTCTCGCGTAAGCGGTCAATCTCCTTCATGGCACCTTCGTAAGTGGCACGGAAGGGTTCTTCGCTTGTGGTGCGGTCTATGGTGAGGCGCTCGTAGTCGTAATTGTCGAGTGTGTCGAGGGCATAGGTATAGTCTACCACCACATCGAGCAGGTCTTGGTTCTCTTGCTTGCTCAACTGCTCCTGACTGCTTATCGTGCGACCCAATATCTGCACCAACTGGCGTAGTTCGGTGTAGTGCTCCAGCACACGACGCTCATTCACGGCATAGCCCTTGACGAGATATTGCTTCAGTACGCGGTTGGCCCATTGGCGGAATTGTACGCCGCGCTGACTCTTCACGCGATAGCCTACGGAGATAATGACATCGAGCGTATAGAAAGGGACTGGTTTCTTTACGCCATTAACGTGTAAATTTTGCACGTTATTCGTTCGTTCAAGTTCGCCCTCATTAAAGACATTGATAATATGTCGACGGATATTTGACTCTTCTCTGTCGAACAAACTCGCCATTTGGCTGGCACTTAGCCACACAGTCTCATTCTCCATACGGACATCAATCTGTGTTTGTCCGTCTTCGGTTTGGTATATGATAATCTCGTTTGTCATACCTCGCACATTAAAGATATGCAAAGATAGTAACAAACGAGCGAGAAATATCAAGCTTGCTTAGATATTTTTCAAAGCGAGCGCAGTATATCTTCGCTGTTTACTGCAAAGATAATAATATTTCCGTAAGTGCAAGTTTGCACCTGTTATAATCTGCGACTTTGTCGCTAATCCCTCATCCTTGCTTTATTCCCACCCAAACTCCAAGCCAGACGAAAAGAACGAGCCACGGGCAGAGAGAGACTGTTTGGATTTTAACGTTATTTGTTGTAGAACTTACTTTTCCGTTTATTTGCAGTTGTTTTCGGCATCTTTCTCCTCTCGTTTTTTGCAAAGGATAGTGCCAACGAGCGCATGTAAGCTTGCTTGCAATGGCCGGCGAGTACAGCCTATCCTCATTTGAAATAATAGGCCACTATTCTATGTGTATAAGACAATCCTGGGTGTCCAAATAGAGAACTCCTTTGTGCCGATAAACCGGCAGTCGTCGCAACCGACGCTTTCATACCGCGTCGGCAACTAAACTCGAAATAAAACCCAAACAGGCTCTCTAGGAAAATGCAAGAAGTAAGCGAAACGTGAGTTTTTGAGATAATAAGCTTTTGAGTTTACAAATGCGTACTTCCAATTTCTTAGGCGTGTAAGCAAAACATGGCATTCACCTATCAATATGCCACATTTTTTTGTACAGGATTTCCTTGCGTTTGGTAGATTATGGCACAAAAAAGTAGAATTTGCGGAAAACAAGTCGCAAATTTGCGGTTAGCAAGCCAGCACCCTAAAGGCTACTCTGATTAATCAAGTTCACAACAGTCCCGTTTTTCGCTACAAAATACTACTTCCTTTATATAGAACAAGCGTTGTGCACTTTTTTTTAGTGCATTTTTGCAATTAAAATGCACTTTCTGGAGTGCATTCAATTACAATAAGTACATGTCAGAGTTCTTCATAGTCCTAGATACTCTGCACTTGCTGTGAATTATTTCAAAATAAGCTTTGTGTATTTCGCTCGTTTATGAGAACTTTGCCGTACAGTCTCAGGTTCTACAACTTCTCAATACCAACAACTTTTCGTCTTTAATTTCTATAAAAGATGAAAAATATAGAATGCAGTTCCATTCACGGTCAGTCGTCGAATGGCTCAAACATCTTGGTGCTCAGGTATTTTTCGGCTCGGTCAGGAAACACTACGACGATATTTCCCCGCTCAATCTTTTCCGCTGTGCGTAGGGCGGCTAGCATTGCAGCTCCGCTGCTCATGCCGGCAAAGATGCCCTCCTTGGCGATGATCTCCCGCGCCATCTCTATGGCCTCTTCACTCTCTATCATCTCCTGCGTATCTATCAGAGCTGGATTGTATATTTGTGGCACGATGGCTTCTTCCATATTCTTCAGTCCTTGGATGTAATGCCCCTTTATGGGATGGGCACATACGACCTTAATGTCTGGTTTCATCGCTCGCAGGAAGCGCGATACACCCATAAGTGTGCCCGATGTACCTACAGCACATACCAGATAGTCAATCTGTCCGTCGGTCTGTTGCCATATTTCTATGGCGGTCTTCTCATAATGTGCCTGATAGTTGGCAGCATTGGCAAACTGGTCGGGCATGAAATACTTGTCGGGATTCTCTTCTACCATCTTTCTGGCCAAGCGGATAGCGCCGTCGGTGCCCTCTTCGGCTGGTGTCAAGATAACCTTGGCTCCATACGAGCGAAGGATTTTGCGTCGCTCAACAGACACGGCACTGCTCATGACAATCTCTATGGGATAGCCTTTCACGATACCTGCAATGGCAAGTCCTATGCCCGTATTCCCTGAGGTGGGCTCTATGAGGGTGTGTCCTTTGCGAAGCTGCCCCTCGCGCTCGGCGCTCTCCACCATACGCAGGGCAATACGGTCCTTGATGCTACCTGTGGGGTTGAATCCCTCCAACTTTGCAAAGATGTTCACTGATGGGTTGGAGCACAACTTGTTTATGCGAACCATGGGAGTGTTGCCGATAGTCTCTAAAATATTATCTCTTATCATACTGGATATGCTATAAATGTCCGAGGGGTTGCTAAAATACTGATTACCGAATAAACGATAGAGAAAATGCATTTGTTTATCGTGATGAAGTTATTCAGTTGCTGGTGATGAGTTCTTTTATATCTAATAGCGAAGGTACTACAACTTATCTATATCAACAACTTTTTGTCTTTAATTTCATGTAAAAGATAAAAATACCGTAGTATACAACCTCATCCTTGCCCTCAATCCGCCCAATCCCCAAGGCGAACGAAAAGAACGCAGCCATGGGCGATTAGGAAAATGCAGGAAGTAAGCGCAAAGTGAGGAAGTGGTGACACTTTGCTTCGCGAGCGGAAAAGTCGATACTTACAACTTCTGCGCCGTGTAAGCAAACCTTAGGATTTTCCTATAAATATGCTACAAAAAAACTGTACAGGATTTACGCACGTCTCGTTTTTTCCGCTCTCAAATATCGATTAAGTCTTCTGAAAAAAGAGACGCATGAGGGTATACGACAATGTACCCTCATGCGATTTTATATAAAAGTATTACTTATCATTCGTCTTCATCACTCTCCTTCATCGCCTCCTCTAAGCTGATGCCGAGTGCTCGGGCAACGCCTTCGCCATAGCGGGGGTCGGCACGGTAGCAGTTGCGTACGTGGCGCTGCTTGATGAAGAGCTCAGCATCTCCCATGGCACGAGCTGTATTGGCAAAGAGGAGTTCCTGCTCCTCGGGTGGCATGAGACGGAAGAGGTCGCCCGGCTGGGTGTAATAGTCTTCATCGTAATTCCACTCGTTGTAGTTGTAGGCATCTCCATGTAGAGCGAGCGGAGGCTCTTTGGTGTGAGGCGACTCCTTCCATTCGCCCCAACTGTTGGGCTCATAGCCTTTGGTAGAGCCATAGTTTCCATCGACACGCATGGCACCGTCGCGATGATAAGCGTGGAAGGGGCAGCGCGGACGGTTAACAGGTATCTGCTCCAGATTGACACCCAAGCGATAGCGCTGTGCATCGCCATAGGAGAAGAGACGACCCTGTAGCATCTTATCGGGCGAGAAGCCTATGCCCTCTACCACATTGATGGGATTGAAGGCTGCCTGCTCTACCTCGGCAAAGTAGTTCTCAGGGTTGCGGTTGAGCTCCAAGATACCGACATCGTGCAAGGGGAAGTCGCCGTGAGGCCACACCTTTGTAAGGTCGAAGGGGTTGATGTAGTAGTTCATGGCTTGCTCCTCAGTCATCAGCTGTACCTGGAAGAGCCAGCGGGGATAGTCGCCGCGCTCGATGCTTTCGTAGAGGTCGCGCTGATGTGACTCACGATCCTTGGCAATAATGGCTTCAGCCTCCTCATCTGTAAGGCACTTGATGCCTTGCAGGGTACGCAGGTGAAACTTCACCCAAGTGCGCTTGTTGTCCTTATTATAGAAACTGTACGTATGACTGCCGAAGCCATGCATGTGGCGGTATGAGAGAGGGATGCCGCGCGGACTCATGGTAATGGTCACTTGATGTAGCGCCTCGGGGAGCAGTGTCCAAAAGTCCCAGTTATTTGATGCGCTGCGCATACCTGTGCGTGGGTCGCGCTTGATGGCATGATTGAGGTCGGGGAACTTCAGCGGGTCGCGCAAGAAGAATACTGGAGTATTGTTACCCACGAGATCCCAGTTTCCCTCCTCGGTGTAGAACTTCATGGCAAAGCCACGGATATCACGTTCGGCATCGGCTGCACCGCGCTCGCCAGCCACGGTGGAGAAGCGCACGAAACACTCGGTCTGCTTGCCCACCTCGCTGAAGATGGCTGCACGGGTATACTGCGTGATGTCGTGCGTCACGGTGAAGGTTCCGTAAGCGCCCGCCCCCTTGGCATGCATGCGGCGTTCAGGAATCACCTCGCGGTCGAAGTGAGCAAGTTTCTCTATCAGCCAAGGGTCTTGCAACAAGATAGGGCCGCGCTGCCCGGCTGTCTGTGAGTTTTGGTTATCGGCCACAGGACGTCCGTTGGCAGAGGTCAATCGATTCTTTTCCATTGTAAAAGCATTTTTAGATATGAACAGATAAGTTTGCCTATCTTTAACAATCCCAATGAAGGAATGTTTGCACTATTGACGTATATCCAAACAACTTCTGAGACATGCAATAAAAGAACATAGCGCATGCTTGTGAGATTCGAAGAAAACATGTATCTTTACCGATGAATAATACACTACGCTAGGAAGTGACAGATGCAACACGATGATATAATGTATAATGTAAAGTCGGAACGTGCCGAGGAGTTTATCCACGATGGCGAGATACGTGCTACGCTGGAGTATGCTCGGGAGCACCGTGACGACAAACCGTTGATAGAGGAGATACTCGACAAGGCCGAAAAGGGCAAGGGTATCTCGCACCGCGAAGCGGCGGTACTCATAGAGGTGCGCGACAAGGAGATAGAGGAACGTATGTATGCCATCGCTCGCCGACTCAAGGAGCGTATCTATGGCAACCGCATCGTGATGTTTGCTCCTCTGTACCTCTCGAACCACTGCGTGAATGGCTGCGTATATTGCCCCTATCATGCGAAAAACAAGCATATACCGCGTCGCCGACTGACACAGGAGGAGATACGCCGAGAGGTTATCGCTCTGCAGGACATGGGACACAAGCGCTTGGCCTTGGAGACAGGCGAACACCCCAAGATGAGTCCTATAGAATATGTATTGGAGTCTATCCAGACGATCTACTCCATACGCCATAAGAATGGGGCGATACGCCGAGTGAACGTGAACATAGCAGCCACTACGGTGGAGAACTATCGCCGACTGAAGGAGGCTGGCATAGGCACCTACATACTCTTTGAGGAGACATATGACCGTGCTGCTTATGAGCGACTACACCCTACGGGACCTAAGAGCGACTGGGCATACCACACCGAGGCGATGGACCGCGCCATGCTGGGAGGTATCGATGATGTGGGTATAGGCGCACTATTCGGTCTCTCGAACTATCGCTACGACGTAGTGGGAATGCTCATGCATGCCGAACACCTGGAGGCTCGCTTCGGCGTAGGTCCACACACGATCAGTGTGCCACGCATACGCCCTGCCGATGATATCAACCCAGAGGATTTCCCCGATGCAGTGACAGACGAGGTATTTCGCCGTATCGTAGCAGTGCTGCGCTTGGCAGTACCCTACACGGGTATGATAGTGTCGACACGCGAGTCAAAGCGTTCGCGCGAACTGGTGCTCGATGTGGGTGTATCGCAACTCAGTGGAGGATCGAAGACGAGTGTGGGTGGCTATGCCGAAGGCACGGAAGATGCCGAAGAGTCCGCACAATTTGACATCTCAGACAATCGCACATTGGATGAGATCGTGGGCTGGCTCTTGGAACTGGGCTATATTCCCAGCTTCTGCACGGCATGTTACCGCGAAGGCCGCACGGGAGACCGATTCATGTCACTCGCCAAGAGCGGACAGATAGGCAACTGCTGTGCTCCGAATGCACTAATGACCCTTGCCGAATACCTCGAAGACTATGCTTCGCCCGAGGTGAAAGCCGCAGGCACTGAGATGATAGAGCGACTGACGAAGGAGATCCCCTCGGACAAGATACGCGAGATCACTCACCGCCGACTGCAAGAGATAGTAGAGGGAAAGAGGGATTTTAGATTTTAAAGCCCCCAGCCATGTAGATAATTATATACCACCTCCCCCTCTGCGAGGGTACTCCTCCTACCTTAGGAGGAGAATCAAAGAACCTGAAAAGGGCCTATAATAAAACAATAATCCACTAACACAATGGAACGCACACATATCGCCATACTCGGCCGCTGCAATGCAGGCAAGTCTACCCTTGTCAACCGTATTACGGGGCAAGACACGTCTATCGTCTCTGACACACGTGGCACCACGACAGACCCCGTACAGAAGGCCATAGAGATAAACGGACTGGGAGCAGCTATCATCATCGACACTCCTGGTATTGACGACGACACCCTGCTCGGCAATGAGCGCGTGGCACGCATCGGCAAAGTGCTCGACAAGACCGACATCGCCGTGATACTACTGACGGATGAAGAGTGTAACGCAGAGAGAACCTTGATAGAGGAGTGTCGCGTGAGGGAGATACCCGTATTGGTGGCTTTGGCACACATCGACCGCATCGCTGACTACCCCAGCCTACAAGCTACGCTCAGCAAGCAATTGGGAAGAGAGGTCATAGCCATCAGTGCACTCACAGGCGAAGGTATAGACCTCCTGATGCAGAGAATCGTAGCCCTGCGCCCTACAGAAGAGCGACTCATCACCGAAGGCCTTTGCCAGGCGGGTGACTGCGTACTCCTCGTGATGCCTCAAGACAAGTCTGCACCTAAGGGACGACTCATACAACCTCAGGTACAGACCATACGCGAACTCTTAGATCGTGGATGTACTCCCATCTGTTGCACCCCCGACCGTATGCCCCAAGCACTGGAGGCATTGGCAACACCTCCGCGGCTTATCATCACCGACTCGCAAGCCTTCGCAGAGGTATATAAACTGAAGCCCGAGGCATCGGCGCTCACCTCATTCTCCATACTCTTCGCACGCTACAAGGGCGACATACACCTCTTCACCGAGGGAGCCAAGGCGCTGAACACCTTGACAGCCTCATCGCGCATACTCATCGCAGAGGCTTGTACCCACACGCCACAACACGAAGACATAGGCCGAGTGAAACTCCCTCGCCTCTTGCGCAAGCGCTTTGGCGAGACACTACACATCGACATTGTCAGCGGCAATGACTATCCCGAGGAACTCACCCCATACGACCTGGTCATCCACTGCGGTGCCTGCATGTTTAACCGCAAGCACGTACTAAGCCGCATCGAACGCGCCCGCCAGCAAGGTGTACCCATCACCAACTATGGCATCGTACTGGCTGCACTGACGGGAACTCTCAGCCACCTGAGCCTGTGATTCTCTAAAAAACACACCGGACAGTTGTCGATACCATTTAAAAGAATTATATTTGCAAGGACTAAAGTTTTATCCAATATGACACCTAACGAAAATATCAAAGCGCTACGCCAGATGATGCAGAGTCAGGGATGGGATGCTATCGTCATCTCAGGTACCGACCCTCACAGTAGTGAATATCTGCCCGCACGATGGCAGGCACGTAAGTTTGTATCAGGGTTTACCGGTTCGTATGGCACGGTAGTAGTGACGCATGACCATGCTGGTCTGTGGACAGACTCTCGCTACTTCATACAAGCCACAGCACAGCTCGAAGGCACAGGCATAGAGCTCCACAAGCTGCGCGTACCCGAAGCAGTAGACTACCCCGAATGGTTAGCAGAGACGTTGAATGACAATACCACAGTTGCACTCGACGGACTATGTATGCCGCTCGCAACCGTACGTCATATGCAGGGTCTGTTTGCACCCAAAGGCATCAAGGTGGTGAGCTGCCCCGACCTCATCGACGCGCTCTGGAGTGACCGTCCGTCTCTGCCCGATGCGCCTGCATTCGAGTTGGGCGTGGAGTACACAGGTCGCTCACGTGCCGACAAGCTCGACTGGTTACGCACAGCTATAGAGAGCAAGGGATGTGGCTCAATACTGCTCAGCAGTCTCGACGAGATTGCATGGATGCTCAATATACGCAGCCGTGACATCGCTCACACACCTGTAATAATCAGTTATCTGTGGGTCGGCAGCGACAGCGCAGTACTGTATGCCGAGGAGGGTAAATTTAACGAAGATCTACGCAAAGCCCTCGAGGCAGATGGCGTATCACTTGCGCCCTATAGCAGCATCGTGGAGAGCATCGCTGAGTGGAACTGCGACAAACCAATTTATATTGATGGCGGTATGCTCAACTATGCTTTGTACGAGCAAGTACAAGCAAGATTTGGCGAGGCCGTAGTGGACGCGACCTCACCCGTCAAACTGGAGAAAGCACTCAAGAACGCTACCGAGATAGAGGGATTCCGTAGTGCTTATCGCAAGGATGGTGTGGCTCAAACAAGATTCTTCCGTTGGCTCGAGCAAGCTATGGAACGTGGCGAGCGTATCACAGAGATAGATGCTGCAAACAAGCTCATCAGCATACGCAAAGAGATGGATGGCTATATCGACGAGAGCTTTGCACCCATCTCTGCATATGGAAAAAATGCCGCTCTACCCCACTACTCGGCTACACCGGAGCAATGCAGCGTGCTGGAGCCTCGCGGACTGTATCTCTTAGACTCGGGCGCTCACTACGTAGATGGCTCTACCGACATCACCCGCACCATACCATTGGGTCCCCTCACAGAGGACGAGGCAGCCGACTACACCTGCGTATTGCAGGGCATGATAGCACTATCGTTAGCATCATTCCCCAGAGGCACACGCGGCGCTAACCTCGACGTATTGGCTCGCATGCCGCTATGGAAGTATAACCGCAACTACGGACACGGCACTGGCCATGGCGTAGGTCACGTACTGTGCGTACATGAGGGTCCGCAAGACTTCCGTCAGAACCTCTATGACCAAGCTATCATGCCAGGCATGGTGACATCATGTGAGCCAGGTATGTACTGCGAGGGATACTACGGCATCCGCCACGAAAACATGCTGCTCTGCTACGAAGACGAAGTGAACGAATATGGAGATTGGCTGGCATTCATGACCCTGACCTGCACCTATATCGACACCACTCCACTCGTAGAGGAGATCCTTACCGATGAGGAAAAGATGTTTATCGACAGCTATAACATGAGCGTCTACGAGACACTCCTTCCCGACCTTACCCCCGAGGAAGCAGCATGGCTGAAGACAAAGACTATAGACAGACTTTTTGAGGTAGAAGAGGAACTATAAACACCCTCAAAACATACTTTATAAAAATAAGAGAGGAGCCCCATAGGACTCCTCTCTCACTATTTATTTACGATGATTACATAGCTTGCATCTTACCGATAATAGCCTCTACAGCATCACCAAAATCGCTGTACAGCTTACGATAGTGACCCTTCACATTGCCAGGTTCTGCATGATTGGCACGAGCCAAAAACTCATTCTGAACATCAAGTATATCAGTCAACACCTCATCCACCTTGGCATTGTCGGCCTTTTTTATCACTTTGAGTACAATACACTCTTGAAACAAGTCACCCACTACATAGTTGATGCTCTTCTTCAATTCTCTTTTGTTTGCCATAATCGTTAGCTTTTTATAAAGTTATAAAATCGCGGCGCAATCGCAAGTGCTAAATGTAGGTTGCAATCCACACCTTCGTTTTGTTCGGTAAAGGTAGTCAATAAAAATTAATAAGCCAAACAAAGTAGAAAAAAAGGAGTTTAATTTGATTATTCCACAGATTTTTGCAAAATTTGCGTCATCATATCCGTGGAGTGTCCACAAAGACATGAAGCGGAGAGTGAATGGAATTTTTGTTTACTTTAATTATAAGTTACACGACATGAAAAAAAGCGCATTGCAATTGGCAAGATCTTCGTACCAGCCGAAGTTGCCCACAGTATTGAGAAGTGCAGTTAAGATTGAAGAGGGTGCTCCCACTCAGTCTGTTGCTGACCAGGAAGCTATCAAGGAGTTGTTCCCCAACACCTACGGTACTCCTATGTTGAAGTTCGTTCCCGCTGAGAAGATGGAGAGCAAGCCTATCAACGTAGGTGTAATCCTTTCAGGTGGTCAGGCTCCTGGTGGTCACAACGTAATCTCTGGTCTCTTCGACGGTCTTAAGATGCTCAACCCCGAGAGCCGCCTCTTCGGTTTCCTCATGGGTCCCGACGGCCTCGTTAAGCACAACTACCGCGAGCTCACCGCTGAGGTAGTAGACGAGTACCGCAATACTGGTGGTTTCGACATGATCGGTTCTGGTCGTACCAAGCTCGAGGCTAAGGAGCAGTATGACAAGGGTCTCGAGATCCTCAAGAAGCTCAACATCAGCGCCCTCGTAATCATCGGTGGTGACGACTCTAACACCAACGCTTGCGTACTCGCTGAGTACTATGCATCTATCAATGCAGGCGTACAGGTTATCGGTTGCCCCAAGACCATCGACGGTGACTTGAAGAACGAGATGATCGAGACTTCATTCGGTTTTGACACCGCTTGTAAGGTATACGCTGAGGTAGTAGGTAACATCGAGCGTGACTGTGACTCAGCACGTAAGTACTATCACTTCATCAAGCTCATGGGTCGTTCAGCATCACACATCGCTCTTGAGGTAGCTCTCCAGGTACAGCCCAACATCTGTATCATCTCTGAGGAGGTAGAGGCTAAGAATATGTCACTCGACGACGTAGTAACATACATCGCTGAGGTAGTAGCTAAGCGTGCTGCTAATGGTAACAACTTCGGTACTGTCCTCATCCCCGAGGGTCTTATCGAGTTTATCCCCGAGATCAAGTCACTCATCAGCGAGCTCAACGACTTCCTCGCTCACAACGCTGCTGAGTTTGCAGCTGTAGCAGATGAGAACCAGCGTCAGTATATCATCGACCACCTCACAGAGGCTAACGCAAAGGTATACGCAAGCCTCCCCGAGGGTGTAGCTCGTCAGCTCTCACTCGACCGTGACCCCCACGGCAACGTACAGGTATCACTCATCGAGACCGAAAAGCTCCTCTCTGAGATGGTAGGCAACAAGCTCGCTGCTTGGAAGGAAGAGGGCAAGTACAACGGTAAGTTCGCTGCTCAGCACCACTTCTTCGGTTACGAAGGTCGTTGCGCAGCTCCCTCTAACTACGATGCAGACTACTGCTACTCACTCGGTTATGCAGCATCATTGCTCATCGCTGATGGTAAGACAGGTTACATGCCTTCAATCCGTCAGACCACACGTCCTGCTGAGGAATGGCTGACAGGTGGTATACCTATCACAATGATGATGAACATGGAGCGTCGTCACGGTCAGATGAAGCCCGTTATCAAGAAGGCTCTCGTGAAGCTCGATGGCGCACCCTTCCAGGCATTCGCTACTAAGCGTGAGGCATGGGCTAACGAGACAGAGTACGTATTCCCCGGCCCCATCCAGTACTATGGCCCCCGCGAGGTATGCGACCAGCCCACTATGACACTCCGTTACGAGTTGGGTGACCTCTAATTATCGATGATTGACAACTCACATCGACAATGAGCTGTTAATTATATACATTGAGTAAGGGCAGGCATTGTCTGCCCTTACTTATTAAAAAAAGAAGAATGGCATCTCCCAAATCCACAGTACGCACCACTACGATACGCATGAGCGATAAGCCCAAGAAGACTGGCAAAAAATCAAGCAAGTCAACCAAGAAGGGCAAGCCACTCAGCGAGCGTGATAAGCGACGTATAGCTCTCGCCAAAGCTAAAGCTAAGGAAGAGGCTGCACGCAAGGCGCGTCGACGTAAAGCACGCCGTAAGGCATGGCTGCGGATCAATGAATCGGGAATCATACACTGGACACTCACCTTGATTGGTGTCTTCGTATTGCTCGCCTTCTTCTACTATTTCTTTATACGTCCCTACAGCTATCGCTGGAAACCCTGTCATGGTAACAAGGGATATGGAGTATGCTTGCCCCTAAACTACAAGGTACATGGCATTGACGTATCACATCACCAAGGATATATCGATTGGGATGCTGTCAGCGCCACAAACAATCAGCAACCACCTATACGCTTTGCCATTATGAAGGCGACCGAAGGTGGTGACTACAAAGACCGCAGATTTGCCGAGAACTTCACTCGTTCGCGCGAAGTAGGTCTTATCCGTGGAGCATACCACTTCTATAATCCAAATACCGACCCCATACGTCAGGCAGATTTCTTCATTTCTCAAGTCAGACTTGAGAGGGGCGACCTCGCCCCCGTACTTGACATCGAGCGCAAGCCTCATGATAAAGTTAAGTTACAGGCAGATCTCATCAAATTCCTCAATCGTCTGGAACAGCACTATGGTGTCAAACCCATCATCTACACCTCTTACAAATACAAGACCCGCTATCTCGACACACCCGAGTTTGCGCCTTACCCCTTGTGGATAGCCCACTACTATGTAGATGCCCTTAGCTACGAAGGCTCTTGGCAATTTTGGCAACACACAGACTATGGCACAGTACCTGGCATCGAGAACAATGTAGATCTTAATGTATTCAACGGCACCCTCAAGGATTTACAAAGCTATACCATCCGATAATTGGTATTGCCTGCCGGTTACAGTCGCAATAGGCTCTGCATGGCTTTGACGCTTCATTTTGTAAGGCCAGCAAATCGTTTCATACAGCTCTTTTTTCTGCATCTTTTTCTTGTACGGCGTAGCTATTTTATGTATCTTCGCAACAAAATTTAAGATTTATAAGATGAAACGATACATTTCTCTATTATTGTTGGCGCTCGTAGCAAACATTTGTGTTATCAAAGCGAGCGAGCCCCTCAAACGCGAGTTTCGCGGAGCTTGGATACAAGCTGTCAATGGACAGTTTATAGGTATGTCCACATCAGAGATGCAGGCTACACTCTCTTCACAGCTCGATGCACTACAGCGTGCGGGCATCAATGCCATCATCTTCCAGGTACGTCCCGAAGCCGATGCACTGTACCTTTCATACTATGAGCCTTGGAGCCGCTACCTCACTGGCGAGCAGGGTGTTGCTCCCGAGCCCTATTGGGATCCCCTACAATGGATGATTGAGCAATGTCACCGTAGAGGTATGGAGCTGCATGCGTGGATCAACCCCTATCGTGCCAAGACCAAAGGTACTAAAAGCCTTGGGCTCAAGCACCCCTATAAGAAAGATCCAGAACGATTTGTACACTATGATGGTATGCTCATCTTCAACCCTGCCCTACAGGCCAATCGTGACTACATCTGCACCATCGTGACAGATATTGTGAAGCGCTACGATGTTGATGGTCTGCATATTGACGACTACTTCTACCCCTATCCCGTGGCAGGACTTGAGTTTGATGACGAGCAAGCCTTCCGCGCCGACCCACGAGGCTTTACAGATAAGAATGACTGGCGTCGTGACAATGTCAACCTCCTTATCAAACAGCTACACCACACGATACGCGGCATCAAGCCTTGGGTAAAATTCGGTATCTCACCTTTTGGTATCTACCGCAATCAGAAGAGCGATCCTAATGGTAGTCTCACCAATGGCTTGCAAAACTACGATGATTTGTATGCCGACGTCCTGCTTTGGATCGACAAGGGATGGGTCGACTACACCATCCCCCAGGTGTATTGGGAGATTGGTCACAGTGCTGCAGACTACGAGACCTTAGTAGACTGGTGGGCAAAGAATGCTAATGGACGTCCACTCTATATCGGACAAGATGTAATGCGCACCGTCAAGGCTGCTGATGCTACCAACCCCACACAGCACCAACAAGCTCGCAAGATGGCACTTCAGCGCAACTATGAGACCATCGGTGGCAGTTGCCAATGGCCTGCATCTGCCGTAGCAGACAATGCAGGAGGCTATGCTACAGCACTCACTGAGGACTACCACCGCTGGTTGGCACTACAACCCGAGTATCCCTTCATCGACAACAAAGCACCCAGACAAGTAAAGAGACTCTGTGTCATCTGGACCGAAGATGGCCCCGTACTCTGCTGGACTGCGCCCAAATACAGAAACGAGATGAATCGCCCCACAAAGTATGTCGTATACAGATTTGTCAAGGGCGAAAAGATAGACCTCGAGGATGCTACCAAGATCTTAGGATTCACTACACAGACTTTCCTCCCCCTCACCTATGAAGGTGGACATGTGAAATACACTTACGTAGTGACAGCCTTAGACCGTCTGCAAAATGAGTCTAGACCTAAGAAAGAAAAGATTAAATTATAGAGGTTATGAAACTTACTATCACTCTACACTACCATACACATTGGGGCGAAGATATCCATCTTGCCTTCTGCGATGTAAATAATATACACAATGCATCTACTCATGCCATGCAGACCGATGGCCAAGGCCGTTGGTTCATCACCCTCGAAGGGGAGTATAAGGCCTCATCGCCATACACCTTCGTAGTGATAGAGAACGGCACTGTGAAGCGCACCGAATGGCGTCATCACCTGCTGCCCGACACACTGCACGGACATGTACACATCAGCGACCGTTGGATAGACCGCTCTACCCTTGCCCCCTTCTACTCGTCAGCTTTCACCAAAGCCATCTTCGCACACAACACCCACAGCCACACTCCACACGGAGCTGCAGGTATATGTATCTGTTGCGAGGCTCCCACTCTGCGCAAAGGACAAAAGCTTGCGATGAGTGGCAACATCGAATCGTTGGGAGCTTGGGATACCACTCGAGCACGCCTCATGGAACCTCATGGTGTAGAATGGCAGCTGTGGCTAAACAAGGACGAGATGGCAGAGCATTGTGAGTTTAAGTTCATCATTCTCGAGGAAAACTCAGACGCCAATAATCAGTTGGTATCATGGGAGCCTGGTGAAAACCGTCAACTCCATATCGACCTCTACAGCGACATCACCCTACGTGTACTGCGCACCTACACCCTGCGAGACCCGCAGGAACATTGGCGCGGAGCAGGTGTCGCCATCCCCGTATTCTCACTGCGTTCGCAGAAGAGCTTTGGTATTGGAGAGTTCTCAGATATTCCATTGATGGTCGACTGGGCTGCCAAGACCGGACAATGCTTCTTACAACTGTTGCCCGTGAACGACACTACGATGAATCGCAATTGGCATGAGTCATACCCCTACAATGCCATTTCGTGCTTTGCCCTCAACCCCGCATACATACGTCTCGAAGAGGTCGGCGTATTGGCCGACAAGGAGGCAATGAAGGAGTATCGCAAACAGCAGAAGGCACTCAACAAACTGCCTCAGGTAGACTATGACGCCGTCATCACTGCTAAGTGGGACTACCTACGCCGTATCTTCGCACAAGAGGGCGAGCAGACACTGGCATCCCCTTCATACCGACAGTTCTACAAAGAGAACGAGTCATGGCTACGCCCCTATGCTGCATACTGCTACCTGCGCGACAAGTATGGTACTCCTGACTATACCCAGTGGGGAGACGATGCTGTATATCGCGAAGAGCTTGCCGAGGCAGAGGGTCCACTCTATCTATTCATCCAATACCACCTGCACCAACAGCTCAAGCGTGCAGCCGACTATGCCCATCAGCATGGCGTAGTACTCAAGGGTGACATCCCCATCGGCATCAGCCGTACCAGCGTAGAAGCATGGTGTAACCCCGCACTCTTCAGCCTTGAGAGCCAGGCAGGTGCTCCCCCTGATGCATTTGCCCGCGACGGACAAAACTGGGGCTTCCCCACCTACAACTGGCAAGCTATGGCTGCCGAGCGCTACCACTGGTTTGCACGCCGCTTCACCAAGATGGCCGACTACTTCGATGCCTACCGCATAGACCATCTGCTCGGCTTCTTCCGCATCTGGGAGATACCCTGCACCACCAAGAGCGGATTGTTAGGACACTTTAGCCCAGCTATGCCTCTTACCATAGAAGAGATCACCTCATATGGTATCAACTTCTACAAGGAGCGCTATGCTATGCCTTTTACCAAGGATTGTGAGACCGACGTACTCTTCGTCGAGGACCCATACCAGCCAGACACCTATCATCCACGCATCAATGGATTTGAGACAGAGTCATTCAAGGCACTTCCCGAGAATGAGCGCAAGGCCTTCTATGCCCTTCACGACCACTTCTACTACCATCGTCATAACGACTTCTGGTATGGCGAAGCGATGAAGAAGCTGCCCGCCCTCATCGACAGCACCGAGATGCTCGTCTGCGGCGAAGACCTCGGCATGATACCCGCTTGCGTACCTGCCGTGATGGATGAGCTACGCATCCTCTCGCTCGAGATACAGCGCATGCCCAAGGCCTACGGATGTAGCTTCGACAATCCTGCCAACTACCCCTACTACTCTGTATGCACCACCTCGACCCACGATATGAGCGGCATACGCGGATGGTGGCAAGAAGATTTCCAGCTCACCCAGCGCTATTGGAATGAGATGCTCTCTCAGCGTGGTAAGGCACCCATAGATTGTGAGGCGTGGGTATGTGAGACCATCGTACGCCAACACCTCGACTCACCCGCGATGCTCACCATCCTCCCCCTACAGGACTGGATGGCCATCGACGAACATCTGCGTCACGCCGACTTCAACTCTGAACGCATCAACGTACCTGCCAACCCCTTCAACTACTGGCGATACCGTATGCACATCACTCTCGAAGAGTTGCTCGAGGCCAATGACTTCAACCGCCAAGTACGCCGTCTCGTCACCCAGAGTGGACGATAAGTTACTTGAGCAAACGTCATAGTACAAGAGGAGGTATTCGCTAATACCTCCTCTGCTTTTTTCAGATTCTAAATTTCTCTATTCGACGAATATTTTGTACCTTTGCGGCTTAATTTAAGAATAATAGCAAAACTACTATGTTTGAAAACCTAAGTGAAAGACTTGAAAGGTCATTTAAGATACTGAAGGGTGAAGGTAAGATCACCGAAGTAAACGTTGCAGAGACACTCAAAGACGTACGTAAGGCATTGCTCGATGCCGACGTCAACTATAAGGTAGCCAAGACCTTCACCGACACCGTGAAGGAGAAGGCTTTGGGCCAGGATGTGCTCACCTCTGTACAGCCCAGCCAGTTGATGGTAAAGATTGTACACGATGAGCTCACAACCCTCATGGGTGGCGACGCTGTAGAGTTGCAGCTCAAGGGTCGTCCCTCGGTAATCCTCATGAGCGGTCTGCAGGGTTCTGGTAAGACCACCATGTCAGGTAAGCTCGCGCTGATGCTCAAGAACAAGAAGCACCGCCGTCCCTTGCTCGCAGCCTGTGACGTATACCGCCCCGCAGCTATAGACCAGCTCGCAGTATTGGGTGAGCAGATTGATGTGCCCGTATACAAGGAAGAGGGCAACAAGAACCCCATCGAGATCGCTCAGAATGCTATCAAGGAGGCTAAGGCAAAGAACTACGACGTCGTTATCGTCGATACTGCAGGTCGTCTTGCCGTAGATGAGCAGATGATGCAGGAGATCGCCGCTATCAAGGAGGCTGTTACTCCCGATCAGATCCTCTTCGTTGTAGACTCAATGACCGGTCAGGATGCAGTCAACACGGCTAAGGAGTTCAACGACCGTCTCGACTTTGACGGTGTAGTACTCACCAAGCTCGATGGTGACACCCGTGGTGGTGCAGCCCTCTCTATCCGTACCGTAGTGAGCAAGCCTATCATGTTCGTCGGTACAGGTGAGAAGCTCGAAGCTCTCGACGTATTCCACCCCTCACGTATGGCCGACCGTATCCTCGGCATGGGTGACATCGTATCACTCGTTGAGCGTGCTCAGGAGCAGTTTGACGAAGAAGAGGCTAAGAAGCTCTCTAAGAAGCTCGCTCGCAACCAGTTTGACTTCAACGACTTCCTCACTCAGATTGCTCAGATCAAGAAGATGGGTAACATCAAGGAGCTCATGGGCATGATCCCCGGTATAGGTAAGCAGATCAAGGATCTCGATATCGACGACAATGCCTTCAAGAGCGTAGAGGCCATCATCTACTCAATGACTCCCTATGAGCGCAGCCACCCCGATGCTATCAATGCTAGCCGCCGTCAGCGTATTGCCAAGGGTAGCGGTACCAATATCCAGGAGGTAAACCGCCTGCTCAAGCAGTTCGAGCAGACTCGTAAGATGATGAAGAACGTAGCCAATATGCCCATGGGCAAGATGGGTATGCCTAAGTTTAGAAGATAAGTATCAAGGAGATAAATGGAGATAAAGGCCAAATGACTTGTACACGGTGTACTAAACTATCGGCATTTATCTCCCCAAGAGCGAAGCGATATCTCCCTTTAATTACCTTTAACTTCACCAAGAAATAAAATATGAATTTAATCGACGGAAAAGCCATATCGGAGCAAATCAAGCAAGAGATTGCAGCCGAAGTAGCTGAGCGTGTAGCCCGTGGAGAAAAGCGTCCCCACCTGGCAGCCATCCTCGTAGGCCACGACGGAGGCAGCGAGACCTATGTAGCCAATAAGGTGAAGGCATGCGAAGTATGCGGCTTCACCTCATCGCTCATCCGCTTTGAGAGCGATGTTACTGAGGACACCTTGCTCGCCGAGATCGACAGACTTAATCAAGATGCCGATGTCGACGGATTTATCGTACAGCTCCCCCTGCCTCGCCACATCAACGAGCAGCGCATCATCGAGGCCATCGACTACCGCAAGGATGTCGACGGGTTCCACCCCATCAACGTGGGTCGCCTCTCTATCGGTCTGCCCTGCTTCGTGTCAGCTACCCCCAACGGTATCCTGCAGCTCCTCAAGCGCTACAATATCGAGACCTCGGGTAAGAAATGCGTCATCCTCGGCCGTAGCAACATCGTGGGCAAGCCCATGGCTACCCTCATGATGCAGAAGGCCTACCCTGGCGACGCCACTGTGACCGTATGCCACAGCCGTTCTAAGGATTTGGTTAAGGAGTGCCGCGAGGCCGACATCCTCATCGCCGCTATGGGTCAGCCCAATTTCGTCACTGCCGACATGGTCAAGGAGGGTGCCGTAGTCATCGATGTAGGTACCACCCGTGTGCCCGATGCTACCCGCAAGAGTGGCTTCAAGCTCACTGGCGACGTCAAGTTCGACGAGGTAGCCCCCAAGTGCTCATACATCACCCCTGTGCCGGGCGGCGTAGGTCCCATGACTATCGTATCGCTCATGATGAACACCCTGCTTGCTGGCACCAAGGCCATATACAAGTAATACGACACACTCGTACAGCTCATAATAGAGAGAGAGGCGACGGACCCAGTCCGCCGCCTCTATTATTTAACGTGAGTTCGATATAAGGATTTCTTTAGAGATTGTCCCCTTAATGTAGGGGGACGAGCGTAACGAAGTGAAGCGGAGGGGGTATTTTCTTGCAAATAATCGTACCACTTCCCCCTCTACGAGGGTACTCCTCCTACCCTAGGAGGAGAATCCTGGCAAATTGTTTTATATCGAACTCACGTTATTTACCTCACATCACTACCCTATGGCTCGAGATACATCGCTGTAGCCAGATGCGTATAGTCACGCTCCGTACCATCATTGTACTTCACATTGAGTGTCACCATGTAGCTATCAAAGTCATAGATGTAGGGAGCCTCTCCCATGCTGATACCCATAAACTCCTCCCAGCCCTGTATAGCCTCATCGCGCATGGCCTCCATCGCCTCACGATCAGATTTACTTAGGCTCAACGCCCTCACCTTAGGCAGCGTATAGTTACCAGCCTTATCTACCTGTAGCGGCATCTCCTCCGAAGCCAGTCGACATACCCAAGCCCAGTTATCGGCACGCATACCGATGCGCTTGATGGCATACACATCGTAATACACGCGGTAGTTTGCCGACACCTCCTTCACATTCTTATCAGCGAAGCAGAATGAGAGCCCCTCAGGAGTGAATCCCCATATATCAGGATAGTTGAGCGAATACACCGTATCGCCCGTCACAAAGAACTCGATATGCTCAGCACTGCAACGCTCACCATTGAGATACTCAGCATACCACACCGTCGACAAGCTTGCCTCATCATTGACATGCGCCGTATACCTACGCTTATAGGTCGTCAGCATCGAGTCACGATGCAACTCTGTATACACAGCAGGCTTGAAGGCAATCTGTACCTCCTCACCCTCGGGAGCCTCAGTCACAGGTTCCTTCAGACATAGGCTCAAGGCCAAGGGCTGTGTGTAACGCTCCTGCGTAGCATCAATATCGACCTCCGCCCTATTCCTCGTAGCCAGAGCATTGGTCTCCACATCCCAGAAGAGACTATGATACCACCTCGATGCACCCTTGTCGACAATCGACATTTTCACTGTAATTGACTGTGGAGACTGACCCGTCTGCTCACCCTTGTTGCCACATGCTGATAGGGCAACAATCACGAAAAGGAAACACATTTTTTTCATGGTCGTAGGGTTATTAATGGTTACTTCTGCAAAACTATGTTTTTAAAACAAAAAAAGCAACAGAGCAGACATCAAAAATCACCATCACTTTTTATGTTATACAACACAACTTTCACCACTTGCCCACCCCATGCCGCATACCCCCCCCTACTCGATTTGCACGACTCAAATAAAATATGTACTTTTACCGAACGAAAATAGTTTATCTACACAACTCATTGCATGAAAACGAGCATACGGACGAGCCTACTCATCTGCATCATACAGCTGCTTTTATCCCCCATATCCCGCGTATATGGGGCTACAGGCACTCCCCAGCCCTCCGATGCCGCCCACCAAGTCAAGCTGCTCTTCGTAGGCGATCTCATGCAACACCAGGCACAGATTGATGCCGCCCACCGTGCCGACGGATGCTACGACTACCGTCACTGCTTCTCGTTGGTCAGAGAGCGCATCTCACAGGCCGATATCGCCATTGGCAATCTCGAGGTTACACTTGGAGGTCCTCCCTACCGCGGCTACCCAGCGTTCAGCTCCCCCGACCAATACCTCTATATCCTGCGTGACGTAGGGTTTGACATCCTCGCTACGGCCAACAATCACAGCCTCGACCGCCACCGCCGCGGACTCGAGCGTACCCTCACCCTTATCGATAGCACCGGACTCGTTGCCATGGGCACCTACCGCGATGCAGCCGACCGCACCCAGCGCTACCCACTCCTCATCGAGAAGAACGGCCTCCGCATAGCCCTCCTCTGCGCCACATACGGCACCAATGGCATCGCCACCACACCACCCAATATCGTCAATAGCCTCAGTCGTGAAGAGCTCGAGGCCGACATCCGCCAAGCCCGCACTATGAAGCCAGATGTCATCATAGCCTACGTGCACTGGGGCGATGAGTACCAGCGCCACCCCAATGCAGAGCAGCGCTCTTTGGCCCGATGGCTCATCGACCAAGGCGTCGACCATGTCATCGGCAGCCATCCCCACGTAGTGCAACCCATCGAGCTGATACCTCATACCGACTACCCCACCCGACATGCCGTGGTATACTCACTCGGCAACTATGTGTCAAACATGAGCATTGCCCATGGCGATGTAGGCATGTGCGTAGAGCTCACCCTCGAGAAGATAGGCACTACCACCCGCCTCAGATCCCTCGACTATGACTTTGTGTGGACAGAGCGTGCAGCCCTCAGCCGCAGTGCCGACTTCCGCATCATCCCCTCCGACACCATCCCGTCTGACCTTACCCCCGATGCTCAGTCACGCATGCAGCGAGCCATCGCTTCCGAACGCGAGCTAATAGAGAATCATCGCTAAAAGCTATCCCCTATCCTGTTACCCTCACTGTTTTTTTGTCTCACGCAGAATTGACACAAACCACTCTCGCTGGAAATTTGGTCTCACGCAGACTGCGCTGAAAACGCAGAATTGCGCACATGCTTCGCTTGTGCTTGCCATCCGGACGGCTACATACGAGCGATAGCAATGTATGCTTCTGCGTAAGTCTGCGCCATCTGCGTGAAACAAAAAAAATCCGCGATGTAAGCACCCTCTTAGTCTCACGAAGAATTGACACAAACCACTCTCGCTGAAAATTAGGTCTCACGCAGACTGCGCTGAAAACGCAGAATTGCGCAAATGCTTCGCTTGTGCTTGCCATCCGGACGGCTACATACGAGCGATAGCAATGTATGCTTCTGCGTAAGTCTGCGCCATCTGCGTGAAATCTAAATCATTCACGCGTGAACGAAATTCCGCATAAAAAGCTATCGCATGTGAGGATAAGACGATTTTATTTACTACATTTGCGAAGTGAATAATATCATTAAAGATGAATACATTAAACGACCTCTCATATAAGGTTATTGGTTGTGCCATGGAGGTTTATAAAACCCTTGGCCCAGGCTTACTCGAAGCAGCCTATGAGAAGGCACTCATCCATGAGCTTACCCTCGCAGGCATTCCCGTACAATCTCAAGTGGAGGTGGCTATGAGCTACAAGGGGGTGAATATTGGTGAAGGTCTTCGTCTTGATCTCCTTGTTGATAATCAGCTCATCGTAGAACTTAAATCTGTGGAGAAACTCAAGCCTGTGCACCATAAACAATTGCTCACCTATCTCAAGCTTATGGATAAGCGCCTTGGCTTGCTTATCAACTTCAATGTTACCGATATTATGCATGGCATAAATCGTGTGGTAAATAATTTCTAATTCCCATCTCGATACTCTCACTAATTTTGGTCTCACGCACTTGCTTCGCTTGTGCGTTCCCTCCGGGACGTATACACTCGGCTAATAGCCGACAAGTTGCGAGCGATAGCTATGCAACCATCTGCGTAAGTCTGCGGCGTCTGCGTGAAAACTAAATCATTCGCGCGTGAACGAATTTCCGCGTAAAAGCGGTCAACACACCCCTTGCACTCACCTTTTTCGGGCAAAAAGAAGAAAATATCGCATTAAAATGCAAAAAAAACTCCAAATCTTTTGCACATTCAAAAATAATGCGTACCTTTGCACCGCTTTCGACAAGGAGCACTAACATGGTGACTATAGTTCAGTCGGTTAGAGCGTCAGATTGTGGTTCTGAATGTCGTGGGTTCGAATCCCACTAGTCACCCAAAGATCCTCGGCAATCAATAGATTATCGAGGATTTATTGTTTACGAGGGGCATACAAAAAAGGCGGCAGGATGTATATCCAACCGCCTTTCTCATTGGTCGCGAACCTACAGCTTACGCCGCCTCAGTGGTCACGCGCTTGAGTGAGATACCTGCCGCTACAGACTGCTTGAGCTTCACCTCGGGACGGAAGATGATCTTGTGACCCGTGATCTGTGCCGAAGGTGAGAAGTCCGATGCCGCCATAGCATCCTGTGAGTAACACTTACCCTGCAGGGTTACCTGGAAGCGGCCGATGTCCTGAAGCACCACCACCTGACCAGCGAGCAGCGCCTTGATGATGTGGTTCTTCATCGAGCGGAGCACTGCCATAGCATCTGCCTCGGTCACCGTGGTCGAGTGGCTGATGTCAGTCATCATCTCCTCAAAGTCGTACTCACCCGCCTTGATAGCCGCCGCGTGATAGTACTTCACGCCCTCTACCGCATTCTTACCAGGGTTCTTCACTCTCTTGATAGCATAAGAAATTGCCATAATCTTTTACTTTTTTAGGGGTTAAACATTTGTTTCTTGAAAACGTTGACGTTAACGCTGACGTTGACCTTGCCTCCGGATAGTTCGCTCAACCCTCAACTCTCAACCCTCAACCTTTTCTGACGCGAAGTTACTACATTCCCAAAAATTTCATTCTCCAAATGAGGCGCTACGGAGGGGGTGGGGAAAGAAAATTAATCGAAAAAGATAATAATTCTCTACAAAATCTATAAAAACAATCAATTTATTGCACGAATGATAATTTTATTTGTATTTTTGCGGTATCGTAATCGTTGTTACGGTAATGAGTGTTACGATAAAATTCATCGATATGAGATTTTTTGATAGAGAACAGGAGTTTAAGAAGCTTAGCGAAATAGAAGAGCTTTCTCATGAAGTGGCCCAATTTACCATTATTACAGGAAGACGCCGTATTGGTAAAACTGAGATGGTCAAGAAGTTTTATGAAGGCAGGACCATGCTTTACTTCTTTGTCGCTCGCAAGGCCGAGGCTGATCTGTGCGATATATTCGCAGACGAGATTCGCACCAAACTCAACGTGCCCATGCTTGATAGCAAGGGGATGTCTTTTGCTGCCGTATTCAAATTCATTATGGAATTGTCGCAAACTCAGCATATCAACCTCTTTATTGATGAGTTTCAGGATTTCTATAGGGTAAATCCATCTATATATTCTGACATGCAGAATATTTGGGATAGTTATAAGAACAAGGCTCACATCAACTTGATTGTGGCGGGTTCTGTGAATACCCTGATGAATAAGATATTCAAGGATAAGAAGCAACCGCTATTTGGTAGGCAGACAGATACGATGCACGTCCGTCCTTTCAGTCCCTCAGTCTTGAAGGAAATCATGTCTGAGTATTGTCCTGGCTACAAGAAGTCCGATCTGTTAGCTCTTTATACGTTGACAGGTGGAGTGGCAAAATATGTAGAGTTGTTTGTCGATAGGAAAAAGTTTACCGAGAAGAAGATGCTGGATATGTTCTTTGAACGGGATTCCTATTTCCTGTCCGAGGGTAAGAATATGCTGGTCGATGAGTTTGGCAAAGACTACAGCATCTATTTCTCGATACTGACGCTTATAGCTCAAGGTAAGAATACACGTTCAGAGCTGGAGAGCACTCTCAATATAAAAGAGTTGTCAGGTTATCTGAAAAATCTAAGTGAAGAGTATGGCTTGATAAGTAAGATGCAACCTATGTATGAGAAGTCAAGCAATAAGAATGTGCATTATGCCATCAATGACCAGTTCTTGAAATTCTGGTTCCGCTTTATCTACAAATACACTCACATCATAGAGGCTGGCGGTAATGATAGATTGAGAGCGATAGCAGAGCGTGACTTTATGACAGTCAGCGGAAAGTCACTTGAAAGCTACTTCTATGAGGTGCTGAAAGAATCAGGAGCATACACTCGCCTTGGATATTGGCACGACCGAAAAGGCGAAAACGAGATAGACATAGTTGCCGAGGATGAGTTGGATAACAAAATTGAATTTATCGAGGTAAAACGACAAGCGAAAAACTTCGATGAAAACATTCTGAAGGGCAAGTCTGAATTGTTCTTCAAATCCGTCGGCTCTTTTAACGGGTACGAAATCATTTACAGAGGACTATCTATAGAAGATATGTAATCGGTTGGAGCTTTAGCTGCATAACCCTAAAACTTGCTTAGGCATTATGAAACAGACAAATCAGAGGCACCGCCGCAGGCGATGCCTCTTTTTAAGTTGATTGCATTACACTAAACTCTAAACTCTAAACTCTAAACTCTAAACCCTAAACCCTCTTCCCTCTAAAGCCATGTCCGCAATATCCATTTTTCGTGCAATAGCCTCAGTAGTGCATAGCCTGACATAGTCTTCGTGGATGATGAACCTATATCCATGCTCACGATTCAGTACTTCGACCTTCGCCATCCACTCATCCAAGGCATCGGCATCGGGCAATACATACACCTCTCTTCCGCATAGTGGCCATAGCACCTCAGGCTTGAAGTTTTGCTTGCCACCCGTAGCGAGCCATAGTATGTTGGGATATCTGAGGCTCATGTAGATTGCCGTCTTCTCACTCTCTACGAGGGCGACGGTATCCTCCCATTCCATGAGGCGATGTTCACCGAAGAGGCATTGGTCGGCCAATTGTTCTATGCCCTCTTTGGCATGTACCCAGTTGAACGACGGACCGCTTCCCTTCAACCGATGCCCATCAGGCCCATACGCCATCATCTTGCCCGTGCGCGCTCGATGGTGAAGGTCAATCTGCCAATACACTATCCACCCATCCGGTGTGCTACCCGTGCGGTATAGTCGGAGCACCTCATCCACCTTATCCGTAGGAAACATCGTACACAGCCATCGTGCCAAGGTATTGTCGGTCGACTGCGACTGCTCACACAGCTCATCCATGCGGTCCATGTAGGCCTGTGCATCGGGGTGTTGCTCACTACTGAGGGGGGCAAACTTGCGTGCCATGCGCTCAGCTTCACGTTGTAGATACATCCGCTTGGCCTCCTCAGCCTCCCGGCGTTCTTGGCGCTTGCGAGCGATGTACTCCTCCTTGGGCAACCACTCACGACGCTCGGGTCGATGTCTTCGAACCAATCTTTCGGCGAGTAATGATACCCACAGTTCGTCTCTCGGTTACAACGGCCACATCGTTTATCATCGAGCGGTTCCCCTGTGAGGATATTGATATAGGGTGAAAACTCTCGCTTCCCACAGTTGGGGCATGTGCGGTTCCAGTTGTGACACTTGATGTCCCGATAATGGGCTAAGGTAAACTTGTATAACTCTCTCATAATCATTAAACTATAAATCATCAATAATATCCCATCCGCCACTGATGACACCTGTTGAGTGACGCATAGTGACGGATGGGGTGACACGTCACTTACGCTTATCGCGCTTGTTACCAGCACGTTGCTGTTTGTTTTTTGCCTTAACTGACAATTTCAGTCGCTTGTTCTGTTCCGACGGACTGAGCTTGCGGTAGGTGCTCACCTTGCCAGCCTTCCCCACTGGTTCGATGAAGCATCCCTCTCGCCATGCACGTATGGTACGGTAGGGGTTGGTGTCGCCATTGTGCTCGAGCAGTGCCTTCGCCTCCGAGGTGAGGAAGGTCTTGTCCAGCATGCCTAATAGTTCGTTTCTTTCGAGCTGCTTCTGCGGCTCCTCCTCCTTGTGTCGCAGGCTACCGTAGCGGCTTTGAACATACAGCGAGTGGTCAATAAGGTGATTGGTGTAATAGAGCGCGAGGTTTATCGTCTTGCGTGAGGGTACTATCGTATGTGAGGCAAACACGTCATCCCACGACCCCAACTCTTCGTATCTCAACAGCACCTCCAACATGGCTGTTATGCGTTTGAAGTCCAACTTCTTACGACGCACCAACGACTTGGCATTATTACTCATGTAGGCACCAGCCACGAGCTCCTCCTTGGATGCGAAGAAGGTGTCGATGTGCTCCATATCCTTCTCGTTGATGTCGAGCACAAACTTAGTCGTCCCATCACACACTTGTCTCAGCCACATGTATACCGCGTAGGCCACCTCTTGCAGCCGCTTGATGAGTGCCTGATGTTTCTCGTACTCGGCAGTATCCTCGGGTTTATAATCGGAATCCTTGACGAGCAGCATCGCCGACACACGGCTCTCCATACCGTTGGGGAACGATGAGAAGAACTTGCTCAACTGCTCGGGCACTCCGGTGAAGATGGCCGAGAGCGAGGGACGCTCGATGCAAATCTCTTCGTTGTTCGTGCGCAAGCGCTTCTCAATCCTCTTATGATCGTAGATATCGAGAAGCTCCTCCACATAGTTGCCATGCTCACGCTTGTTGGAGTTGAGCAGCACAGCCACCTCAGAAAGCACCAGCAGCATGTTCAGCCCGCGAGCCTCTTTGAGGTCGTGCAGGAACCTTGCCTCCGTTGTTCGAGGAGCGACGAACAGGTAAGGAAGCAATGGCTGTATAGGTTCTACCAAGGCCATCAGCTCCTGTTCCACCTCCTCCTGTGACTTCTTCTTACCATCGTTCTCAATCGCCTTGCGCTTGATTTCGTAAGCCCTATGCTTGATGTTATACTTGCGCAATTCCTCCTCCCTCACAGCCAGCAGCTCAGCGTTTATCAGTTCCAATATATCCTGACTACCCGTAACGCTACTCTTACCAGCCGTAGGCGGACCTGCAACGAACACATATATAGCACACGTGCGCTCACCATTGTCATGCTTCACCTCAAGGTAAGGCATCATCGTAGCTACCACTGGCCACATACCCAAGAGCACCGCATCGCGCAGGTGAGGATTGTCCGTATGCTCCAAGGGAAGAGCCTTCAGAAACGTAGGTAACATATCATAGAACTCCGCTGGCAATGCCTTAGGATATCCGACGTCAGTCACCTCCATGTCATCCACCTTGCTCGGCTGCTCCTCCACCTCGAATAAGTATCTGAACTTATCCAGATAGTCCCGCGTAAGCCGTCCTCGACGGAATCGGTATTCCTCCTTCGTCTTCTCCGTAGTTACTGGGTTATTCACTGCGCTGACAATGTCAGCATTTCCAATCTCCTTCTGCAAAGCTCCCTCTATCGAGGTGCATTGCTCTTGGTTTATGGTCTTATCCATAATTGTTGTATAAATATTATTATTGGTTTATTATTGTCACTTAAGTAGTATAAAGCACTTGCTTAATCAAGTGAATCAATCACTTGCGAGAGGGTTGGCTGTCAGCGAAAGCGTCACCGACGCGTCACTTATGTCACTTTCGCCACAGCTTAGGTTCGAAAATTCTAGACCTAGACTAAAGAAAAAACCTTTGGACTTTTCCCAAGGAGCAGGCCTACATTTTTCGTCGTTTACAGCGGTTCGCCTAAGTACTCCAACACCAGCTCCAGCTGCCTCCTTGTAAAGTGCCTTGCACTATGCGAATACCCTACCTCTTCGAGCGCGGGCAACAGCCCACGTGCTCTGTGAATGTAAGCGTTCAGCAATCTCAGTGCAGACTTCCTACACACGTTCGGCGAGTACATCATCGCAAGGTCACCCTTGTTCAGTGGATACTCATCTGCGAAATTTGTACGTTTTGTCATCTTCTTCAAATTTAAGACGTTAAACATTAATTATTAATCACCAAAGCTAAATGTAAATGGCCATTATCGTTTAGCTAGCTTAGTCTCTATTTCGGTCACTTTGACACCCATAAAGCTAAGCCGCAAACATATGGGCAAAAAAAATGCCACGAACCTTAAATTCGTGGCACACATGGCTTGGAGCACAGTAGGGGAATGGTTTGTCAGTCGGTGCACACTTGGTGCACACTTGGTGAACAGTAGGTGCACACTTGGAGCACACTTTGTCACTGACAAGAACTATGACAAGATGTCAATCTAAAAATTACAAGCCCAAAAGCTTCAATTCATTCTGAAAATAATGATTCATTTTGTTCAAAAGCTTACACATTTTATTCCCTCCTTTACCAGGACCGATTACTTTCCAACAGAATTCTTCGTTATCGTATTCGACTCCTTTCTTCTTTTTCAACGAATCGCAGGTGCAAGGCACTCGAAACTTACAATCAAATGAATTAATCCATTCAACGAATTCACATTGATTTTTATCTATCAATTCCTCCTTCTTCAATACGTGGTAAATTGCACGCCATTGATATTGCTCGCTAAATATAAATTCATCACTCTGTTTGTATGTCTTCTCAAACATAGATAGAATAGCTTGCTTCACGAGTTCTTCTTTCGACTTTTGTGCAACATGCTGCTTCTCATCATTATACACCTTTTGGACGAGAGGGACGAATTTCGACTTTTTCCTGCTAAGACTTATTAAATTTCTCATTGCGCAGAGAGATACAATCACTTCATTACACATATACCAAACATGAGATACCTCAATCTTTTTTCGTCGCATTTGGAATGCTGCATTTAGCTCTCGAAAAAAAGTTTGACTCTCCTTTGACATCATAAACATTTTCTTTATCTGAAAACAAAGAGCACGTATATGCAGCTGTTTCACTATATCGTGTCCAAAGTCAACTCTATATAATATATGCCAAAGTATCGGAAGCATCGTTTTCAGAAACTCTGACTCCTCAAGCGAATTATCTTCCACACAAACATAATCAGGCAATACAAAAGAATACTTATCACCATCCTTAATCTTTCCCCAATTAGCGCAATACCTTGACTCGTTGAGAACTCCCCCTGCAACACTATAAGCCCCTTGGATGCAGCGCAAATAGAACTCTTCTAATTGCTCTTTGCTCCTTGTCCAATTCCGTTTAATAGTCTCATAACACACCTTGTTAAACAGACCATTGTCCTTATCACTCAAATAGTCGTTGCTGGTAAGAGCCTCGCATATTGCACGGTTCACTATCACTTCGAGATCTCCTACGTTAAATTCTACTTTTATCATTCAACAAAAATAATAAATGAAATAAATAAACTCTCTTTACCCCAAGGCTTCCCATTTAGGAGAAGACTTTTTTGTAAGAGGGCCGCAAAAGTACCGCAAAGCCTCCATATTGCAAAAAATAACACAAAAAATATTGTGATTTCTAAAAAGTTTCCCATTTCTAATGTATACAAGGCTGATTATGTGATAAGTGCAAATTTGAGAAATTGGAAAAGTTTTCCAAAAAGAAAATTACAAATAATTTTCAATGACATAAAAATCCCCACCCTCGGAGTGAGAGTGGGGAGATGTATGCAATGGAGTGTAGGCGTTCACTTACGCCTCGGCACCTATCTCATACAAGAATTCAGGCGCAAGGTCAGCACCATTGGCCCATTCGATTGTGACGGGTGTCAGTGCATATTGGATAAATTTCTTCTTGTCCAACAATTCGCCAAAGACCTCACCAGTCAAGTGAGGCTGCAGGTCCACAATCTTCTTCTTGCCATCATTGAACGTGAGTGCCAACTCATATCCTTTGATATAATCTACGTCAGTAACTCTCAACATATTCCTATTATTTAAGAGGTTCAAGTTTTTCAATCTTCTCTCCACGCTGTGCCTTCTCCCATAAAGCAAGAATAGCATCCTCGTTTTGGTCAATCCATTCATTAACCTTAACGATAACCTTTGCTGGCGCTTGACCATCTACGACTCTGTCAATAACACTTATTGAGCACTCATAGTTTCCATAGTGAAAGTGTACATGAGGTGGATTATGGTCTTTCCAATAAAGATAAATGATGATTCCGTAAAATCTACATATCTCAGGCATAGCTTTCTATTTTTTATTGACTTTCAGCAAAATTAGACAATATTTTTATAACCTACAAGCGATTTATTATTTTTAAGAATAATTCCACCGTTCCTTACACTTTATTCAAAACTTTATCGTAATTTTGCACTGTTACTCACGCCACCGTCCCCTGTGGATGTATCGTATGGGTAACAAGACATATTGGATAATTAAGCATTCGCTATTATTTCGCGTATAGCCAAAAGCGTAGGAAACTTGTTGGAAATAAAAAAGTCGGAATAATATGTGACGAGGTGTTCGTTGGAACATTTCGGTCCGTCTATTGTATAGCAATGCAATCACGTTAAGCGTGATGCATTCTTTGCAAGACGGACTGAGGTTTCCTTCCTACGCTACCTCATAGCTATACGCAGATAAGGTGCATCACGCCTTTTTTGCGTCATGGCGTGATTGATAGTTGGGTGCAATGTACTATTTATTAATAAAAATGAAAAACTATGGACTTTAAAGACAGCATCAAGCACCTATCAGAGCGCGTTATCAAGTTGAAGGATAGCCTACAGACTGAGGAGGCAACGAAGAATGCTCTCATCATGCCATTCATCAACGCCCTTGGATATGACGTATTCGACCCATTAGAGGTAGTACCAGAGATGGTTTGTGATATAGGCATGAAGAAAGGGGAAAAGATTGACTATGCAATCCTAAAGGATGGTCAGCCGATACTTCTTATTGAGTGCAAGCATTGGAAAGAGAACCTCAATATTCACGATAATCAGTTGCTGCGCTACTTCAATGTTTCAAAGGCCAAGTTCGGTTTGCTTACAAATGGTATCAAGTATCGCTTCTATACTGACTTGGTGGAAAAGAACATCATGGACACCAAGCCTTTCTTGGATATAGATATGGCAGACATATCGGATGCTGAGATAGAAGAATTGAAGAAGTTCCACAAATCATACTATAGTCTGGATAACATCTTGAGTTCAGCGAGCGAATTGAAGTATACTAGTGAACTAAAGCAAGTGATAGCAAAGGAGTTCACCAATCCATCACCTGAATTAGTGAGATTATTGGCTAAGAATGTTTATGATGGACAGTTGCGAGCAGGATGTGCCATGTTTGACCAGTTCACGACCTTTGTAAAGAAGTCCATCAACTCATACATCAACGAAATCATCTCTGACCGATTGGAGAATGCTATCAAATTGGAGCAACCCGAACAAGAGAAAAAGGTTGAGCCTACCAGCGAAGTAGAGCAAACCACTTCTACTGAAGAGGAGGAAAAGCAGCCCCAAGTGGTTACTACCGCTGAGGAATTGGAGGGTTTCTTTGCTATCAAGTCCATATTGCGCGATGAGATAGAGCCAAGCAGGTTGTCGTACAGAGATTATATGAGCTACTTCTGTGTAGTTCTTGATGATAGAGCCAAGCGCATTGTGGCTCGATTGTACTTCAACAAGAGCAATAAATATCTCGGTATATTTGATTCAAAATGGAAGGAGCACAAATATCTCATTGAGAACATAGACGACATTTACAAGTACGCGGAAGAACTAAAGGTTTCCCTCCACCTATACTTGGATAAGAATTAAAATATGCGCGTAAAGATTTAGCAAATGTGCGGCAGGTTTCAATAAAGCTTGCCGCATTTTATAGAAAAGCTCAAGAAAGAAATAATGGGGAGTATCCTCCCCATTCAAACTACGGTCACCGTGGTGCCAAGTTTCACGAACTTAATCGGATGTGCCCGAAGTTATCTCTCACATTTCTGCGCCAACGTTCCCTAAGGACAATGCAAATGTAAAGCGAAATATTGGATACACAATGAGAATATGAAAAAAGTTATAAAAATCTGAAAATTTTCTCATCCTGTCCCACGCTATGGGACATTATAGTGCTATCTTTGCATCGAATTCACGAAGTCAAACGAGAATAGTTGCTCTCTAGTAGAACCTATGATGTGTGGAACGATAGGCTTGCATTTGCAACGTGGAGTGGTTCGACCCCACCGCCGAAGAGGACTATTCATTAAGAAACATATAGTATGAAACTAATAGATGTTGATTCCTACTTGGACGAACAATTTGGCAGACTAAGAACAAGAGAACGCAAAGCATATCGCAAACAAGCCAAAGCAGAACTAAAAATAGATTTGCGATATTGTGCTCGCAGAGGAGAAAAGGTCACACTGAAAGATATGTTTAGTTTTAAGTAATCACTAAAAGATATAGCATTATGGACACACAAAACATCCTTACTCTTAAACATCGCCCCGAGAGATGCCCCATCTGCGGAGGCGAAGTATGGAAAATCCTCTATGGAGAGCCTACAGTAGAAGCATACGAATCGCGCATAGAGAACAAAATCATCTTTGGCGGATGTTGCATCACCGAGCATGACCCAGCGTGGGAGTGCATCGAATGTCATGTGCAGATATATCAAGAGGAGGACTGAGCTATGTGTGAAGTGGAAGACATTGAACGCTTAAATGATAGTGTTCCAAACGAGACAATCGTGAGGGTGTTACTCAGAAAGATAAAGAAACAAGAAACAGAGATTCAAGGCTTGCGGCATACGATAAATACACAAAATGAAACCATTAGAAAGCAAGAGGACCAAATAAAGAATCTACATGACAAGCACCTAAGGATAGTTGCTCTAATGGGAGAAATGTCTGCCGAAGAAAGGCAAAAGATAAAAGAGAATCCACTCTATAGAGAAGTCATATTGTTAAAACGAGAGATGAAATCGGCTATCAAGCAGAAAGATAGAATCATAGAACAATTGATTGTAAAATTGAACGAGAAGGTATAGAGCAGCACATACCTATTAATATATTTATCTCTATTCTTTTTTAAAATAGTCTAAAATTACATAAAGGAGTTTGTGGGTCTTTTAATTCGGTAGAATAAATACGATTAGCCGAATAAATGATTATCTTTGCACTGATAGAGTAACGACTTAATCAATAGAATTATGTTTTTTGCTATATGTGTAGTTATCTGGCTGCTTGCAGATACCTTCGGCTATATGACTGGCCGTAGAAAATAATATGGTAAACTATGGTAAAGATGAATGAAAGTGCCGAGAACATCGGCTTTGTAGAATGCCGCATGAAGGGTAATGAGGCGAAGTGGGTGATGCAGCTTATGCCACCCCAGGGCTACTACCAGGTGCACGAGTTTGAGAGCACGGAACATTATATGAAGACATTGGGGCAGAGTAAGGAGTGGGTGCATGCGCAGGTGGGAAGCCGAATGATGGCACTCACTTTCAACGGATGTATGATGCATGTGGACTTCGGTCAGGATGATGCATCGGAGACAGCGCAGAAACTGATTGCGTCGCTCAAGGAAGCGGCCAAGTGGTACGATGAGTTTTTAAAGAGTGAAGAGGGAAGAGTGAAAAGGGAAGAGGGAAAAGGGAAGAGTGAAGAGTGAAAAGTAAAAATATTGAAGAGATGAAGACAATACATGACGAACTGGTGGAGTTGGGGGCTATCATGGATGCAACAACCGATGAGAACGATACCCGATATCAAGAAAAGTTCCTCTACATCAAAGCGCACTACCCCACCAAAGAGGATGCTAATACCATAGCAGACTTTATACTCCGTCATTAGGAATCTCTGCCTCGCTCAGTAAAAAAAATACAAGTACTCTTTTACATTCGCTCGTTGAGATTTGATTTTTCGCTCGCCTTGCACTATCTTTGCGTGATAGTATTGAAAGATGTGAGCATAAGGCGATGCTTTGTGTTCTCTCGATAAACCATAAACCTATGAATAAGAATTATCCTATCTACAAGACAACCTTCATCGACGACATGCGTTCGCTCGTGGAGGAGGCAGCACAAAACTATCCCGATAGCATAGCTATATCGTACAAAAACAAGCCCTCAGACAAGGAGGTCAAGAAGGTGACATTCGCCACCTGGCGTGACGATGTGAGAGACCTGGGCACAGCGCTTATCTCACTCAGGCTGAGAGAAGAGAGCATCGCCATCGTGGGCGAGAACAGCTATGGCTGGTGCTGCTCATTCTTCGCAGTGATGGCTATCGGCTCGGTGACAGTGCCCGTAGATAAGGAGTTGCCGATAGAGGATATCGATGGTATCATCACCACGACGGGATGTAAGGCTGTCATCTTCGGACGTACATCGGAGAGCAAGATCAAAGAGCTGCTCGAGAAGGGTGGACTGACATCGGCAGAGCTACTCATATCGGTAGATGACACATGCGGCATCGACAAGGCTCTCTTAGGCGACAAGAAGTTGACATCGCTCGCGACACTGGAGACAAAGGGAAAGAGTCTCTACGAGGGTGGCGACAACGCATACTATGACTATAAGATAGATGTAAACAAGCTGGCATCTATCGTATTCACCTCAGGCACAACGGGTAAGGGTAAGGGCGTAATGCTCTCACAGGCCAACATCTGTCTGGACATGACGCTGGGTATGTATAACTTTGACATCACACGCAAGACTCTGCACGTATTGCCCCCACACCACACCTTTGGCTCTACGGTGAACTACATAGGTCACCTGGCTCAGGGATGTGAGGTATATATCTCGAGCGGACTGAAACACGTGAGCGACGAGATCAGAGAGCAGCAGCCTACGCACCTCATCCTGGTACCTGCATTCCTCGAGGTGATGAACCGCAAGATATGGACAACTGCCCGCAAGACTGGCAAGGAGAAGCTGCTGAAGGGAATGATCAAGGTGAGCGACGCGCTTAGAAAGGTGGGCATAGACCTGCGCAAGAAACTCTTTGGCAGTGTGCTCGCAGCCTTCGGTGGTAAGCTTGAGCTCATCATCTGCGGTGGTGCTAAGCTGGATGAAGAGATCATCAATACCTTCGACTCACTCGGCATCACCATCCTCAATGGATATGGTATCACAGAGTGTGCGCCACTGATCTCGGCTAACCGCAACAAGTATCGCAAGCCGGGAAGCGTGGGTACACCTATCCTTGCCTGCCGCGTCAAGATAGACAATCCTGACGAGAATGGCGAGGGCGAGATATGCGTCAAGGGCCCCAATGTGATGCTGGGCTACTATAATAATCCGGAGGCTACGGCTGAGGTATTTGACAAGGAGGGCTTCTTCCACACGGGTGACTATGGTAAGCTTGACGAGGAGGGCTGGATATATATCACCGGACGAAAGAAAAACCTTATCATCCTCTCTAACGGCAAGAACGTGTATCCCGAGGAGATAGAGGCCGACCTGCAGAAGGTAGAGGGCGTAAGCGAGGTGGTGGTATACGCTGGTGAGAGCCGCGTACAGAAGAACAAAGACACCATCGTCGCCGAGATATTCCCCGACTCTGACTTCCTCGCCGACAAGGGCATCAGCGACGCTCAGAGATACTTCGAGGAGCAGGTAAAACTCATCAATGCGAAGATGCCTCCGTACAAGGCGGTAAAGAGAGTGAAGCTCAGAGATGTGGAGTTCCAGAAGAATACTTCGAGAAAGATCACACGATTCAATATAGACAAAACGATAGACTAAGAAAACGCCTCTCAACTAAACTTGAAATAAAGCCCAAACAGTGTCTAAAGTGTAGTATACAAAGGTGTGATTTCGCCTCAGAACAAGGAAAAATCTGGTATATTTGCCCCAAAAACGGCGTATTTCACCACATTTTATTTACATATCTTTGCAATTTCGGAGAACACACCTTACTTTTGCACATTATAAATCAGCGCCCTGAGCCATGAGGCATGGCGCACAAGATAAAGACTTTATGAAAAAAACCTTAGTAGATTTGTTCGAAGAATCGGTACGCAACTACCCGAACAATACATTCTTATTAGAAAAGACTGACAAAGTATTTGAGCCTACTACCTATACACAGGTAAAGGAGAAGGTATACCAGCTTGGTGCTGGCCTGCAGGCCCTCGGCGTAAAGAAGGGTGACAACATGGCGCTCCTCAGCGAAGGTCGCAACATGTGGATCATCGGTGAGCTGGCGATGTTCTACGCTGGTGCTACTAACGTGCCCCTCTCTATCAAGCTCGAGGAGAGCAATGACCTCATGTTCCGTCTCATCCATGGTGACGTGAAGTATATCATGGTATCGGGCACTCAGCTCAAGAAGGTACGCCTCATCAAGGATAAGCTCCCCTTGGTGGAGAAGATCATCGTCTTCGACGCTCAGGAGAAGTATGAGGAGCGCGAGATTGCACTCAGCGAAGTGCAGCAGATGGGTGACGATTGGCTCAAGACTCACACCATGGAGGAGTTCCTCGCAGTAGGTCAGTCATTGCAAAATGATGACATCGCTACTATCACCTATACCAGCGGAACTACTGCTGACCCCAAGGGTGTAGTGCTCACACACCGCAACTATACAGCTAACGTAGAGCAGTCTTGCACACTCTTGTACATCGACCAGTCATGGCGTACGCTCATCATCTTGCCTCTCGACCACTGCTTCGCTCACGTGGTAGGATTCTACATCATGATGTCGCGCGGTGCTACTGCTGCTACCGTACAGGTAGGTCGTACAGGTGCTGAGACCTTGCGTAATATACCTATTAATATTAAGGAGGTGCGTCCCCACTTTATCCTCAGTGTGCCCTCATTGGCAAAGAACTTCAAGAAGAGCATCGAGAGCAATATCAAGAAGAAGGGTGCCTTGACCGAGTGCCTCTTCAACTGGGGTATGGCCATCAACCAATGCTACTATGGCGATAGCAACCTCGACCGCAAGGGCTTGCGTGCGCTCTTGAAGCCTCTGGTGGCTCTCTTTGATAAGGTAGTCTTCTCAAAGGTGCGCGAGGGCTTCGGTGGCGAGATCAAGTTCTTCGTAGGTGGTGGTGCATTGCTCGACAAGGACTTGCAGAAATTCTACGTAGGCGTAGGTATGCCTATGTTCCAGGGCTATGGCTTGTCAGAGGCTACTCCCGTAATCTCATCTAATGGTCCCGACCTCTATCGCTTCGGATCAAGCGGTAAGCTCGTGAAGCCCATCGAAATCAAGATTTGCGATAGCGATGGCAAGGAGCTCCCCACAGGCGAACTCGGTGAGATCGTCGTTAAGGGTGAGAACGTGATGAAGGGCTACTGGAAGAACCCCGACTCTACTGCTGACACCGTACGTGACGGATGGCTCTATACCGGTGACCTCGGCTACATGTCAGAGGAGAACCTCCTCTATGTGAAGGGCCGTTTCAAGAGCTTGCTCATCTCAAGCGATGGTGAGAAGTACAGCCCCGAGGGTATCGAAGAGGCATTTGTAGAGCACCTGCCCACAGTAGATCAGGTAATCCTCTATAACAACCAGTCTCCGTACACTATCGCACTGCTCGTACCCAACAAGGAGAACATCCGCACACGCCTCAAAGAGCAGGGTCTCGACCTCACGACAGAGGAGGGCCGCAAGGCTGGCGTAGAGATCATCGACGCCGACATCGCTCGCTTCAAGAAGGGTGGCGACCTCGCAGAGCTCTTCCCCGACCGTTGGTTGCCCAGCACCTTCGCCGTATTGCCCGAGGCATTCACCGAGCAGAATGGTATGATGAACAGTACTATGAAGATCGTACGTGGTAAGATCGAGAAGGCATACGCTGACCGCATCGAGGCTCTCTACACACCCGAAGGCAAGAGCTGCTTCAATGAGAAGAACCTCGACTCACTGAAGTAATAGACCAGCACATACGAGAGTGAGCACACACAGCTCCTCTCCTCCCCTACAGGGCGTACCCTCCAAGGTACGCCCTTTCTTATTAGGGGATAATATAGGTGTTGTACAAAACCTCGTTTGTCATGTTGAACGAAGTGCCGACGCGGTATGAAAGCGTCGGTTGCGACGGCTGGCGGTTTATCGCCACTAAGGAGTGTCATTATGAGCGTAGCGAAGAATCTCTTTCTCTCGCATATGTCTCTTGTCAAGTCCTTGCGCGGGATCCTTCCTGCCGTCAGGATGACAACCGATGCAGATTTTGCTTTGTGGACAACAGCTATATTATCTCAAAAAAAATATGGGCAACTCCATAGGAATTGCCCATACATAATTATCGAGTTTGATATGGTACGATATTACTGCTTGACCAGACGGATCACCTTACTTGAGAATTGTCCACCAAAGGCAATCTCCACACCCTGGTTCATGAGGAACTTACCGGTGAAGGTGCGGCCCTCCCAGTGGTCGGTGCGGCCATTGCGGCAAAGCTCGGTGAGCTTATAGGTTGCATCGGGGTCAAGACCTGCAAAGTGGAAGCGAGGACGGAACTGGTTCACGTAGTGCTCATACTTATAAGCAAAGAAGATAGCCTCAGACTTGTCGTCAGTAATGTAGAGCTCAGAGGCATAACCTGTCTTGTCATAGGGTGAGAGGATACGATACTGATTACCATGCTGAATGATAGGACGTATCTCCTTATAGGTAGCTACTGCGTTCTTTGCATACTCGAGTTCCTTGGGTGTGAGGTCGCTGGGCTTCATCTCCATACCGAGACGTCCGGTCATAGCCACATCGAAGCGGAACTTGAGGGGAATGACACGACCTGTCTGATGGTTGGGCGATGCGCTCACGTGCTGTGCCATAGCGCAAGCAGGGAAGAACATACTGGTACCCCATTGGATGAAGAGGCGCTGCTGAGCATCGGTATTGTCGCTCACCCAGAACTCATCGAAGTAGGGCATGAGGCCATAGTTGACTCTACCACCACCACTGGCGCAGCACTGGATTACGAGCTCGGGATACTTGGCACGGATGCGCTCGAGGGTCTTCTTCAAGCCAAGGTGATAGTCCACGTAGAGGTGGCTCTGATTGTCACCGCTGAGGTACTTAGAACCGAAGTTCTGAATCTCAAAGTTGGCATCCCACTTGATATAATAGGTATTGGGGGTCTCCTTCATGATATTGTCCACCACGCCGAACACGAAATCCTGCACCTCGGGGTTGCTCATGTCGAGGATGAGCTGTGTGCCTCCACGACCTGTGATAGGTGTGCGGTTGGGGTGACATACGATCCAGTCGGGGTGCTTCTCATAGAGCTCACTCTTGGTGTTGGTCATCTCGGGCTCAATCCATATACCCCACTTGAGGCCACGCTCAGTAGCAGCCTTCTCCAGTGCAGGTACGCCATTGGGGAGCTTGCGGGTATCTGTCACCCAGTCACCCAATGCGCAGTCATCTACAGAGCGTTGGTACTTGTCACCAAACCAACCGTCGTCCATCACGAATAACTCGCCACCAAGTTCCTTGATGCCATCCATCATCTTCTCCATGCCCTCTTGGCTTACGTTGAGGTATACGCCCTCCCAGCTATTGAGCAGGATCTTGCGCAGTGCGGTGCCATTATGTACCTTATTATTAAGGCGTGCCCAGCGATGGTAGCTACGACTCACGCCACCCATACCCTCGTCGCTATAGGCAAAGGCCAGCTCGGGAGTGGTGAAGCTCTCGCCCTTCTTGAGGGTATACTCTGAGTGTGCCTCGCTGATACCTGCTATGAGGTGATGCTCCTTTTGGTTACGGGTATCGATGGTGATACGGTAGGGACCACTCCAGCAGAGCACAGCACCGATGACGCGACCATCGTTCTCGCGGGGCTTACCATCGAGCGAAATCATGATATTGGGGCGGTTGCGCATAGCGTTACGCGCACCATTCACATCGTGAACCTCGAAAGCACCTGCCTGCAGAGGCTCCTCGTAGATGTATGACTCTGAGCCCCACGCGCCATGCTGGTGGCTCACCCAAGCGTTACCTTGACGGAAAGGCATGTATCCACTGGCATACTTGAGCAGGGTGACAGGCTTCTTCTCCTCGTTACGGATGACGGTCCATGTCTCAATCACGTCACTATTGTTGTATGCGCGGTAGCATACGTCCACGTAGAAGTTATACGCCTTATCCTTCATCGTGATGGTGTGGAGGGTTGAGTTTGCCTCAGCCTTCTCCGCATAGTTGGTGTATACCAACTCGGTACTCATGTTACCATCAAAATGCTTCACGCTGAGTGCAGGGACGTTCTGACATCCTGCGCCAAAGGCAGGATAGGCATGTTCCCATAGGCTATAGGCGTTATACACTTGGCTCACATTATCGATACGTTCGCCATAGTAACTAATGTGAAGGGGCTGTCCCTCATCAGCTTTCAGTAGCAGACTCGTGTTGGGTGTGTTTACGAGAATGTCCTTTGCCTGTAGGGCCATCGTCGCTGACAATGCCAAGGCTAACAAGCTTAATTTTCTCATACCTTGTTTGATTTTGTGTTAAATGGTAATACTTAAAATGAGCGATATCCACCGAGTGGGACATCATGTTTCTGCAAATGTAGGTATTTTTATTGATATATGTGCCCTACCCTGCCATATATTTTTCGTACCGATGCCATTCGTTACAAAAGATTTTACTACCTTTACATCGCGAAAATATCACATTCCCCCATATACGTACGATGAAGAAGAAATTATTGAGCACCCTCGTGGTGATTATAGTAGGTCTGTGCTATTACTTTGACCTCCCCATAGCTGATATCATCAGCAGTAATGTAAACAAAGTCCCACACAAGGCATATACCACGACGGCGACAGGCATAGAGATACCCATCACCGCCAAGGGCACCCCCGAGCAGATACTGCGCAAGACAAACTACACCGTATCGTTCAATGCCAAGACCAACATCCCCAACTGGGTAGCGTGGAGCATCACCGCCGACGAGCTCATCGAGCGCGAAAGCCGTAGCAACAACTTCCAGCCCGACCCCGAGCTACCTGCCGACCTGGCCGTCACCACCGAGGACTATACGGGTAGTGGGTATGACCGTGGCCACATGTGTCCTGCGGCCGACAACCGCTACCACTGGCGCGCCATGGACGAGTCGTTCTACATGACCAATATGTGTCCGCAAAATCACAACCTCAATGCAGGTGTGTGGAGCACCCTCGAGCAACAATGCCGCCGATGGGCCGAGACAGGCACTACCGTATACGTCGCCTGTGGTCCCCTGCTCAAGCGCACCAATCCCCAATACATCGGCGACAAGCATCAGGTACGCGTCCCCGAAGCCTTCTTCAAGGTAGTCCTCTTCGGCCTCGAGAGCGGAAGCCCGCAGGCCTATGGCTTCGTCTTCGAGAACAAGGCAGGCAAGAAGCCCCTCACCTACTATGCCCGCACCGTCGATGACATAGAGGCCCTCACCGGCTACGACTTCTTCGCCCCACTTGATGATACCCTCGAGCAGCAGATCGAGGCCACCAAGTTTGAGCTATAAAAAAAGCAACCCTGCGATACAGAGTTGCCGAGCGAGAGCGTCAAGTAGGAGCCATCTCGTCATAGGGTTCAAAGTCCTCCACCCCGACAAAGCAGAGCGGACAGGTCCAGTCATCAGGCAGTTCGTCAAAGGGCGTTCCTGCCGGTATATTACGCTCAGGATCCCCCACTGCAGGGTCATACACCCAGTCACATACGGTACATCTATACTTCTGCATGGTGCCACTGGTTTTTGAGTAACACATCCTTGATAAGTCTCTCCACCTCGCGTCTATTGATGGCGCCCACCATCTTCACGGGATGTCCCTTCATGGGGATAAAGAGCGTGGTAGGTATAGAGCGTATATCGTAGGCATTGGCCAGCGCCTCACACTCATCTACATCGACCTTGTATACATATATCTTATCCCTGTAGACCGAAGCTATCTCCTCGAGCATGGGCCCCAACACACGGCACGGGCCACACCACGTAGCGTAGAAGTCCACTATGGCAGGTCGGTCGCCCAGGTAGTGCCACTGATTGCTTGAGAGGTGATAATCAGCCACGACACGCAAGAAATCATCCTCGTTCAGTTGAATCGTATTCATAGCAATGAAATATTTAGTTCACCGAAGTAACAGCATTCACCCCGAAAATGTTTTTTATTCTTAATTAAAAGCAGTAACTTCGCGCCCCGAAAAATGTGAAGAGCAGTATATGATAGTCTGTATAGCGGAGAAACCGAGTGTAGCAAAGGACATTGCCAACGTGCTGGGTGCCCACACCCAGCGCAACGGATATATGGAGGGCAACGGATACCAAGTGACGTGGACCTTCGGTCACCTCTGTACCCTCAAGGAGCCCCACGACTATACCCCCCAGTGGAAGAGCTGGTCGCTGGGCAGCCTCCCCATGATACCGCCCCGCTTCGGCATCAAGCTCATCGATGATCGAGGCATCGAGAAGCAGTTTGAGATTATCAAGACCCTCATGCAGAATGCCGACATGATCATCAACTGCGGTGATGCTGGCCAGGAGGGAGAGCTCATACAGCGCTGGGTGATGCAGAAGGCCGAGGCCAAGTGCCCTGTGAAGCGCCTATGGGTATCATCGCTCACCGACGAGGCCATACGCGAAGGCTTCGCCAAACTCATGGACGCATCCGACAAGCAGTCGCTCTACGAGGCAGGCTTGTGCCGCGCCATCGGCGACTGGGTGCTGGGCATGAACGCCACCCGCCTCTACACCCTCAAGTACGGACAAAACCGCCAGGTGCTCTCCATTGGCCGTGTGCAGACCCCCACCCTCGCCCTCATCGTCAAGCGCCAGCAAGAGATCGAGAACTTTGTGCCCCAGCAATACTGGATGCTCAAGACCCTCTACCGCGGCATCACCTTCAACGCCATCATGCGCCGTAGCGATGAAGACCTAATGGCCGACCTCGAGAAAAAGAAAGAGGCCGCCGAGAAGAAGGGCCAACCCTTCGACATGGCCGAGGCATGGCGCCGTGCCGAAGCCGACAACATAGGCCTCGACCCCATCGCCAGTGGCGAGCAGGGCGCAGCCATCATCGAGCGCATCCAAGACAAGCCCTTCACCATCACCTCGGTAACAAAGAAAGATGGCAAGGAGCTACCCCCCTCGCTCTTCGACCTCGGCTCCCTGCAGACCGAGTGCGACAAGCGCTTTGGCATCCCCATCGACGTCACCCTGCAGACCGTGCAGTCACTCTACGAGAAGAAGGTCACCACCTACCCCCGTGTAGACACCACCTACCTCAGCGACGACGTATACGCCAAGTGTCCCCAGATACTCATGGGCCTGCGCGACTACCAGCACCTAATCACCCCCCTGCATGGCCGTCCCCTGCTCAAGTCCAAGAAGGTATTCGACAATAAGAAGGTCACCGACCACCATGCCATCATCCCCACCGGTGTAGTACCCCAGGCGCTCAGCGACACCGAGAAGAAGGTGTATGACCTCATCACACGCCGCTTCATCGCCGTGTTCCACCCCGATTGTAAGACCCGCACCACCACCGTCCTCGGCGAGACCGACGGCATCCCCTTCCGTACCTCGGGCAAAGAGATCATCGAGCCAGGCTGGCGAGTGGTCTTCGACAAAGGTTTCTCCTCTGAGAACTCTGAGACCTCCGAGAACTCTGAGAACACAGACAATCCTCAAGTGTCTCTTGTCAATTGCCAATTCACCAAAGGCGAGCAAGGTCCCCACACCCCCGAGCTGATGGAGCGCTGGACCCAGCCCCCCAAGCCCTATACCGAAGGTACCCTCGTACGAGCCATGGAGACCGCTGGTAAGTTTGTCGACGACGAAGAGCTGCGCGATGCCATGAAGGAGAACGGCATAGGCCGCCCCGCCACCCGCGCCGAGATCATCAAGACCCTCTACAAGCGAAACTACGTCACCAAGGTACGCAAAAACCTCGTCGCCACCCCCACCGGCATCGAGCTCATCAGCCTCATCCGCGAAGAGCTCCTCAAGAGCGCCGAGCTCACCGGCATCTGGGAGAAGCGCCTGCGTGAGATCGAGGCCCACCGCTACGACGCCAAGCAGTTCACCGACGAGCTCAAGCAGATGGTCGCCGAGATCGTACACCAAGTACTCTCTGACAACACCCCACGAAGGATTAATGGTTAATCATATGTGATGGACGCTATAGAAAGTCATCGCTGTAGCGCCTCGCCTTGAACACATCGTTTTTCTGTAATCGGAAGTCTATTATAAGTTCGGCCTGCCCGCGAGAAAAATCACAGACCTTCGTTGCAAAAATTGCAGGTCTCCTTCTCAGCGCGTCTACACATTGATTGTAAAAATTCTACACATGCAATAATTCTCTTATGCACCTGCAATAATATTTTATTGCAAGTACGATGTGTGGGAAATGTCAAAACTACACTCAATTGAAAAACAACAGATTCCATAGGGTATGCAGTTCTGCCGAATGTAGATATGAAAAAGCACAGAGGAGGCGTAAGGCGATGGGCAATGAACTGTGAGGACTGAGCTTAAAAAGAGAAGAGGGTGTGTCTGGTGACACACCCTCAAGGTTTGTTTTGTCATTATCTGCTTTCACAGAGACTCTTGCTTTTTCCTCCGGTCAGCGACCTTGAAGTGCACGATGTCATAGACGGACAATATTACTAATTACTCTGTCAGCTTGCGATAGCGGATACGCTTGGGCTCTTCGCGGCCGAGGCGCATCTGCTTGTTTGCTTCGTACTCACTGTATGAGCCTTCGAAGAAGAATACCTGGCTGTCGCCCTCGAAGGCGAGGATGTGTGTACAGATACGGTCGAGGAACCAGCGGTCGTGGCTGATGACTACAGCACATCCAGCGAAGTTCTCGAGACCCTCCTCGAGCGCACGCAAGGTGTTTACGTCGATATCATTGGTAGGCTCGTCGAGGAGCAATACGTTACCCTCCTGCTTCAAGGCAAGAGCAAGCTGGAGACGGTTGCGCTCACCACCAGAGAGCATTGAGCAGAGCTTCTCCTGGTCGCTACCGGCAAAGTTGAATCGGCTGAGGTATGCACGTGCATTCACGTCGCGGCCACCCATGCGGAAGAGTTCGTTGCCCTGGCTCACTACCTGATATACGGTCTTCTCGGGGTCAATATCCTGATGCTGCTGATCAACATATGCGAGCTTCACGGTCTCACCAACCTCGAAAGTACCCTTGTCGGCCTTGTCGAGACCCATAATGAGGCGGAACAAGGTGGTCTTACCAGCACCGTTGGGACCGATAACACCTACGATACCGTTGGGGGGAAGCATGAAGTTGAGGTTCTCATAGAGGAGCTTATCGCCAAATGCCTTAGCCACACCCTGTGCCTCGATAACCTTGTTACCCAAACGGGGGCCATTGGGGATAAAGATTTCGAGCTTCTCTTCGCGCTCCTTCTGGTCCTCATTCAACAGTTTGTCGTATGAGTTCAGACGAGCCTTACCCTTGGCCTGACGTGCCTTAGGTGCCATGCGTACCCACTCAAGCTCGCGCTCCAAGGTCTTGCGACGCTTAGATGCCTGCTTCTCCTCCTGCTCGAGACGCTTTGACTTCTGATCGAGCCAGCTGGTGTAGTTACCCTTCCAGGGGATACCCTCACCACGGTCAAGTTCGAGAATCCATCCTGCCACGTTGTCGAGGAAGTAGCGGTCGTGGGTTACAGCGATAACGGTACCCTCGTACTGCTGCAGGTGCTGCTCCAGCCAATCGATACTCTCAGCATCGAGGTGGTTGGTAGGCTCGTCGAGAAGGAGGATATCGGGCTTCTGCAACAAGAGGCGGCACAATGCCACACGGCGGCGCTCACCTCCAGAGAGGTGTATCACGGGCTGATCCTCGGGCGGACAACGGAGTGCATCCATCGCACGCTCGAGCTTTGAATCGAGGTTCCATGCATCGGTAGCATCGATGATATCCTGTAGCTCTGCCTGACGAGCAAAGAGCTTATCCATCTTATCAGCATCCTCATAGTACTCGGGCAAGCCGAACTTCTCATTGATAGCCTCATACTCGGCGAGTGCATCCACGATAGGCTGCACACCCTCCATCACGACCTCTTTTACGGTCTTCTCAGGGTCGAGCTGAGGATCCTGAGGCAGATAGCCCACGCTATAGCCGGGCGAGAATACCACTTCACCCTGGTAGTCCTTCTCCAGTCCTGCGATAATCTTCATCAAGGTAGATTTACCCGAACCGTTAAGACCGATGATACCAATCTTCGCTCCGTAAAAGAACGAGAGGTATATATCCTTAAGGATTTGCTTGTTTTGCTGGTAAGCCTTCGATACGCCCACCATCGAGAAAATAATTTTCTTGTCGTCTACTGTTGCCATATTTTATATTATTTCAAAATACTCATTCTAACCAGTCTGCAAAGTTATGTTTTTTTTGTCTATTAGCCAAACGAAGTATCCGAATATCTCAAGGGAGCATCACACCCCCAATCGCATTGCAAGTTTTTTGCGATATACCCACACGGCCGACAGGAAATAGGCTACTGCCTGTAGAGAGAGGGTTAGGAGTTCGGGAGCAAGATCAGCCATCGTGGCATGCATACTGGAAGCTTTTACAAAGGCCAGTACAGCAGGAGCGGCAGGAATGAGGTAATGGACTACACGCCAATACCACGGGATGAGTTCGAGCGGATAGGAGACACCCGAAAGAAATATGAGGCCAATAGAGAAAAAGGCGATGAGCAGCACGGGAGCCTCGGGGTCGGTAAACCATCGGGAGAGGGTGAGCCCCAGAAAGGCGGTGGCAAGGATATAGGGAATGAGCAGCACCACGAGGGTTGACAATGAGGCTGCATGAGGAATATCAAAGATAAGGGGCAACCCACCAACCAAGAAGAGAGAGAAGAGGCCATAGAGCACACTATAGGCGAGAGCCTTGCCACAGACGAGAGAGATGGCTATGCCCCCTCTCCTACCCTGCAGACGAGCGTAGGGCCGCAATAGATAGCGCTGACACTCGCTACCGGTGAGCATAGCTATGAGGAGCATCATGGTCTGAAAGATGATAATCATCAGCACCGAAGGAATGAGGTAGATGCCATAACCCTCGAGGGGATTGTAAAGTGCCGTGCCGACCACAGTGACAGGAGTACGAGTGGCTACGGCGGTAAGTTCAGGAAGGGTGAGATAAGGCATCAACTGGGTGCGATACTCGTCGTCTATGGCCTCCATGACCTGCAGGTTAGCAGTCTCTAAGGCCTCATAGTAGAGGAAAGCATCGGTGGAGGCATAGAAGGGATACACGGCAGGCTCATCGCGCAGCAGACGTTGCTCGAAGTCACTTGGCAGATAGAGTATACCTGCCACTTGTGCACTGAGCATCTGCTGCTTGGCCTCAAGCATATCTGACGCACGGAGGGCTACTGTGACCTGAGGCGTAGCATCGAGCCAACGCACATATTGGCGACTCAGTGCCGTGTGAGAGTGGTCGACAACAGCAATGGGCACCTCACGCACGACATTAGGAGCATACATGTAGTTGTAGAGCAGTCCGTAGACAAAGACTCCGCCCAAGAGCACCAGCACTACGGCATAGCTGGTGGCGACGGTGCGCAACTCGCGACATGCCACTCGCAAGCATAGGGGCAATCTACTCAAACGTATCATAGCGACGGCTAACCATTATCATACGAAGTCGTGGCAATAGAGCCATGGCGACCAAGGGAAACAAGCATAACACCAGCAGGGAAGAGCGGCAAGCCATAAGACCTCCACCGAAGTAGACAACACACTGCATAGCCTCAGTGAAGTGACGCACAGGGAAGAGCAACGCCGCATACCTCACCACAGGCGACATGGCACTGAGAGGAAAGGTGAGTCCCGAGAGCGTAGCACCCAACGAGCCAACCATGGAGACTACACTGATGACTACGCTTAGCGCAGGGAGCAACGTATAGAGGATGACAGCTACTGACTGAGTGGCCAGAATGAAGAGCACCGAACAAAGGGTAAAGAGCGCCACACCGCCCGTAAAGGGGATACGTAGCCAATGGAAGAAGACGTAGTTGGCCAGCAAAGCCTCAGCAATGAAGATAAGCGTATAGGGCAGCAGTTTGCTCACGATAGCCACGAAGATATTACCCCGAGCTGCACTGAGCCACTCTCCGCCCGTGCCGGCCTTAGCCTCACTACCCACAGCATAGAGGGTGACAAGCAGGATGAGTATCTGAAACATGATATAGTAGATAGGCAGCGAGAGGTACACCGAGTAGTCGAGCGAGGGATTGTATAGCGCATGGTCATCGGCAGTCATGGGCAAGAGGAAGTGTTCAATGCCCTGCTCCCTATCGCCCAACGACACAGCCTCTACGACGATGGGAGCCAACTGTACGGGGATAAGTGCCTGCTCGAAGGCAGACATCACCTCTCCACCTACCGCCAGCAGGGCATAGTGATAGTAATAGCTGATAGTAGCACCAGCACCCAGCATATCGGCCTCGAAGTGATGAGGGATGCTGAGGTAGCCATAAATCTCTTTACGCTGCACAGCTGCTCGTGCCTCAGCATCGTCAGCATAGTGATGAACGATAGTAAAGGTAGGCACGGCGGCGATGTTGCGTATGATGCTACGCGAGGTGGACGTATTGTCGGCATCGACCACTCCAATGGGAAGGTGACGCATCTGTCCCGAGCCGAAGATGGTACACATAAACAGCAACAGGAACAACGGCAACACCACTGCCGCAACCAGGTAGATACGGCGTGAGGTCATTCGATGGAGTTCGCGGAACATTTTTTTGAGGGAAGAGGGAAAAGGGAAGAGGGAAGAGATTGGCATCGCGGAGCCTAATTAGCTTCGCAGAGCGATTAGTAAGCAAGTTTACATCGCGCTCACTTGCACAAACCTTCTCCATTCTCCATTATCAATTTTTAATTCTCAATATCGCCGTCATTCCAGGACGCAGGCCATCAACGGGTTGCAGGGGGCGGAGCTTGACCTCGAAGGTGCGCATGTCGTAGCTGCCCGCCTCTTTGGTAGACTTCCATGTAGCAAAGCTGCCGAGCGGACTGATGTAATAGACCTCCACTGCTACATCGGTGCGACCAAGCGCGGGGATGGATACGGTGAAATGTCCGCCCATACGGAAGTGAGGCATGAGGTCTTCGCGGACGTTGAACACGACGTAGCAATCATCTATCACCACGAGGTTCATGATGGGGGCCCCAGGCGCTACCAGCTCTCCCCGTTTGGGGAATATCGCAGCTATCTGTCCATCTACAGGGGCTGTGAGGCGAGCATCGACAAGCAGTGCAGCCACCTCATCGACTCCACTGGCAGCTACCTCCACCATGCTCTGCCCTGCCACACGATCTTCGCGTTGCGCTCCCTCCGTGGCCAACAGATATTGCTCATAGGCAGCACGCTCGGCAGCTGCAGTGGAACGCATGGCAGCCTCAGCCTCATCGTAGCGCTGGCGAGCTACTACGCTATCCCTATAGAGCGTGAGCACACGACGATAGGTCTTCTCAGCCAACTCGGCTTGACTCCTGGCCGACTGCCATAGCTGATAAGACGCCTCTACAATCTGGCGACGTGTACCGGCATCGAGCTTGCGATTCTCCTCCTTGGCAGCACGATGCAGAGCCTCACTCTTGCGATATTGAGCCTCGACGATGGGACTATTGATGACAACCAGTTCCTGCCCCTGACGCACATCATCGCCCTCACGTACCAAGAAGGAGTCGACACGCCCGAGAAGCTTGCCACTTATGCGTATCTCGGTGGCTTCGACCTCGCCCTGCAGAGTCAAGGAAGGCTTCTTTGCAGTGAGCATACCGACAACGGTTATCAGCACCACAGTAGCAAGTATAGCCACAAAGGCAATGGACAGGTATTTGCGATTCTTCTCCATATATCATCTATTATATTCTTCGAAACTATCAATCATCCCACATAGTGCCAAGAGATTCACCAAGGCTATATCATAGGCATAGTAGGCAGCCAGGCGAGCCAAGCGCACTTCAGAGAGTGCATTCTCGGCATCTACCACCTCTGCCGAGGTTGCTATCCCTTCGGCAAAAGATGCACGTCGCATACGCAGCAGCTCCTCATTGAGGGCAATCGTGGTATTGAGCACACATACCTCCTGTTCGGTTTGCAAGAGCGTAGCATACAGTTCGTCCACCGCTGTAGCACAATCGTTCTCTGCCGCTTCGCGACTCCATGCCAAGGATTGTCGTGCCAGGCGAGTCTGACTAATCTGTCGCTCGCGATCTAACCCATCGAAGATATTCCATGTGAGCCCCACGCCTACTATTGTACGCGGCATGAGATTGCTGGGGATGCCATGAGCATAGAGCGTCTGCTTGCCAAAGAGAGCCACATCGGGCAGATAGGCACTCTGATCGATGCGAAGCTTCTCACCAGCCATCTGCTCCTCTACATATAAGGTATTAAGCGTAGGATTACTCCCCAGCATGGCCTGCTGAAATAGCTCCCGAGGCGGCAGATGATGGCTCATAAATAGCGAAGAGGAAGGCACAATACGTAGCTCCTCATCCGTAACATCGAGCATCCTCTTCAATGCCATCTGGCATACCTGCTCAGCGCTCTGCGCCCTCTCCAGTTCGCGCAAGGCCTCCTCCATAGCCACCTTTGCAAAGAGCCGCTCAGCCTTGTCGGCCATCCCTACAGCCTCGAGCTTCACCGCATGGTCATAGTGCGTCAGCAACCCCTCATAACGCTTGCGACAGACATCTACCGTCTTCTCAGCAAGCACTAATCCGTAGTAGCGCTCTACAAGCAATACCACCTCTGCAGCTTCCACCCTACTATTGTTTATCTGAGCCACATCTACCATACGGCGTGCCATCTTATCGGCAAAGATGCGCTTACCTCCACCAAATACTACCCACTCGGCAGTGAGGTCAGCAGAGAAGAGATCTTTGGGTAATAATGGGAAGGTTAGCGTGTAATGCCCCACCTCATCGAGCAATCCGCTTATCAGCTCCTCCGAAGGGAATATGCTCTGTATATATGCTTTCGCTGGGTCGGTAAAATGCGACAGAGATTGGCGTACCTCTACCTCTTCGGACAGATGTGCATACATACCTTCCATCTGAATCTGAGGCCACCACCATGCAGCAGCACGCCCCTGCTCTTTGCGAGCTATCTGCACACCCACATCGGCAACTTTCAGCGCGTCACTGGCATGCAGCATACGACTCTTGGCGTCAGCAAAACTATATGTTACCTCCTGCGCTACCAAGCCACAACTATCAGCAGCCAGCAAGAGACCTACGAGCAATCTCCTACTCTTGAGTACCATATCCTCCATCATGATATAACAAACATTCGAGCAACGTCATTAACATTTACCTATCATAAATGTTTAGCATCATGAGCTACCATCAATGCCTTCAATGATGGAGAATCAGAACGAGCGGATGGTGCGGTCTGCTCCCTCAAAGAAGGTAAAGAGGGACGATTTGACCTTAGAATCGATGGCGTTTCTCATCACTCTTGGTTCAGACGCAAGAAAGAAGAGTTTATGGAAGCGTTGGGATTACCGACAAGCAAAAGACAAAATCGAGGGTTGAAACTATAAAATAGCCCCAAGAGTCGTAATAATTTGCTCATACAAGGCTTATTATTACGACTTCTTTGTAATTTTGCAATATGATTCAAGAGGAATTTAAGTTTTATAAACCATGTAAGTTGTTACAACCTTATGTGAGATATTATTGGGTATTCAATAGTTGTCAAATGATAAATACCTATACATTCCCTATTGGATGTCCTCAAATCATTTTTCATAAGCGAACTCCGTTATTTATACCAGAATTGGGGACAAGGCAAAATGAACTGACAATTAGTGGGCAAGTTAATTTTTCTTCACACTTACAAGCTGACGGTGATGTCGAAATGATTGTAGCTGTATTCTATCCGCATACGATGAATACGTTTCTGAATACTCCCTCATCATCTTTTTATAACCAAGAAATTTCAGGTTATGACATTGAAGATAAACAACTGAACGAATTGGCTATGCAAGTATTCGAATGTGAGGACAACAAACTTTGCGTCACTCTCATTGAAGAATGGTTGTTGTCCCGATTATCGACAAAATCATACGACACAACGTATCGAGTAAACCGAATGAATGCAGCCATAGAGAAACTTTGCGCTGCACCTAATACCCTTATAACTGACTTATCTTCAATTTGTTGTTTGGGCAAAAAACAATTCGAACGAGAGTTCTATTTGCATGTAGGGATGAATCCCAAAGAATATTCTCGTATTGTCCGCTTTCAAAAGGCATTAAAGATCATGCAGCATCAGCAGAGCGAGACCAATCAAGCAGATTTGGCATACACAAGCGGTTATGCAGACCAATCACACCTCATACGAGAGTTTAAGAAGTTGTGTGGATACACTCCTTTATCATTGCTTGAAGTTTCCACTCCCTATTCCGATTTGTTTACTTCCCCCATATAGAAGTCTCATTTGTTCTATCCAATGTAGGATGCTTCATCTACTTTTGCAACTTCATTTACGAACTTAATAACAGAAAAGTATGAAAGAAGTCAATCCTCAAACAACCACTCGTGCATACGCTTTTGAAATGTGGATGAACGCCCCAATGCCGATGGTTACATTTTTCAAGACACTTGATGTTTCCAATCTTGTAAAAATCAGCAAAAAGAAAAGGCTGAAATTTAATATGCTGATGTGCTATTGCATTGGAATGGCAGCAAGTAAAATCAAAGAATTTTATATGCTCCCCGTGAGTGGTAAGTTAGTGCAGTTTGATACTATCGCAGTAAACACTATCGTTGCTAATAGTGTTGGCGAGGTAAGTTCATGCGATCTCCCATTTTGCAAGGACTTGGCACAGTTTAATAGCGATTATCTGCGACTCACAAAGCAGGTGGCGGAAAATTGTGTTGACCACGACCTATCGGCAGAGAGTATGGTCATCGGCACCTCGGCATTGGCACAATATGAAATTGATGGTGCTGTGGGTATGTATAGTGGCATATTCAATAATCCGTTTATGATTTGGGGCAAGTACAAACGTGCATGGTTTAAAACTAGTCTGACCGTATCTTTCCAGTTTCACCATACTCAAATGGATGGAGCACATGCATCCAAATTCTTGGAGTATATCCAAAAAGAGATTGATAAGATTGAATAAAACTTTCAAAGTATTATTTTGTGCAAATTGAAAGAAGAATCCTTTGGTTTGCTTACGCAGTGAGGAAGTCGCAAGTATATACTTTCTCGTTCTCGCAACAAAGTGTCGCCACTTCTTTGCTCTTCGCTTACTTCTTGAATTTTTCTAATCGCCCGTGGCTGCGTTCTTTTGGTTGGGCTTGGGGATTCGAGAGGGAGGCAAGGATGAAGCGGTATATTATGTTGTTTTCTGTCTTTTATATGAAATTGAAGCCAAAAAGTTGTTGAAATAGATAAGTTGTAGTATCTTCGCTATTGGATATAAAAAAAAACGGATTCATCACCAGCATCTGATTAACTGGGAGAAGAACGCCCGGGACTGCAAAGAAAAAGCTATCTCCACAACGGCTCCTCTTCCCAATTCTTGGGGAATCCCATTGCAGAAATATCCACATTCGGATAAACTCGGAACAAATCTTTTAATTTCCCCTTAAACTCTCCCGTTCCTATAATTTGGTTTTGCATATACTCCAAATAGCACAGTTGAGGATAGAGCTTTACCATAGGAAAATCCATGTTTACTATCCAATTGCCACGAAACGAACCGTTGAGTTGTGGCATGATAGGGAAATTTCTATTCCACACGCGAGCGTGATGAGCCAAACTGTTGCGAAGAGTTACTGCACATTTCACCCAGCTCTCTAATATTAGATGTTGAGGTAGATTAAACTCTCGTGCAATCTTCTTCTTCAAACCGTTGTCATTGATATTGCAAAACAACTTTGACAATGTACCGAAAGAAGTCACCTCCAATGCCTTCCATACTGGTGGCATCTCTGGCTCGGTATACTTTGTCTTATGTTCAATGATGAAATCCTCTTTACTCCGCGCCAGTTCCTGCTTCATAGCAGATAGACATTGTTCGTGGATGTTCTTATCTTTGAACAAAGATGAATCCATAAACCAAAAAGCACCATACTTTAGTGATATGTAGTGTATCATTTTTGAACGCAAAGCTATTTCTATAGATTGAACTGCAGAGAATATTATCCCACGCAATTTCTTGTCAAAGTAGTAAAGGTTTATAGCATTCTCGAAATAGCTGTTAGGCTTGTACAGATGATTCTCCTTATCCCTCTCCATTGGGCGGAAATAATTAGCCAAGCGAAAATAACTGATGACTCTCAGATGATCTATCGCCTTTTGCTCATCAGCAATAATCAATCCTCGCTCCTTCAGCATTTGGATTAGCTGTTCGTAATCTAATGGAGTTTTTGAATATATCATAGTATATAAAGCAAAAGTTCCGCCCTGGTTCGCTGTTCTATGGGAAGCGTGGCGGAAACTGTCGGTGCAAAGGTAGTGCAAATCGAATGAATCTGCAAATATCAAAGGAGAAAAGGTGCAAAAAGTTTAGTTTTTCTTCATTTCGTATCAAATTTCTGTACAGATTGTTGTAGCATATTGCAAGGTAAACCCTGCGGTTTGCTTACGCGGTATCGAAATCGGAAGTATAGACTTAGCCAATTAAATAACATACAAACTCAAAACTCACGTTCCGCTTACTTCCTAAAAAATCCTAACCGTTCATGGCTGCGTTCTTTTTGTCTGGCTTGGGGATTGGGTATGAAGAAAGCAAGGATGAAGCGGTAGAAAACCGAGGTAACTTTCAGATATGCTAGTTTAAGGTTAGTCAAGATTCCCCCATTTGCATATACTATTTCATCTGCTCTTTCAGTTTTTTTATTATATCAGTCTTAAACTTCGAAAATGGACGTTTTTTGTAATTGTCTTTCAATGTTTCTATTCCAAATAGTAGCCGATAGGCATCCTCTTCTATCAGACCAGTATCGCCTAAAATTTTTTGAATTAAGTTTTCTATATAATCATTAGGATATGCTCTTGAAAGTTCTACGAGATCCCGTAGCTCCAAACTTTCATGGGCAGAATAGATTTCCTCTATTCTGAACATTTCTAAAGTATTCTTGACCCTCCGTTTATTTTGTCGGCTATTTGTTTCGTCTATAAGACAATCAACTTGAAAATGCTCAACTCCATCTGCATCTTTTCCAATTGAATGGAAATCAAAAAGAAAGCCTTCTTCTTTATCAACATAAGGATGGATGTACTTTTTCAAGTTCATTCTCTTATCATGTTTAAGTGATGAATTACACAATGAGCATGAAGGAATCAAATTGAAATATGACAATGCTAAATCCAAATATTGATATTGTGGAAACCAATGGTCAAATTGAGGACGAATAATATGCTCGTTTTGATTATTTATGGTTAGTGTGTACTGTCTATTGCAATATATACACGTATTCACTCCCATTAAATCAGCTAACTCATAACTAAAGTTTGTATTATCAACAATACAGGAGTAACTAAATATAAATTTAAGGGCCTTCTCTTCTTCTTTTACATCATGTGTTCCATCATAGATTGCTTTATACAACTCTGTGTGCAATTTCAACAATTCTAATGGCGTCGATATTAAAAACTTTTCAAATAAGGGCTTAGTGATTGTTTTATATACATAGGTCCTATGCATTGAAGTCATTCTAGCCTTATGTCCATCCTGCTTATAAAATCCTGGGTTGTGCTTCCAGAATAGTTTAATATATGCATTGGCTTTGGTTATGTCAGGTTTAATTATCCACATAATCTTTTATCTCATTAATTTGTTTCTTTAGCGACTCTCGTATAATCGGCTCTTCGATGATTTCGCTCATCCATTGCCAATAATCCAAATTCTTATTATATAGAATTTTGCCTTCTTCAATCATTCTTTCCTCATCACAATCTTTACTATATAATTTTGCAGGTAACGAATTCAGCATCATTAGATTTTTCATTTTATGCCACAACTTAGCCTCTTTTCGTTTCTCCTCATTTTTTCCACTTTTGTTTATAGCATTTAGCTGATAGCAATATTTGCAGAAATTTGTTTCTTGTATGAGGCTGTTTATTGTCTTTTGAGCAAACAATCCCATAGTGCCATCCTGCAAGAAGAAACTGTTTTTTAGAATATGATGAATATTGGCTCCAAAAGTCTTCATGCCATTCTGAGGTATTGAATAGCCATCCTTTTTCAGAAAGAGTACATTACTTTTAGGTATATCAGATAATATGAAGGGAGAATGTGTTACCATCATTATTTGTAAACTCCTAATATGCGACAAATTCAGCTGTCTTATTCCGTCTAATAGGTTAGCAACAAATGTCCTTTGCATTTCTGGATGAAAATATAATTCAATTTCATCAAATATTAGAGTCACATGCTCATACTTGAAATTTGTTGGAGTAATTGAAGTTTTAATAGGAATCGTATTTACCAGATGGTCTCCACCCAAACGTACCGCCACATCATGCCTTGAATCCAAATTCATCAAATGATAGTAGAATGTGGTTAATGTATATGTTATTTGTTTTTCTCCAGAACTCAATGTGGAAAATGGTATTTTATACTTAAACTTAGTATCGTTAATATCATAGAGTAAATAATCTACATCAAAAATTGGAGGTGGAAGAAGTTCGTCTATACAATAAGGAGGATTAAATATTTCACTATACATATGCCTACCTACCTTGGGTTGTATAACCTTTAGATAATCATCAATACTAAAAACTCTTCGTTTCCCAATGAAATTAAAATGTAAATAATATATGGTTCTATAAAGTTTTCGCGTAACATGAGAATGGTCTTTCCATAGATTGAATAGATGTTGCTCAATGTTATATTTATCATCATCAGACAGATGGTCCTTAATAGCTCGTAGTGATTCTCGTATTAAGGCATATTTTGAGTAAGTAAATGTAATTTTGATTATCTTCGTAATAATATAATTCCACGCTTCATTTTCAAGAACTATATCTTGTTGCTTTGATATTTTAAATTCATGAGAAACCAACTGCTTAATATATTGATATAATTCATTATAACCCGTTGAGGTCAACTCACTCATAAATTCTTGTAGACGTTTATGAGTATTTTTGAAATTACTATTATTATATTGGTCTGCCTTCAATGAAAAACCATTAATTATAAGTTTGCGATTTATCGTACTAAATAACCGCTCACCGCTTACAGAGTCATACATAAAAACAAGCGACAATAAACGTTCTTTTGCTAGACTTGATTCTATTTGCATGTTTATTGTACCATTCAGCCTAAAAGGGGTCAATACTATAGGAACTTGGTAGCCATCATTTCTATGAAAAAGCCCTCTTAGCCAACTCGACGCTGAAACAAGTTCTCTATTATCTCCTGTTTTTCTTGCCTCATCTCTGATATCTTCATAGAGTTTAATCTCATCATACCTATTCCCTATTTTGCGTATTTCTATCTCTTTTTTTATAGGTGTTGATTCTTCAATATAGTTTTCAGGATTAAAAGCATAAATAGAATAATTTGCAACAATGGTATAGCATAGTTTTCTAATAATATCATATAAATTAGAATGCTCTACAATAATTTCTTTTTTAGAGGTAACACCATGGAACCTATATGGTGTGTTATCAAATTTTTCGAACACCCCTGCTCTTTTATTATGATTATAATAATAAGGCTGTACCTCTATAATATCTCCACAGCAAGTAATACAAAATATATTCGTTTCAATTAGAATATATAACTCAGCGTAAACATGTGGTATGTAATGTAAATGTTCTGCCTTAGGAGTTCTATAGTTTTCTCCCAATATATATGTAGCCAAATTATTGAGTATACGGATTATGTAATCAACAATAGAACTTTTTCCCGAACCATTTTCACCAACTATAGCACAAAGGTTTATTTCAATTCCACCCCCCTTTGTTTTTTCTATTCTGTATAGTTCCTGAGGTACTGTCGGCCTTAAGCTTATAGTATCATCGTTTATATCTATTCCGCTATAAAAATAATAAAAGACGCCAGGACGTAGTATCTTTTGCATTGCTCGACCAACAGGATCTTTTTCAGGATCAAGAATGCGAAGAGCTAAATATTTAACGTTGTTGAGTATTTCTTGCATAAGTAAACTGTATATAATAGTTCAAATTCTTTACTTAATATT
>JAFZFF010000045.1 GCA_017556045.1 Bacteroidaceae bacterium | reverse complement strand
TGTCGTATCAATCGAATCGTGGGGAAAGAGTGCGCAAAGCCTACGCGACTATGCCGCCCACCACAAGATAACATACCCGATGCTGCTTGGCGAAGACAGCGTACTGAATGATTATGTCGGCACCTATCGAGGTGTACCAGTGTTCTTCTATCTTGACGAAAGCCATATCGTACGCAAGGTGGATAGGGGCTATGGTGAGGGTATGATAAGTCGGAGTATTGAAGAATTGGGTTGGAAATAAGGAACAACAGAATTTCATAAAATTTGCCTTTGGCCCCTGCGGGTGTCGAAACGAAGTTCGCTGGCCGTAGGAAAAAGCAATTACCGTAAATTATCCATAAATTTTCCACGAATGAGATTGAATTTGAGGTAATGAGATAAACGGACAGGGCACTCAACTTTAGGTTGGGGCAAGACTTGTATCTCATTGACATTTGCACTATCTTTGCAGTAGATAAAAAGAGTAGCACTATGGCAGAAGAATCTAATATAAAGGACACAAGTCTTTCAGCATCGTCACCCCTGTTTGCCGAAATCCGTCAAATACTTATCAATGCACGTAAAACGGCATATAAGGCTGTGAATTTTGCAATGGTCACTGCTTATTGGAACATTGGCCGACTGATAGTTGAGGATGAGCAACAGGGTAATACCCGTGCCGAATATGGAAAGGCCGTGTTGGCTGACCTTTCTGTGCGCCTGACCGAGGAGTTCGGCAAGGGATTTACCGAGGCAAACCTACGCAATATGCGTCAGTTCTACTTGTTTTTCCCAAATTGTTACGCACTGCGTAGCGAATTGACATGGACGCATTATCGTCTTTTGATACGCGTACAGAATGAGGCTGCGTGAACGAAAAGGTAACACACAACCACAATGAAACAACGATCTTATATGAAGAAACTGATATTTATGTTTTTGATGAGCTTTGTCGCGCTCTGCTCTTGTGAGAAGGGATTGGTCGATGACGGCTTAGGCTTTGCAATAAAAATGGATGAGGTGCCCGAAACAGGCATCAAGGCAAGTCAGCTGGGCAGCAAAAAGTATACCGAAGCTGAGTTTCAGGAATTCGTTGACGGATATTGCTATGAACGAGTTGCTTTATATCGATTTTACCGAAAGAAAGGGGATGACTACTATCTGATTGAGAGCGAAGAAAGTTATGGAAAATATGTCTTAAATACTCTTGAACGAAGCGGGGCTGGCAGAGATATTCGCCTATTCGAGAATGGGGAGCTTACTCTTTGGCTCGGCACACCGGGAAATGAGTGCAAGCACTTGTACAAGTATGCGTTTAATGCAACGAAGCAACATCTCGCTTTTGGAGGAAGCAGAGATTATGTAGTCTATATCGACGATGAATATTTGATAACACAGGGAGAAGCTGTAGGAGAGGCCGCATCGGGAATTCCTGCAACCAGTGCTCATGTTGTAAGGAGACGCACGGTGTATAGGCGCACCGAAGCGGAAAACTGGTACGACGGTAATGTTCTCGACTACCGAAATGTGGATTTCGGAGGGTTGCACTAGATTTATCGCGACTAAGAATTGGCGTAAGGAATAATTAAGCCAAGAAAGTGTACTTTTTGTATACGATATGTGTACAAGTTTGTGTACAATTTCTTGGCTTAACTTTTGTGTTGTTCAGTGACTTACGCTGCCAAAAGTGTACTTCCCTTTTTCCACTTCTCTCTTTCCGTTTTTGAGGTCTTCACGAACACTCCTTGGCGCACCTTGGCGATGTAGAATTCCTTGGTTAGGCGGGCCAGCTTCTTGGCAATACCATTCTGCTTGAGCCCGAACTCTTCGCCCAGGCGCACGGCTTCGGCGGTGGTGAACTGCTTGGGTAGCATCTGCAGGAAGGCTAAGGCACTCAAGTAGACACGCTTGGGCTCCTCGTGCTTCTCCTCACGACGCAGACGGTCATAGATGGTAGAGGTCTGCACCATGGTGTAGAAGATATAGGCAAGTCCCCAGCGTAGGTCTGCCTCTGATACGGTAAACAGCTTCTCGGTAAACAAACCTTCGGCAGTGCCCATCTCCTCATGGCGCCGCAGTATGGCAATGATCATCAGCATACGATAGAGGTTGAGGCGTGAGCGCAGGATGGGAGCGCGCAGATCCTTGTCTGGCATGGCCAAAGCGACGAACGATACCATCTGACGGTAATACTCATCGATGAGCTTGCGCTGCTCGTCTGAGATGATAAGGCGGGGCAGCTCTTCGTCGGCCTTGCCGTCGAATTGGCGCAGGGCACTCCATATCTCGGTGAGCTGGCGTCGGTAATGGGTATATACATCGCAGAAGGCCTCGGCAGTGGCCTCGTCCATCTCATCGCGCACGGTATCCTTGGCAGGCAGGTTGTGGTAGAGGAAGCGGGTAGAGAGTCCGTCCTCGAGGTTGGGGATAAACTCTCGCACCGATGACATGGTGCCCGTAGCGGCCAAGGCGAGGCGCGTGTGAGGGATGTGGTAGTCCTCATCATCGGTCTTGCGGGCGGTGTGGAGGGGCTCCTCGTTCTGAGCAGCAAGGAGGATATACATGAAATCACCGAATGCTCCACGATTGGCCGCGGTCATCTCGGCCAATTCGGGTATATGCAGGTAGGAGATGTTATCACCATTGGCATAGAGCAACTTATAATAATTGGCCGCCGTAGTCTTCGAGGGTAGCTTATGCATACGGCGCAAGGGGGCTTGCGGCTCATCCACCTCTTCAGAGATGTCATTTACATCGATTAGGTTAGTAGCATCGCCCTTGGCGGCATAGGTGAGCTGGCTGGTGAGACGGCTATATCGCTTGTGGCGCTTGCGGTGGTCGGCCATGGCCTGGGCACTCTCTGAGCAGATAATGTCGTTGATACCATCGACAAGGCTGGCTACATCGCCCACTGAGCCTTTGCCCGAGGCCGAAGGGCCCACGCAGATGTTCATCATGCCGAGCGAGTAGAGGCGCTGGCCATGTCGCACGCGTACATTACTCATCGCCGATCCTATGGTGGGCATCATGGCCATGAGGAGCATGGTACGTATGTCAGCATCATCGTAGAGTGAGAGCGTTTCGCTCATCATCTGAGGCAGCGACTGCATCATCGCATGGGGTAGGGCACAGGGCACTACCACGCCATCATCGTCGGTGTGGGCACTCATCAGACGTAGTGGGTCGTCTACGACTCCGCGTGTCACCTCACTGAGCAGGGGAAACTCCTCTTGCTGGGTCTCACGTAGGATGTCGGTGTAGGTGGGTTGAGTTTGTAAATTTTCCATAGTTGTAGAATCTAAGTGTTTATTGGTTGGTGTCATAAATAGCGTTTTGGTTGATTTTCGATGCGAAGATAATATATGTAAAAGTGATATGCAATACCCTTATAATCAGCACTATTATAAATAAAAACGAGCCTGCTATTGCACAAATCGGAACTATTCATTACCTTTGTTGTAAGGTAAGAAAAATGTTTCTCCCTGCAAGCAGAAGAGCTTCTCCCTGCAAATAGAAAACATTCTGACTGCAGGCAGAAAACCTTCTATCTGCAGGTAGAAGATGTGGAGGACAAGCAGAAAATATAAAAAGAGACTGCAAACAAACTGAAAATACAAGCAATAGAAAAACCTACCAACTAATAAACTAAAAACTGCTATGAAAGTAAAGAAATCAAAGCATGTGCACCACTATCGCGATGGCTACACTCCTGTGGTGCGCTGCCACCTGAGCCGTCGCCACAAAGTAGCAGGTACTGACAAGGATGCCTGGTGTACGGGTGTGTCGGTAGCCTATCCGCAGAAGATCGACATAGAGCAGATGGCGCTCGACATCAGTAATGCCACTACCGCTACGCCTACCGATGTAAAGCTGGTGTGGGATGCCCTGCGTACCACCATCACCGATGCGCTGAGCCATGGCTACCGCGTGCAGCTCGACGGACTGGGATCGCTCACCATGGAGCTGAGCAGCCATACGGGACCTACACCGCCTACGGGCAAGGATGTACGCATCAGTGGTATCCGCTTCCGCCCCGACAAACACCTGCTCGACCGCCTTGCCGATGTGAAGTTCCAGGTCGAGGGTAAGGTGCGCCAACCTCTCGCAGCTCCCGAGCTGGCCGATGCGCTATACGAATACTTTGAGACACACGATGACATCTGCGTGCGTGAGTTTGCCCGCATCAGCAACTATGCCCCCAGTACCTCGTATGCCAAGCTCAACGACTATGTAGCGCATGGCGAGATGGAGCGCGTGCCCCGCATCAAGGGCTGCTTCCGTCCCACACCGGGCCACTTCGGGCGAGAATGATGTGTAAAAATATATACCAGAGAGCATTTGTACACATTTGATGGCATAATCTGTTGACTGATACGTAAGATAGCTCAGAAAATTGTACACAAATTTGTACAT
>JAFZFF010000007.1 GCA_017556045.1 Bacteroidaceae bacterium | reverse complement strand
CTTCGAGGAGGAGCCAGAGTTGATACTCATCGTAAGCGAGATGTTCGTGGAGAGCATCACACCGCTGGCAGAGAGGCTCGGCAAGCTCCCAAAAAACTCGAAACGCCCAACGACCAAGAGGAGACAAAAGTAACCTACGAGTTATGGTACTCCATTGCCGTTGGGCAGATGGGAATGCGCCCCGCAGAGTTCGGGCTGATGACCGCTGCCGAGTTCTACTACGCTTGGGTCGGCTGGTCAAGCCGCCAGGTGGAGCTGCAGCAACAAGCCTGGGAGCGAACACGCTGGGAGGCGTGGGTGCTGACATCGATACAGCTTGACAAGAAAGACCGCAAGCCTATGCATGAGATGTACCCGCTGCCTTGGGACAAGGCTGACATAACACCACCAGACCTTTCTATTGAAGAGCGCAGAGAGCGCGTAAACGAAATGTTAAAATGTATCGAAAAGTAATAACGCTAACACTTGCCACAGCCACGCTGGGATGTTCACCACTAAAGAATGCGCAGACGGAGCGGCACATCGATGTCGCCATTGCGGACTCAACACTTACCAGGCTGATACGCTCCGAGATTGAGCGTAGCATCACAACGCTCACGCAGACCGAGGTGGAGTTCTATCCTCCACAACCTCTGCCCGAAGAGCCTATTGCCAAACCTGGAAAGAGTCCCGAAGCGGTCGCGCCCCGAAAGATACCACCACCTCGTGGCGCAGTCAAGCGCATCACAAAGACAGAGGTCGTAAATGGGACAGAGAGTAAATCCAATACCGACTCACTCTCGCACAGCCGCATAAACACTGCTGCCAGGTGCGATGAGCAGTCCTCGCTCGAAGAGTCCCCGAACACAAGCGGCTCATCATGGCTCAAGTGGTGCGCAGGATGCCTGGCTCTGTTGCTACTCATAATCGCGATTTTGAAATTTAAGTAAACCCCAACCTATGAAAACACCGATATCCTACTACGGAGGTAAGCAAACCCTCCTCAAACACATCCTCCCGCTGATCCCCGAACACGCACTCTACACCGAGACGTTCTGCGGTGGCTGCGCAGTGCTCTTCGCCAAGGAGCCTGTGAAGTGCGAGGTCATCAACGACATCAACACCGAGCTTGTCAACTTCTACCAGGTGGCACAGCGCAAGTATCCCGCCCTCAAAGAGCTTATCGATGCCACGCTCCATAGCCGCGAGATACATGCCCACGCCAAGCATATCAACCAGCACCCCGAGTTCTTCACTCCCGTAGAGCGTGCTTGGGCAGTGTGGGTATGCTCGAAGCTCGGCTTCGCTTCGATGCTTGATGGGACATTTGGCTACGACCGCACGGGAACGACAACACAGAAGCTACGCAACGCCAAGGATGCCTTTACCGAAGAGTTGTGTGGTAGATTGGAGTGTGTGACCATCGAGTGCGAAGATGGCACAAACCTTATCAAACGCTACGACTGCGAGGAGGCGTTCCACTTCGTTGATCCGCCCTATGTCGGAACGGACTGCGGACACTACAACGGAGCATTCAACGAGGAGGACTTTACCAAGCTGCTCGAAACGCTGTCGCAGGTTAAGGGTAAGTTTATGCTGACGATGTTCCCGCACAAGAAGATTGAGGAGTACGCAGAGCGTTGCGGCTGGACTATCCACCGCATCGAGCGTACCATCACCGCATCAAAGACCTCACGCAGACGCCAGGAGGAGTGGATTGTTACGAACTACTAAATGGCAAAGGTATACGATGATCCCGTTTATATTGCCTCGTGCTCCTTCGGTAAGGATAGCATCGCCACGATACTCCTCGCACTCGAACATGGCGAGCCTCTCGATGCTGCGGTATTCTCCGAAGTGATGTTTGACCACTCCCGAAATATCAGTGGGGAGATACCAGAGCACATCGAGTGGGTCTACTCGGTGGCAATACCTCGCCTTGCCGAACTGGGTGTAAAAGTAGATGTGGTGCGTTCCGAGAAGGATTATGTAACGCTCTTTCACACTATTATTCAGAGTGGGACACACAAGGGAATGAAGCGAGGGTGGCTTATGGGTGGAAAGTGTAACGCTAACCGCGACCTAAAACTACAACCCATCCATCGCTACTACAAGCAGTATCGTGACAGAGGTGTGGTGCAGTATGTAGGCATCGCAATAGACGAGCCAAGGCGACTCGCCAGGATGCACGACAAAGGTTATATCCGCAAGGTAAGCCTGCTGGAGAAGTATGGTTACACCGAAGCCGATGCCTGGCGCAAGTGTGAGGAGTACGGACTGCTCTCACCAATATATCAGACCGCACATCGTGGTGGGTGCTGGTTTTGCCCGAACTGCCGCATTTCCGTATTCTGCGACCTACGCAAGAAGCATCCGCATCTATGGCGCGAATTGCAGATACTATCGAAGGTGGAAAACAAGAGTTCCGAGGGGTTTGTCTATGGTCGTACATTCCCACAAATCGAGCAGAAAATGGACGACTACGACAATACACAGCGACTATTCTAACATATTGAAAATAAAGTGCTTAATGTATCACAGATTGTTGCGAATTAACTTGCGTGTTCCAAATAGTGATGTTATGTTTGCACTACAATAAAGCAGAGTTAAACACTTAATACTGAATAGATTATGACACGCAAAGAGAAGCTTGTGATGGAGATTGCCGAAGTTCGCTACCAGCTCCGAACATTGAAAGGCCAGTTGGCAGTTTCGCCAGAGGACTACTACAATAGCCGCATGTACCAACTGGAGGTGAAAAACAACAAGGTATACGAGTTGGAGGAGCAGCTTAAAGGTCTGAAAGAGTCGTTGGAAAAAGCAAAACTCGACACCCAAATCCAGCAGCGCACAGAAGCTTACTACGCGACCGAGGAGGGCAAGGCCTATAAAGCAGAACGACAGCAAGCAGTCGAGGAGATTACAAACAAGTGGCAGGCGTTGGAAGACGAGACGATCCGCACCCTCGATGAGCAGATTAAGCATAGACTCGGTGCTCATTGGGGAGTAGGAACGCTTCGCAACACTTACCTTGAAATAGGTGTTTGCCACCCAGAGATACCTGGTAAGTTCTACTTCGGACAAACGGCAGAGATATACTGCTCACTTGACATCTGGAAGGAGAAACAACGCTTCGAGATAAATGTAGGTACTTGTGGCTCTACTGATCTTCTGGGTGGCAGCACTGAGGGCGAGCGTTCAAGATTCTACATCGGCATCGGTCAGCTCTTTGCATCCACAGACCTCTGCGAATGGATCAAACAGACAATGATGGAATACCAGGAGCAGTCAGAAGCCTTCTTCAAGCAGATTAAGGAGATCCAGGATCAGATATCGAATCCTCTTCAAGCATAACCTAAACCCAGGTCTTGGCTGCCTACAACGCGGATAAGCAATGCAGGCAGGAGCCGACCTCTTGCGAAGTCGGCTCCACTCACTTGGGGTGTTGTAAAAAGTGCTTAACTTATTGAAAATAAAGGGGATAATACTTGCGTGTTCCGAATAGTGATGTTATGTTTGCACTACAATAAACAACTAAAACAGAGTGAGTTATGAAGACCTACAGATTGACAAAGACCGAGCTTAAAAACGGCAAATTCCTCTACGAGGTAAAGGACGAAAACAACAACACCATTTCCAAGCGCACCTCGACTCGCGGACACTACATTGCCTGCACCATTGACGGGCAGTTCTACTTCGGACGAGTTGACTTGATTGGCAAGGGAATGCATGGACAGCTCCTCAATCAAGCGATTGTAGCCAAGAGCTACAGCGTTGAGCAGTGGGAGAAGGATCGCGAAGCATACCGCAGGGAACTCAACAAGTGCATCGCCATTGAACGAAGCGTCCAG
>JAFZFF010000006.1 GCA_017556045.1 Bacteroidaceae bacterium | reverse complement strand
GGTGAGGGTTTAGGGTTGAGGGTTGAGTGATCACCCCCTCCGTTCCACTACACTTTGTTTCGTTCCACTCGTCCCCCTTCGAAGGGCGACAATACTTTTTGATTAGTCCTTACGCGCGCTAAAACTTTCTAAAAGAATTGTCCCTCTTTAAGGGGGACGAGCAGAATGCAGCGTTAGCGGAATGGAGCGGGCGGGGGTAATTAATTCTCATCGCGGAGTTCTTTGTCTCACGCGGATTACATGGATTACGCGGAGCATACATCGCTATCGCTCGTATGTAGCCTCCGGGATGTTACGCACTGGATAGCAAGCTGCAAGAACTCCTTTCGATGCAGCAAAATCCGTGTAATCCGTGCAATCCGCGTGCCAAAAAAATCAGCGGAGAGGGCAATTAATTCTCAGCGAGGGGGTAATTATCAATTCTCAATTCTCCATTCTCAATTTTTTAAGCGTCAATCACGCGCTTAAAACTGATCTTCGCTGCCAATTCCTTCTTGAGCCCAGGCTCAGGGCGGAAGTTCACGTGATAGCCCTTGATCTGTGCCGAGGGTGAGAAGTCGCTGGCGGCCATAGCGTCCTGGGAGAAGCACTTCGAGCGAACCGAGATGATGAACGAGCCGAGGTCGTTGAGCACCACGCGGCGGCCACTGAGGAGCGCGGTCTTGATGAAGGGTTTGATACTTGCCAACACAGCCAGTGCGTCAGCCTTGGTCACGGTGGTGGCGGTCGCGATATCGTCGGCCAGCTCGTCGAACGCATAGTCCGAGGTCTTACTCGCCTTGCATGAGAAATAGTTCACGCCCTGTACGGCACTCTTGCCGGGATTCTTGCATCTTGATACTTTGTAATTTACTGCCATAGTTGTTTAGAGTTTAGGGTTTTGGGTTGAGGGTTTTGGGTTTTGGGTTGTGGGTTGAGGGTTTTGGGTTGTTGGGTGTGGGGTGAGGGGTGAGGGTTGAGGGTTGAGGGGGATGCCTTCCGGACGGCAAATTCTCCATTCTCCATTCTCCATTCTCAATTGCGAAGGCAAAGTTACTACATCCTTTTTTTGCCTTGTCCTCTTCTGGTTTCTTCTGGCTTCTTTTGGTCTCTTTTGGTTTCTTTTGGCTTCTTCTCGCGCTCAAAATGACGCTAACTTACTGAGCGAGTGCGGGATAAATGAGTTTTTGCGAAGGCTGCGATTATCGATGGTGCGTGCGTGCCGCACCGCGCTTGCGAAAATTATTTATCACACCTGTCTGCCACTCTTCACTCTTAACTCTTAACTCACTGAAAGGTGGGATACGTGCATAATGCGTGTGCGCCACGCGAGGAAAGGGGTACAGGGTACAGGGTACAATTCTTCTCAGCTCTCGATTTTCGGGTGTGCCCCTATAAAAAAAGGCCATATTTATGTAATTATATATACTACGTATATCTAATTACTCAAATATGATTTTTACACATCAACATTTCATCCCCTCCTACGGCAGTGCGCATATTAATTGTACCCTGTACCCTGTACCCCTT
>JAFZFF010000044.1 GCA_017556045.1 Bacteroidaceae bacterium | reverse complement strand
CTTGTCAAGCTCATTGTAAATCTGGTATCGGCAAACACCATAAGGAAATGAACTGAGAAACAAATACCCCACGCTGTCGCATATATGGTTAAAAGTGTACAGCCCACGGAAGACTGTACACGCCCCTGCATATGCAAAGACCGAATGAGCGTTGCATTGTCCTCATCCCTCCTTAGAAATTTTGCCGATTTCGATTTACGGGATAAAGCAAGAAACGCATTCTTGACCGAGGATTTCTCCCCTCGGATATGGCAAAAGTACTAAAAATATTTAATTCACAAAAATGTTCCTCGCTTTTTCCTCAAAAGACAAGAAAAGACAATACGAACACTCGAGATATTCGTTTCTCAAAAGACAAAGTAAAAACGCTCGCGAGTACAAAGACAATAAATAAAAAGAATTAGTGTTTTCCTTTTTTTGCCAAGATCTCGGTAGTTGGTTGTAATATTCAGACATGTAGATTATTTGCGACCGATACCCCCGTTGCGGGGTGTCGGTGGGTGCGGAGATGTTTACACCTGCATTAGGAAGATCTTGCAGGTGTAGGAAAATTTTATTGCATGTGTAGACGCTCCGAAACGGACAGCTGCAATTTTCGTGACGAAAGTCTGTGATTTTTTTCGAGGACAGCTCTGATGATTTTACCAAACAGCTTTGATTTCCGTGACGCAGAGATTAGTATGTAAAAATTACTTTTCGTTTTGTACGAGTAAAATAGTACTTATTACAATCTCTTAAATAGCAAAATTGATATAAAATCCTTAGGTGACAAATGTTTATTTTTGAGGTGGCATGGCAGAATATTAGTGTAAATTTGTACAATCACGTCTTGTCCTATTGTACAATAATCCATACAACACTGCCATGCCACCCCAAAAATAAACTTTTTTCACCCTGGAAATGGGTGTTTGGAATGATATATTTGGACTTAGGGTGAATACTTTCGTTTCACGTCAGTCTATTAACTCTACAATGAGGGGGAGAAACTGATGTCACTCCCCCTCGCTATGAAGTATGTTTTATTCGGCTGTCACCTCTATGACGCGGCTATGTAGCTTGTTGCCGGTGAAGATGTTGAGACCTACTGTCATGAGATAGTCTCCTGAGTATACTCTGTCATTACCATCCATCCATGAGCGTTGGCCAGGCATGAGGTTGATCTCCTTCACACGATATTGCTTCGCGGGATCGAGGCCCATGAGGCAGACGGGGTAGCGCTTGTCGCCAAAGCGTGGGTATACATCGAAGGCAAAGACTACGGCCTGCTGCTTGTCCTTACCCACAAACATCGTAGACGCATGAGCACCCTCGTAGGGCGATACGAGACGGTACATGTCGCCATCGAGGATGGTAGGCTTCAGACGATTGTAGTTCTTGACTGCGGCATTGGCATAGGTGACCTCACTCTCGCTCATATCGCTGAGCTTGATATCGAAGCCGAGCTTACCCATCATGGCTACCTCGGTGCGGAACTTCACACTGGCTGATCTGTTCCATGTGGTGACATGGGCGCATGTGGCCTTAGCGGGATAGAAGAATGAGTTTGCATATTGGATGAACAGTCTCTCCACGGGGTCGGTATTGTCAGATGCCCAATACTCGGTAAAGTACTCGAGGGCCTTGTAGTCGAGGCGGCCGCCACCACCGGAGCAGAGCATCATGGGTAGGTCGGGGTATTTGGCCTTGATGCGGTCGAGCACATTGTAGAGGCCACGCACATGCTCTACGTAGAGGTGTGTCTGCTTATCTTTGCCCAGGTAGGGTGAGTAGATGTTGGTGATGGGGCTGTTGCAATCCCACTTGAAGAAGGCGATCTCGGGGTACTTGGTCATGAGGCCATCGACAACGCCAAACACAAAGTCCTGCACCTCGGGGTTGCTGAGGTCGAGCACGAGCTGGTTGCGGAAATAGTATTCGTCGCGATTGGGGAGGTGGATGACCCAGTCTTTGTGCTTCTCGTAGAGCTCGCTCTTGGGATTGACCATCTCAGGCTCGATCCATATACCAAACTTGATGTTTTTCTTCTTGGCCTCGTCCACCAAAAAGCCTACACCATGGGGGAGCTTGTCGGCGGTCTCCTGCCAGTCGCCCAAGCCCTGGGTGTCGCTATGGCGGGGATGCTTATTGCCAAACCATCCATCATCGAGCAAGAACATGTCTACACCCAAGCGTACGGCATCGCCCATCAGCTCGCAGAGCTTCTCTTCGCTGAAGTCAAAGTAGGTGGCCTCCCAGTTGTTGAGCAGGGTCATGCGGTCGCCCTCGCCATTCTTCAGCTGGTGACGGCGTGCCCAGTCATGTAGGTTGCGGCTTGCCAAGCCAAGGCCCTGGTTGCTATAGGTGAAGTAAAACTTAGGGGTGACGAAGGTTTCGCCCTTGCCTAATGCATATTCTGATGCGTAGGGGTTGATGCCCGAGATGACACGCAGAGCCTGCTTGTTATCAACCTCAAAGGTGTAGCGGAAGTTACCCGTCCAGCCTAAGGTACCCAACAGACATTCGCCCTCGGTCTCGGTAGCAGGGCGGTTAAGAGAGAGGATAAACATGGATGGATTGAACATGCCCGCGCGCGAGCCGAGCTTTGTATCGATCACCATCTTACCTGCCTTCAGGGGAGTGGTATTCATGTGAGCTTCGTCGGCCCAGTCGCCCGTAAAGCTGGTCAGGTAGTAGGCAGGTCTGTTAAAGTGCAGGAGGTTAGAGGCGTACTTCTTTAGCATCACAGGCTTCTTCTCTCCGTTGGTGATCTCTGTCCACGCCTCGATGACATCTTCGTCGGCATAGGCCACATAGTGTAGGCGTACGCTGGTAGGGTACTTATCGTCCTTCAAGGTCACTACCGTCTCTGCCGCACCCTTGTCGGTCACAAGCGTCTCGTGAGAGTGGTATTTGAGCAGCAGTGAGGGGTTGCCATCATTGTGGGTGACCTCGATAGCTGGCTCGAAATAGTCTTCCATACCATGTGTCAGATACACCTCACCACCTTGACGCAGATGAGAGAGGTCGTTCTCAAACATCAGTTTCTTACCTAAGTACGACTGATACACTCGACCATTGCCACTCACACGCAACACCATCTCGACGTTGTTGGTGCAGATTCTGATAAACTCGTCAGCCATCATCACTGTGGTCATGGCCAGCAGGCAAAGCAGGGTTGCCAATCTCTTAATCTTCATAATAGTTTCACGTTATTAGTTATTTTAGCTCAAAGATAGCAAAAATCTTCGAGCTTAGTTCAAAGATTGCAAAAAATCTTCGAGCTTTAGCACAAGAGATAGTCTTTTGGGGGAGGGAGCAAACAAAGAGGGCAACCTTCACAGGCCGCCCTCTCAAACGAATTACATCTTCTTAAAAATACAAGAATTACTTCCACCCCCTTTTTTAAGGGTAAGGAGCGGGGAACCTTCGCAGGCGGACCTCTCCTAATGATATATAGAAGTATTCAAAAATGTCTCACTAATACCTTAAAAAAACTATTAGATTTTACGTATGAAAAATATGTTTTACTCGACAAAGGTATAAAACATTTTCGTATCTACACCATCTCTCGAGCGAAAAATCATCGGCCGAGCGAAAAAAAATCCGTTTCCAGAGTCATCTATCGGCTCTCACCCATGCCAAATGTATCTCAGCACGGGGCTATGAGAGGCTGGGTAGGAGCATTTTTTTTCACTGGTTGAGCACCGAGAGCAGGTAGCTACACTTCTGCGGGTCACCCAGGGTCTTGCCCTTGTCGCAAGAGAGCTTCACGCAGTGGTGCCACTCGCGCGACTCGGTGATGCGGCCACGGATGAGCTTGACGACGATATTCATAGGCTTACAGCCAGTGATATCGCAGGTGAGGTGGGTGCCCACGCCGTAGCTATCGGTGATCTTGCCCTGGCAGTAGCGGTGTATCTCGAGGGCGCGGTCTACGTCGAGCCCGTTGCTGAAGACGGCCTGCTTGGTCATGGGGTCGATGCCGAGCTGTCTGTATCGCTCTACGATGAGGTCTACCTGCTCCTCCTCTACTCCACTATCGATACGCAAGCCGCTGAAGGTCATGGCCATGCGCTTAGAGAGGTTGCTGAAGAAGACGTGGTCGCCAAAGCAGTCGTAGAGGAAGATACCTACGTTGCCGTCGTACACCTCGGACCACTTGTTCATGACATTATAGTTGCACTCAAAGACACCACTCACGATCTCCTCGAACGAGATGCACTGGTGTGACATGGTGCCCAGACAGGGGATGCCCTTCTTCATAGCGAAGTAGACATTAGAGGTGCCGGTGAAGCGACCACACTGGCCGTGAGTAGCCTCCTTGACCTCGGCGTACGACTGGATGAGGGCGTCGATGACACGCTCCTGGTGAGCAAAGGAGAAGCGGCGGCGCGTACCCATATCGCCCAAGGTGAGTCCGCCCTGCCATATGCGACGGCCCTTCACGAGGGTCTTCTCATACTCGGCATCGGCATCGTACTTCTCGGTATCGCCATTGAGCATGTGCATGAGCTCAGAGATGATAGAGAGGATGGGCATCTCCCACATGATGGTAGACCACCACTTACCCTTGATGCGGATATCGAGGTGCCCCTCGGCGTCTTGGGTGATGGTGAGCTCGTTGGGGTGGAAGCGGTAGCCGCGCAGGAAGACATTGATAAACCAGTAGGGAAGGAAGGGGAAGGTGCGCGTCATGAAGGCACACTCCTCATCGGTGATGGCCACCTCAGACAGGTGCTGCAACTGCTCGCGCAACAATTGGTCGAACCCCTCAGGGTAACGCGTATGGTGGCGGTCAAAGAACTGGTACTCGGTCTCGGCCCTCGGATACTTCTGCAAGATGTAGTACATGCAAGTAAAAGTATAGAGGTCGTTATCGGTAAAGTGGGTGATGATTGGTCTCATGGCTATATATCGTCATTTTGTCTTTACCCGCGAAGGTACAAAACATTCACCAAGATGGCAAGAAAATCACAGAAAAAGTTGTTTCCAATGCAAAATGAGACAGAAGGCAAAGAGGAAAAGGGAATGGCATCCCTACTTACTCGGCCACCTGCAAGTTGTTTTCGGCAATGATGGTACGGAGCGTGGTGCCGTCGTCGATATTGCCGATGTAGCGGGTCAGCACACGGATCTTGTCGCCGTGTCCGGCAGCCACGAGGTCCTTGATGGAGTTGCCCACGCAATAGTCACCACAGAGGCCTGCCACATAGATCTCCTGTATGCCCTTCTCCTCGATCATGGCGAGGAGCTTCTTTGCGCTCGCCTCATTGGCCAGGATGGAGTATTCGTCTACCGCCACATTGTCACCCTTGGTCAAGATAGGCGCCTGGGGGTCGTGCTGCTTTACTGCATCGAGCACAGACTTGTAGATGGCTGCACCCTCGGTGTTCTGCACGCAATGCGCAGGCCATATACCGCCGTAGTCCTTAAACGAAGAGTGGTCAGCCGGATGGTGATCTGCCGTCATGACAATGACATCAAACTTGCCCTGAGGCTGCTCGGCGATGTACTTGGCAAGGCCGTCCATCACAGCTGGAGCACCGGCTACTGCCAGCGAACCGGTAATAAAATCGTACTGCACATCTACGAGCAACAACAGGCTCTTTGACGCTGATGACTTGGGCGAAGGTTGGCAAGCACACATCATTGCCACCCCTGCGAGAAATAACATCTTGATTGCTTTCATCTTCTTTGTTGTTTAAGTGTTTTTTTTTGCAAATATATCTGTTTTTGTTTAAACTGCACAAAAACACCTGAACAAATCGATAAAATTACAGAAGTTAGCATAATCCCTAATCCCACTTCGTAACAAGAAATATGTGGATAAGAGGGATATATCATAAAAAAGATGTATCTTTGAAATCAGAAAGCCAAAGAAAAGATATTGTTATGAGAAAGAGAATGATTATCTCCATCCTTTGTGGAGTACTTGTTGCCGGTATTCAAGCTCAAACCAAGACCTTACATGAGCTGCAACAAGAGTTTGTAGACCTACGATTTGGTATGTTTAACCACTTCAGCACAGGTACCTTCTTGGACCAAGACTGGGCAGACCCGGACTGTTCGCCCGAAGTATTCAACCCCACCAAGCTGGACTGTTCGCAATGGGCCAAGGCTGCCAAGAGCGCCAAGATGAAGTTTGGCTGCCTATCGGTGAAGCATCATAGCGGGTTCTGCATGTGGGACACCGAGACGACCGACTACAACGTGATGAATAGTGGCATACGTCGCGACTTCATGAAGGAATATGTAGACGCGTTCCGAGCAGAGGGCATGGAGATTATGTTCCACTACTCTATCCTCGACCTACATGCAGGCTTGGTAAGAAACCATGTCACACTGGATCACATCGAGATGATCAAGAACCAGGTACGAGAGCTCTTGACCAACTATGGCCCCATCAAAGCCCTCATGTTCGATGCGTGGGATGCACCCTGGAGTCGCCTCACCTATGATGAAATCCCCTTCGAAGACATCTACAAACTGGCCAAATCTATACAGCCCGACTGCTTGGTGATGGATCTGAATGGAGCCAAATACCCCAGCGAGGGACTGTTCTACTCAGAGATCAAGACCTTTGAGCAGGGTGCCGGACAGCACATTTCTAAGGAGGACAACTTCCTCCCATCGATGGCCTGCTACCCGATGCAGTCCACATGGTTCTGGAAGAAAGACATGCCCCACACACCGACCAAAACGGCAGAATCGCTGGTCAACGACAATCTCGTACCGATGAACAAGGTATGCTGCACATTTATCCTAAACATCGCACCCAACCGAGATGGACTATTGGACGACAATGCGCTGAAAACACTTAAGGAGATCGGTAAGATGTGGAAAGATGACGCACCACAGGTAAAAGTCGCCGAAACGGGAGAGCCCATCATCAGTAAGAACCTTGCATTGGGGCAATGGTGCCAAAGTTCATGGGGACTGGATACAGACATCGCCGACAAGGCCATCGACGAAGACTTCAACAGCCACTGGCGTACGGAACCGACCGTCAAGGAACCATGGTGGCAGGTGAACTTCAAGGAGATAACCTCATTTAACACCATCGCCATCACTCAAGACAGAAACGATGTGGCACAACATTATCGCATAGAATATCGCCTGAACGATCAGTGGAACACCATCTTCGAAGGCGATGCCCCCACCCTGCGCCGCGTAAAACTACATCGTTTCGATACCGTATGGGGAGATGCCATGCGCATCACCTTCCTTAAGAGCAACGGCTCTACGTGTATCTCCGAACTAGGCGTATATTGCGAACGCAGATAACAACCCCACCCTACATTATGGCGTTCACCGCCATCATAGGTATCCGGAGTTGGCAAAATGTATAGCGTGAGGGAGACACGACAAAAAACAACAAGAGCGAGCGGTCTGATGGCCACTCGCTCTTATACTTAACCAATAAAGAGGGGGATCACTTGTTCTCCAGCGCTATCATACGCGCCATATACTTGCCGATGATGTCAAACTCGAGGTTGACCACGCTACCCTCTACGATGCTATGGAAGTTGGTATGCTCGTGTGTATAGGGGATGATAGCCACCTGGAATGAGTCTTCCGTAGGGTTACATACGGTGAGGCTCACGCCATTGACCGTCACCGAGCCCTTGTCTACGGTGAAGTAGCCGCGGCGAGCCATCTCCTTGTCAAAGGTGTAGCGAAAGGTGTAGTACCAGCTACCCTCGGCATCCTCTACCTTGGCGCAGGTCGCCGTCTGATCCACGTGGCCCTGCACGATGTGTCCGTCGAGACGGCCATTCATCACCATGCTACGCTCTACGTTCACATCATCGCCCACCTGCAAGAGTCCGAGGTTAGAGCGCTCTATGGTCTCCTTCATAGCGGTCACCGTATACGCACCATCCTCGATGCTCACCACGGTGAGGCACACACCATTGTGTGACACGCTTTGGTCAATCTTGAGCTCATCTACAAAGCTACACTTGAGAGTCAGATGTATATTCTCCTGCTCCTTAACGATGCCAACCACCTTGGCACACTCTTCTACTATTCCTGAAAACATACGTTTTGATATTTTTACATTAATTTGGACAAAGATACGAACTCGCCACGAAATATTCAAGTAAGCTTAATATTATTTCGCTCGTTTTTTTGTATCTTCGCACATCGATAAAGGAACTCTTATGATCAATTACGGACTCAAAGATAAGGTGGTGCTGATCACGGGCACTAACAACCCGCAGGGAATAGGGGCGACGACGGCGCTGGCATTTGCTCGAGAGGAAGCAAAGGTGGTACTGGTATATAAGAAGGTATTTAGACCTTTTGACCCGAATAGGACTGACCGAAATGGTGTGGACAGGTACTACCACGCCAATGCAGGAGATACCCAAGCGGTGGAGGCGGAGCTCAAGCAGATGGGAGCCGACTACCTCGTCATAGAGAGCGATATCGCCGACGAAGAGGCCGTGAAGGCTATATACGCTTCAGCGATGGAGCGATACGGCAGGGTGGACATCTTGGTCAACAATGCCGCCACGGATGATGAGAACGGATTGGACACGATAGAGCAGATCACACGGGAGGTGATAGATGACACCTTTGCCGTGAATGTACGCGGTAGCATCATGATGATGCGCGAGTTTGTAAATCATCGCACCGGGTATGGCCGCATCATCAATCTCTCCACAGATGCATCTCAAGTCTTTGCCGGACAGATTACCTATGGGGCAAGCAAGGCTACCTTAGAGGCTCTGACACGAAGCATCGCACTGGAGGTGGCAAAGTATGGCATCACGGTGAACTGTGTGGCTCCTGGCCCCACTCAGACGGGATGGATAGATGAGGAGCTGGCAGAGGCCGTCATCCCCCTCATCCCCATGGGCAAACTCATAGAGCCCGAAGACATAGCAGACACGATCCTCTTCCTTGCCAGCGAACGAGCAAGAATGCTCACTGGACAGGTCATCAAGGTTTCGGGCGGACACGCGCTATAGTCTCAGCAGCCCGTACCATCGAGACTACATGAGGCACCCTGTTCTGAGGCAGATGCCACCTCCTGGGCAAGTGAAGCATCATAGTGCTTGAGGGAGATGTATACCGAGCCGTCTTCCTTCACGAAGCAGGGGATGCCGATGGTGCCTCTCTCACGCACCTTATCAAAGGCGGCGTGGTGATCGCGCAGGGCAAGAAACTCCTTGAGATTGCGGGCTTGTGCGCCGATATCTACCAACTCATAGTCGGGGTTATTGCCATATAGTGCCTTGACGTCGGTACAATCAGGACAGCTCTCCATTACGTAAATCTTTATCATAGTATATATTCTTTAATATCTTATTAAAATAGGGCAGACCGTCACGCTACACTCCTAACATGGCTTTAAACACGGGAACGGGGCATTGGGTTGTGCTATCATAGCCAAACCAGTAGCCACATCCCTCATCGCCTACAGGCAAGTAGCAGAGGCGTAGGCGCTCGCTATACTCGCCACGGAGGATGGTCCACGTATCGAGGGGTTGGACATGCTTGGTGCGCACACCTTCGGCTGGACGCTTCTTGAGCGACATACCCGCCTCTATCCATGCCACGGTGGCGTCGATGGTATAGTGGGGATAATGCTCGCGACAGAAGAGGTAGAGCAATTCACCACGACGTTCGAGGCTCATAGGCTGGTCTATATAATTGTGTATGGTGAGGTACTCGAGGAAACGATGGAGGAAGTCCGCCTCGCTCAGTATCAAGCGCCTTGTGAGGGGCTGCCATGCCTCGGTATTGTAGTAGGCATCGAGCAGACGCGAGAGACGTCGGGCCTCTTGTAGTTCGGCACTGCTGATAGCATCTGAAGCCAATACCTCATAGGGAGGCAGGGGCGAGTAGCGTATGCCCAATCTGTCGGCCTCGCGACGCATGAGGGTACCAGGGAGTAGCTTGAGTGACTCGAGCTGTATCTCACCCGCATTGTATTGGGCAAGAGTATGTATATCCTCGTAGATCTGTGCTAGCGCATAGTGGGGCAACCCTGCGATGAGGTCAGCATGGGTCACAAGATTAGGGAGTGAGCAGAGGTAGCGAAGTCCGTCGAGCGATTGCTCCAAGGAGCCTTTACGCAAGCTACCATCAAGCACCTCTTGACGAAGGCTCTGTATGCCTGCCTCGAGATGGAGTAGTCCGCTTGGCATCTCAGAGAGCACCTCACGCACGCTCTCAGGCAACAGCGCAGGGTGTATCTCCAAGTGGAAACGCAGGTGTGGGTGATACTCTGCGAAGAGGCGCAATAGGTCAATGGCTCTGCGGGGATGGTAGTTGAAGGTGCGGTCAAGGATGCGTACATCACGGATGCCGCGCTCACGAATATGGGTGAGGCGGGCTCGTATAGTATCGATGGAGAGTTGGCGCACAGGATCGCCCATGCCACTCACGCAGAAGGCACATGTATTGAAGCAGCCACGCGTAGTCTCGAGCTGCACGAAGGGCTTACTCCATGTAAATAGGGAACTCTCCTCAGGGGTATGCAGCGAAGCAAAATCCATCACGCGGGCAATAGCTCCGTCCTTGTATATGGGGAACTGAAAATCCCCCTTATCCAAATAGCAAAGCCCTGAGATGCTACCCCACTCTGCAGGGTTGTCCCACACGTCGAGCCATTGAGCAAAGCTCTCCTCACCCTCACCACGGAGTACGCAATCGACCTCGGGATGGCTCAGCAGATAGCGCTCATTGTCGCCCAGAAACTCGGGACCACCGAGGATGACACGCACATGAGGCATCAGCGCCTTCACCCTACTGATGATATGTAGCAGTTGCTCATGGGTAAAGAGCCATGCCGTAGCAGCTACCACATCGGGACTCTGTGCATAGATGGCATCTACCACCACACCTACCGACTCGCTCGTAGTGGTGCGCACCACGCTCCACTCCACATCCGCACGATGCATCACCTGAGCATGTAGCGCAGGCAATGCCAGCGAGCTATGGGCATACGAGCAATTGAGATCAAGCCAAAGTATCTTCATGTATGCAAATATAGTTACAAACGAACGAAATATCAAATTTCAACGAGCGAATGTAATAAAAAAGCTGCGCTGCATCAATCGTTTGACACAGCGCAGACGCAAATATACTTTACACGAATAATTACTCTGCAGCACGGAGAGCGGCCTTACCCTTCTTCATCATGCCCTCGATGTCTACCTCAGGACCTACGGGAAGGATGGCAAACTCACTGATCACGGCATTGAGCTTATCGAGTTTGCTGCCCTTGAGCTCTTTGCGGAGGATCTGTATCTTCTCAAAGTCCTGGATACCCTCTACCAGGCGCTCCATACGGATGCTGCTACCGCCGGGGTATACCATGAAGCAGTCGCCTGCGGGGAATGAGCGGAAGCGTGACTCTACCAACTGATTGTTGATCCAGCTGTTATATGCCCAACGCAAGTAACCATCGTAGTTAGCTGCTGCTGAGTGCCAGCCAAGGAAGGCAGACTCTGCGGGAGGTGAGAAGGTGAAGGTGTTGGGACGATGAGGACCACAGCAGGTGTAGAAGGTCACCAAGTTTCCACGACCCTGATGGATCTGAAGCTCCTCTTCATTGAGCAGGCGATGGTCGTAGATGAAGCTGATGTCGTACATCCGCTCTGCCACATCGGGGCCAAAGTAGTTGACAGCACCCTTGACGCGCCATGCCTTGTCTGCCTTGTAGAGTGTGACGTATGCGGGCTCAAGCTGATCCTTAGGACGCTCGTCCATAGCGATACAGGTCTTCTCAAACCAGCCCTTCTCGCGGAGGTGCTTAGCAAAATCGGTCAAGAAGGGGAGCAGATATTGCTCATACTCCTTAGTACCAGGCTTGAGGTGTTGCTGGTAGGTGCAGTTTTCAGCCTCATCGAAATACTCAAACTGGAGGTGCCAGGGGAGGATGGTGTAGCAGTCAATCTGCTTGGTGATGCCGCATGACATCATAAACTCCACCCACATGTCAAACACCTTGTAGTTATACTCCCATGAGCCATCGATGCACTTCTTCTTACCGATCATGCTCTCAAAGGGGTGCTCGGTCTGTGCATTCCAAGGATGCTTGATGATGCTACATGTGATTACCTTCTGACCAGCATTGGCCAAGCGAGTCATCACAGGGCGCATAAGATCAAAGTGCTCTTTGCTCCACAAGGGCACGTTGTAGTGGCGTGCTACAGAGTAGGGATTTTGCCAAAGATCGAGGTGGAAGCTCCACTCTGCAGGTGCGGGCAATGTGCGGCGACCTACCTCTACGGTATAGGGGATTGAGAGCTCCTTGCCATCGCATACAGCGGTGAGTGTACCCTTATATTTACCAGGCACTGCATCCTGAGGCACGCTGATAGTGAGCCACAAGGGACGCACGCTCTTGGCATCTATAGCCATAGAGCCAGTAGCGGGCTCCAAGCGGTCGGCCATGAGGCATGAGTCTGCGGGGTTATAAAACGCCTCACTCATCACATAGCGCACAAAGAAGGCCTCAACGGCATCTGCGGGGATAGTGTGTTTGCCCTGCTTCAGGTCACTTACCTTGACACTGAGCTCGCCGATAGCCTCGGGAGCCATGAGCACGGCTTGTGCATTGACACGCTCGCCTTTCCAGGCGTACAAAGACAATGACTTACCCAACTGAGGCACTGCGCCTATCTGGTAGCGCACATCGGTAGAGCCCCAGCCCAAAGAGGTTGCTTTCACGCCCTGCCAAGCCTCTACGGGTGCGGGCTTCGGGTCAGCATGTTCCTTGTCATTTTGTTGTGCAAAGGCGGGAACGGCAGCCATTGCCAAACTCATCAGAAAAACTTTCAGTTTCATATTCGTAATGTTTTATAGGTTTGTATCTTATAATCTATCGTAGGTCTTACACTGCTTGGCATGATACCTCCAAAGGATAGAGAAACGCGTGCGCTCGGGCACATCCATCGAGGAGGCCTTGCGGAGATTCTCCTCACGCGAAGCGCTGAACTCTCCCTTGAGCTTGCGAAACTCGCGACGAGCACGTACCACGGCCTTAGCACTCCCCCACTCGCCCTTGACCACAAACATGGCTGCAGCCACATAGTCGAGCAGGGCACGTACGAAGAGCACACTACGCAGCTCCTCAGTAGGGAGGTTCTTATAGAGCATCAGCAGATTGTTGCGGAAGTTGAGGAAGGTCTTGCGCGGATTACCCGCATTGAGCGTAGCGCCACCCACGTGATACACCACACTCTCGGCCACACTGCGCACCTCATAGCCGCGGCAACGGAGACGCCAGCAGAGGTCTATCTCCTCCATGTGGGCAAAGAAGCGACCGTCGAGGCCACCCACCTCTTTATATATGGGGAGGCGCACCATGAGACACGCGCCTGTAGCCCAGAGCAAGGGCACATCGGCATCGTACTGATGGAGGTCCTTCTCCACGGTGTCAAAGATGCGGCCACGGCAGTAGGGGTATCCATAGCGGTCGAGGTATCCACCCATAGCGCCGGCATACTCAAACTCCTCTTTGCGGTGATAGGCCATCAGTTTGGGCTGACAGGCCGCCACCTCGGGGTGTACCTCCATATACTCCACTATCGGGAGGAGCCATCCGGGGGTAACCTCTACGTCGGAGTTGAGCAATACGGCATACTCGGCATCTATCTGCTCGAAAGCCTTGTTGTACCCTTCGGCAAAGCCATAGTTCTCATCGAAAACTATCGTCCTCACCATGGGAAACTTATCGGCAAGCAACGCCAGCGAGCCGTCAGTAGAGCCATTATCGGCCACATACACCACCGCCTCACCCATCGCATCGGGGAGCACCGAGTGCTCTACCACCGAGGGGAGAAAATCACGGAGCATCTGCTCGCCATTCCAATTGAGGATTACTACTGCAACTTGCATACTCTTCGCTCATTAAATCATTTCACCTACCAGTGCTGTGCCCTCTTCGTTAAACTCGCCCAAGCGTACACGCACCAGTGCATTGTCGCGAGCACGAGCATCATCGACCTCTACCTTGATATAGTTGTCCGTGAATCCATGGAAGGGCTGACCAGCCTTGGGTTTCTCGAGCAATACCAATGCCTCCTTGCCGATGTGGCGCTCATAGAAGGCACGCTGCTTGGCATCAGAGAGCGCCAAGAGACGTTCGCTACGGCGATGCTTTTCCTGAGGGGTCACCTTATACTCTATCTTCAAGGCCTGTGTGCCAGGACGCTCCGAGTAGCTGAATACGTGCAGTGCTGTGATATCCAGCGAGTCGATAAATCGGTATGCCTCGTCGAAATACTCCTCCACTTCGCCACGAGTGCCCACGATGACATCTACGCCGATGAAGGCATCGGGCATGAGTGAGCGTATCTTCTGTATCTTCGATGCAAAGAGTGCTGTATCGTAGCGGCGACGCATGAGCTTGAGCACCGCATCGCTACCTGCCTGCAAGGGGATGTGGAAGTGGGGCATGAAGGCACGTGACTGGGCTACAAACTCTATCACCTCATCAGTGAGCAGGTTGGGCTCGATAGATGAGATGCGGTAGCGCTCGATGCCCTCCACCTCGTCCAGTGCGCGGATGAGGTCGATGAAGGTCTCGCCCGTGGTCTTGCCAAAGTCACCGATATTGACGCCTGTGAGAACAATCTCCTTTGCACCCTCGGCAGCAGCTTGGCGCACCTGCTCTACGAGCTCGGCGATAGTGCCATTGCGGCTACGTCCACGAGCATAGGGGATGGTGCAGTATGAGCAGAAGTAGTCACATCCGTCCTGCACCTTGAGGAAGAAGCGTGTGCGGTCGCCCTGTGAGCACGAGGGCACAAAAGTGCGTATATCCTTCGTAGGGATAGTCACCATCTCGCCCTGCTCACGCTTGTCGAGCGAGGTGAGATAGTCGAGCAATGCGCCCTTCTTGTCCATGCCAAGTACGAGGTCCACACCAGGGATGGCAGCCACCTGCTCGGGCTTGAGCTGCGCGTAACATCCGGTAACTACCACAAAGGCATGCGGATGTTGCTTCACCAGTCGGTGTATGGCTTGGCGGCACTTCTTATCGGCCTGCTCGGTCACCGAGCAAGTGTTAACGACGCATATATCAGCCTCTTCGCCTCGGCGTGCCGTGCGAAATCCAGCCTCAGTGAGTGTACGTCCGATGGTAGATGTCTCAGAGAAATTGAGCTTACATCCCAGCGTGTAGTACACCGCCTTCTTATCTTTGAATAAACTTTTATCAATCATAACGTGCAAATTTACACATTTTTCTCAAAATATAAGGTATCATCACATTGAAGTATCAAAAAAGTTTGTACTTTTGCAACCATCGAAACAGAATATTTGTAAAACTTAAAAAACTAAGAACGACATGAAGAAAGTATTTTTGGCTATCGTAGCCGTAGCAGCTCTGACCCTCACCTCATGCTGCAATGCTAAGGCAAATCAGCCCGCTTGTGACAAGGCTTGTACCGAATGTACAGCTCAGAAGGCTTGCGAAAAGAAGTGCGACAAGGCTGCTTGCGAGAAGAAGTGTGAGCAGAAGTGTGAGCAGAAGTGCGACAAGGCTACATGTGAGAAGAAGGCTGAGTGTCAGAAGAAGTGTGACAAGCCTTGTAACAAAGCAAACTGCGAGAAGAAGGCAGCTTGTGAGAAGAAAGCTGAGTGCGAGAAGGCTTGCAACAAGAAATAATCCGTTAGGATATATAAAAATGATAAAAGGTCAGGAACACGTTCCTGACCTTTTATATTATGTGTGTCTACCCAGCTTAGTCAATCAAGCCACGACTGCGGAGCAATGCCTCGGGGTTGGGCTCAGCACCACGGAAGCGCTTATAGAGAGTCATAGGCTCTTCGCTACCACCCATCTCGAGGATGTTCTTACGGAAGCTGCGACCTGTAGCCTCATCGAAGATACCATTCTCACGGAAAGCCTCGAAACCATCAGCATCGAGCACCTCAGCCCAGAGGTAGCTGTAGTAACCTACGGCATAGCCTCCACTGAAGACGTGGTTGAAGTAGGGGCCACGGTAGCGGAAGGCAATCTGCGGGATGAGACCAATCTTGTCAGCTACAGCCTTCTCGAAGGCGTTAGCCTCGAAGCCTGTGTAGTCCTCGAGCATGTGGAACTCCATATCGAGCAATGCAGCACCTACGAGCTCTACGGTCTCAAAACCTGAGTTAAATGATGATGCAGCCTGCATCTTAGCGATGAGCTCATCGGTGATAGGCTTACCAGTCTCATAGTGGAGAGCATACTGCTTCAGCACCTCAGGCTCGATAGCCCAGTGCTCCATGATCTGTGAGGGCAGCTCTACGAAGTCGCGCGCTACGCTGGTACCACTTACTGAGGGGTACTTGGTCTGTGTGAGGAAGCCGTGGAGAGCGTGACCGAGTTCGTGGAAGAGAGTGCGAGTCTCATCAATAGTGAGGAGTGAGGGAGTATCAGCGGTAGGAGCGGTGAAGTTACCTACGTTGACAATCATAGGACGCTGGTTCTCACCATCGATGTTAGATGCATCTACGATATTGTTCATCCATGCACCAGCACGCTTGGTAGCGCGGGGGAAGTAGTCGGTGTAGAAGAGAGCCATGTGTGAGCCATCAGCATCGAGCACCTCGAAGGTCTCTACCTCGGGATGATACACATCCAATCCATCTACGGGCTGGAACTTCATGCCGAAGAGCTTCTCCGATACCATGAAGGCACCCTTGCGCACGTTGTCGAGTGAGAAGTAGGGACGGAGCTCGCTCTCGCTGAGCGCATACTTAGCCTCGCGCAACTTCTCGGTGTAGTACCACCAGTCCCAAGCCTCGAGCTTCTCGCCCTTGCCCTCAGCATCCATCATCTTCTGCAACTCAGCAGCCTCGGCCTGAGCCTTGGGCAGCGCTGCATTCCAGATAGTCATGAGCAAGTTGTAAGCAGCCTCGGGAGTCTGAGCCATCTTATCCTCGAGCTGGAACTCAGCGAAAGTGTCATAGCCAAAGAGCTTAGCCTTCTGCTGGCGGAGCTTCAGGATGCGTGCGATCACCTCCTTATTGTCATTAGCATTGTTGTTGTCGCCACGGTTAATGTAAGCGAGATACATCTGCTTACGCAACTCGCGATTGTCAGCATACTGGAGGAAGGGGATCCAGCTGGGCTTCTGCAGGGTGAAGAGCCATCCCTCCTTGCCTGCAGCCTGAGCGGCCTCGCGAGCCGCATTGATAGAGCTCTGGGGCAGACCAGCGAGGTCCTTCTCATCGGTGATCACGAGCACGAAAGCATTGGTCTCAGCCAGCGCATTCTCGCCAAACTGGATGCTTGCGAGTGAGAGCTGCTTCTCGATCTCCATGAGCTGAGCCTTCTTGTCAGCATCGAGCAGCGCACCACCCTTTACGAACATGCGGTAGTACTTGTTGAGCACCATCTCCTGCTCGCGAGTGAGGCCAAGGTCAGCCTTAGTGTCGTAGAGCGCCTTGATACGAGCAAAGAGAGCCTCGTTCATAGTCATATAAGCGCTGTGCTCAGTGAAGAGGGGCGAGAGACGCTTCTCAGCCTCACGCATCACATCGTCAGCGTCAGTCTCATTGAGGTTAAAGAACACGCCTGTAGCCTTAGCCAACTTCTTACCGCTACGCTCGAGAGCTGCGATAGTGTTGTCAAAGGTCGGAGCATCGGGGTTAGCAACGATAGCGTCAATCTCGGCACGCTGCTCTGCGAATCCCTCCATGAAGGCAGGCTCATAGTGGGTTGATTCATACTTGGCAAACTCGGGAGCGCCAAAGGAGAGCGACGAATCCTGCAACACAGGATTGTCATGCTTTGCATTACATGCAGTCAAGGCAACAAGGGCCATAGCAATAAATGTTTTTTTCATTTGCGTAGTTATACAATGTGTTATATTAATGTATTCAATCTGCAAAGATACGAACAAATGAGCGAATACGCAATCCGTAGCTAAATAATTACCAACACCAGCCAGTAATCACCCTCCGATGAGCAAAACGATCCACCAAGAACGCAAATGTTACGCAAATTCGTGTAGATGTATCACGCATTGGTACTGAGCGTTAGTGCTCAAACAACGCAAATCTTCATTTCGCTATATATTTTGCTATAATTAAGTTATTGTCCTCACGCGAGACGTGTTAGCTGGCCCCAAGGGAAAGGCAATCTCACAAACAGCGAGTCCTAAAGCCATATAATGGTACTTACTATGAGTATCCCCTATATCTCCTTGTCCTCCATCTTTTCTACCTGCAGGCAGAACACTTTCTACTTGCAGTCAGAAATATTTCTATTTGCAGATAGAAACATTTTTGGAACTATAGAACAAAATTGATGAATAGTTCCGTCTTTTACAACAGGACCTCCCTTTTTATTTAATACCTTCCATAAGATGAGCACGAAGCACAGAAGAGCGACAAAAAAGGAAGTTATCGAGAAATAAACAGCAAAACACAAGAATTGCGTCCTTTGACACCCAACCAACAGAAATACTGCAAGATGCCACCTGCCAAAATTGCGTAACATTTGCGTAAGTGTTGCGTAAGTGTTGCGCAAAACAAAATTATTTCAGCCAACCTTGTTAATATTTAAGAATAAAGTTGTACATTTGTTCTATGCTTTCGAGTACACGACATTTTTAAAGCTGAAAATAGGACAGAACAAATCAAGTTAAACAAAAATAGTAGTAGAAATGAAAACAAACAGAAGTAGGAACCACATTTTAGGGCAATCGCGCATAGTTGTACTATTTGCTCTACTGTGGGTATTGCAGCCAATACATGTTTTGGCACAAGAATTTCAGGTGAATGGTCTAAAATATCAACCATTAGATGGTGCTACCGTATCGCTCATTGACGGAAAGGGTGTTAATGGCGAAGTAGTGATTCCTGAAACCGTAACTTATGAGGGGACAGAATATGCTGTGGTGGAGATTGCCGACGAGGCATTCTACAACAGCGAAGGAATGACATCTGTAATCGTCCCCCAAAGTATCACAAATATCGGCCGAAGCGCCTTTTATGGGTGCAACGCATTAAAGTATATTGAAATTGCTGATGGCGATACTCCGCTGTCATTTAGCGATAATTACCAGTTTAGGGTTTCGCCTTTGGACTCAGCATACATCGGCCGCGATCTGGAATATGGGGGTAGCTCGAAATATAAAGGAGTTAGTCCATTTGTCGGCACGCGAGCATCACAATACACCCCTATAAGAAAGGTGGAATTTGGAGATTCAGTGCGCGCTATAGGAAAGTCTCTATTCCAATACTGCGTATCGCTTGAGCGCGTTATTATTGGAAAAAATGTAACGGACGTAGCAAACAAAGCATTTGATAGCTGCTCTGGATTGTCGGTCGTAAACTGTAAGGCGTTGATTCCTCCAACGTGTTCAAATAGTTCTGAATTTAAGAGTACGTCTGCAGCTTTGTATGTACCTGAGAAAACACTGGAGAGCTATCGAAATGCAAAAGGTTGGACGAACTTCGCGAAAATCTTTGAAGGCACTCCCGTACCCGACTTCATTGTTGGTGGCATCAAATATACAGTAATTGACCAAGGAGAAGTGGGTGTTGTAGCTTTGAGCGATGACACTAAATATGAGGGTGACCTTGTACTTCCTGAGAGTGTCATACATAAGGAGGTTACATATAAATTGACAACAATATGCAGTGGTGCATTTAATGGATGTAATGGCCTGAATTCTGTTCTGATTCCCGCTACAGTCACTACAATCGAGGAATTAGCATTTGCAAATTGTAGTATGCGTATTGAATGTAAAGCTTTGACACCTCCCGTCTGCGTGAAAAAATCTTTCTCTAACGTGTCGGATAAGGTGTATATCCCGCAGGGAACACTTGAACTTTATCAGACAGCAACAGGATGGAAGGATTTCGCTTATCTCATTGATGCCACTTACGTACCCGACTTTACAGTGGATGGCATCATATATACTCAATTGGGCAAGGATAGAGTGGGCATAAAAGGTCCAAATGACAAGAACATGATACCATCAAAGATTACGTTACCCGATACAGTAGAGCATGAGGGTATTACTTATCATGTAACAGTTATTATGGAGGAGGCTTTTCGTTTTTGTTATAGCCTGCAATATGTGGAGTTTCCTAAGAATCTGACCGCTATTGAATCTGAGGCTTTCTCTGGTTGCCGACGGCTAAGATCTATTGCACTTTCAGAGAACCTAAAAACCTTAGGGCTATCGGCATTCCAGGATTGCTATGACTTGACAAAAGTATCTATTCCTGCAGGCGTGACAACTATAGAACAAGGTACTTTTAATCATTGCCCCCTAGATACTATGATTGTGAAAAGTATGACGCCACCGACAGTAAGGGGGGATTATGCACTTGGCGATAAATATGACCATGGAGTCTTGATTGTCCCCACAGGAGCATTGCGCACCTATATGAATGCCGAATATTGGAAAGATTTCTTCAAGATAGAGGAAGAAAGCGGAAACTCCAATGTCTTCGAGGTGGACGGTGTGTTTTATAAATTATCACCGATAGCAGAAAGCATCATTGTATCGGCGGTAGGGGCAAGTGCCAGCGAAATTGTTATCCCTGACTCAGTGGTGTATGACAAGAAATATGCGGTGAAGACAATAGCTGAAAGGGCATTCGGGGATAATGAAAATCTGACTTCAGTTGTCATATCTGAAGGCGTGACCACCTTGGGAAGCAATGCTTTTGCTAATTGCTGCAATTTGCGTTCTATCTCTATTCCAAGTACACTGGTTAACGGAAACTTTGGTTATACCACCGATTACGGCTCATATAATTATTATTACCCTGCATTTTATGGCTGTACGGGATTAGAGAAGATTACGGTAGCTGATGGTCATCCCAATCTGGACAGCCGCAAAGATTGTAATGCCCTAATATTGACCAAGGAAGACTCGGATAAAATAGAATTGATAATGGGATGCAAAAATACGGTAATCCCTGACGGAGTGACAAGTATTGCTTCAAGTGCATTCTATTGTACGGGGCTTAAAGAAGTGAATATACCCAACAGTGTGACTGAGATTGGCCAAAACGCATTTGCACTCTGTGAGGAACTGGAGACCGTCCGTATTGGCAGTGGTGCTGATGCCAACTTTGCTTACGATTTTAGCAGCATATTCTCTTGTTGTATCAACCTCCGTACGATAGAGGTGGACGAGGCTAACCCCTTATTTGACAGTCGCAATAATTGTAATGCCATCATCCTTAAGGCAACCAATACATTGGTATATGGATGTAACGAAACGAAGATTCCAGACGGAGTGACAAGTATCGCACCTACAGCCTTCTACTATAGTCCAAAACTGAAGGAGTTGATTATCCCTGCCAGTGTAACCTCTATTGGGTCTAGCTCATTCTATGGTTGTAGTGAGCTGACCTCAATAACCGTCGATAAAGCGAATCCAGTATATGATAGTCGCAATAATTGTAATGCTATCATAAAGACCGAAGGTGATACACTGGTTCGTGGATGTATGAGTACGATTATTCCCGATGAGATAAAGGTTATAGGAAATTACGCATTTTGTCATAGCTTAGGGCTAGAAGAAATTGTAATCCCCGATGCCGTACAGTCTATTGGGGATGAGGCATTCCTGGCTTGCCGTGACCTCAAGTCTATTACTATAGGTGCAGGGGTGCAGGTGTTGGGTAACAATATATTCTTTATGCAGTCCAATAGTTTTATACCATCGGTGCGCTTGTCAACTATCATACTGAAAGGGGGGACTCCTCCTGTTTTCACCAACCTTAATCCTGGATTCACATCAGAAATGCCTATTTATATCCAGTTGGTTGTTCCCGAAGGTGCATTGGCAGCCTACCAGTCAGCCGACATATGGCAAAAATTCACTCATATCACCGAAGGTGAATGCGCAGTAGAGTTTGAGTATGATGGCATATATTATCGTATCATCACCGGAAGCGACAACGCTGTGGTACGCCCACACTTTGATGAGGAGTCATTCAGTTGGGAGTCAACCTATACAGACAGTATCGTGATACCCGAAACGGTGTGGTATAATGACAAGGAGTATGTGGTGAACGCAATTGATGAATTTGCTTTCTATAATGCCCGGTATACCTTCTTAAGTATTCCCGCTACCGTGAAGGAAATCGAGTTCAATGGTTTAGACACCTTCGATGGTACCATACTATGTTATGCTACTATTCCTCCTGTTTTCCAATACTATAATGCGTTCGGTGTCACCTATGAAACAATCTTACGTATCCCGAAAGAGAGTATGGAGTTGTATGAGAAAGACAACTATTGGGGACAATTCTGGATTTATGGTTCAAATATAGAGGCAATAGAAGATGCGAATGGAATTGAGAATACAGAAACTGAGATATTCCATACGTCTACTAATGTAGTTTATGACTTAAGTGGCCGTCGTATGCTTGACACCGAAAACTTGAAAGGTGGCATCTATATCGTTAATGGACGAAAGATAGTAATTAAATAACGTGAGTTCGATATAATTATTAGAACATTTGTAGTTTCCCGTCATTGACATATTCAAGTTCAATGGCGGGTTTCTTTTCGAAGAAACAATAGGTGGATGCGTTGGTTACGGCATACTCGCAATGGGGTACTGTCGACAAAACTTATCCCCGTACATTCTCCGAGCAAAACCTGCTTGATGAAAACCGTCAGTTGCAAGAGAATCTCTTTCTGTAACTCAACAAAACGATTATATGAAACGGTGTTCGGAAACATATGCTTGCAGTGTTTGCAGATGTAGTGAAGATAGTAATGCTTGAAACAGCGG
>JAFZFF010000043.1 GCA_017556045.1 Bacteroidaceae bacterium | reverse complement strand
TTTACCCTGAGCTACGGATTGTCCCCCTAATGTAGGGGGACGAGCGAAGCGGAGGGGGTATAAGCAGAAAGTTCATACCACCTCCCCCTCTACGAGGGTACTCCTCCTACCTTAGGAGGAGAATTGTAAAAATGGGTAAACACCTATATTATTACCAAAAATATTACGCACATGCAATATTTTCCTAAAGCAGGTGTAAGCACCTACCGACACCCCACCGACACTGGGTGTCGGTGGTATACAACCTATATATCAAGATGTTACAGCCAAACACCGACACCTAAGTAAAAAAAGGGAAAACACATAAATCCACGGAAGGTTCTCGAAGAATAGGCGTAGGCGTACTTCGAAAGCCTTCCGTGGATTTATATTCCAATTGCGTTTATCTTTTATCTTTCCCTCACATAATGGCCTACTCCTCACCGAGCAGAGCCTTTATCTTTTCGTCGGTCTTATAGAGGGTATCCTTGCAAAATTTGATGAGCTTCTGCGCCTCTTTCAGGCGACTGGCCAATTGGTCAATATCAAGCTCATTGTCCTCGATCTGAGCTACTATGGTCTCAAGCTGCTGTATTGCTTCTTCGTATTTCATATCTGATATATTTTCATTAATGGGTAACTTCACTCTTCACCTTACCGTCAGCAAACTCCGTAGTGAGGATGCTTCCCTTGGCGAGTGTAGCGGCATCGCGCACCACCTTACCATCGCAGCGTGTGATGGTGTATCCACGCTGTAGGATTAGCTGGGGCGAAGCACCTTGGATAATCTTTTCCATCAACTCCAGGCGATGACTCTGCTTTACCAAGGTCTGCTGCAGAGCTGTACGCATACGCTGCTCGAACTGCTCTATACGATGCTGCTGACGCGTACCAACAAGGGAAAAGAGCGCAGGCAGACGAGCCGCAAGCTGAGTCAGACGATTCTCTTCGCGATGCATACGCTGGGTAACGCTCACAGATAGAGTATCTACAAGCTGATTGAGCATTTCTGCAGCATCTACCAGACGTGCTATGAGATATTCGGCCGCAGCCGTGGGGGTCTTCACCCTTGTATGTGCCACCACATCGAGCACAGTGTCGTCGCGCTCGTGGCCTATACCTGTGATGATGGGTAGAGGAAACTGAGCACAGTTGGCCGCCAAGAGATAAGTATCAAATCCCGAAAGGTCGCTCGTAGCGCCTCCACCACGGATAATGACCACGACATCCCATTGGTCGCACTGGGCAGCAATGTCATCCAATGCTGCGATGATGCTACTCTCTACCCTATCGCCCTGCATCACCGCGGGGAACAGGCGCGGATAGAAGACAAAGCCATACGGATTGCTCATCAGCTGGTCGCAAAAGTCACCATAGCCTGCGGCACCTGCGGCAGAGATGACAGCCACACGCTGAGGCACCTGCGGCATGGGCAGCTCTTTATTGAGTGTGAGCACTCCCTCGGCCTCGAGCTGCATGAGTATCTCGCGACGTCGACGAGCCATATCGCCCAACGTATAGGTAGGGTCTATATCGTGTACCGTGAGCGAAAGTCCATACTGCTCATGGAAGTCGACCGACACCTGCACCAACACCTTGATACCTGCCGTGAAGCATTGGCCCGTGGCATTCTCAAAGTAGGGCTTCAGCATCTTGTAGATATTGGCCCAGATGGTACCTCGAGCCTTGGCAATGAAGGTATTGCCCTGCTCAGACTTCTGCACCAGCTCAATGTAGCAATGCCCATTATATGCCTCACGCACCTCGCTCAGCTCTGCCTGCACCCAATAGACATCGGGCAGTGCAGCACGCAGCGATTGGCGTATATAATGGTTGAGCTCGTACAGCGAGATTGCTTCTGTCATAGAGGTATCGTGTGAATTATACCGCGAAGATACAAATTTGTTGGTATTACGACCACAATATTTTCACTTTTTTTGCTATTACAAACTATAATTCTTAATTTTGCGCTTTATAACATAAACACAAGACATTACACCACCATAAACTATGGCATTCAAATCGTTGAAGACAAAATTTACTGCTCTGCTGTGCGTAGCCATCGCAGGCTTCACCAGTTGTACAGAGTATATCGAAGAGAGCTCTCGTTACACCTATTCGGGACATACCGTGGCCTCTTTCCTCGAATCACATCCGGAGATCTACAGCAGCTTCATCGAGATACTTGATCGTGGAGAATACCTTAGCCTCATGAAGGCCTATGGCCAGTACACCTGTCTGGCCCCCACCAACGAAGCTATCACACGTTACCTCCGTGAACAGGACTCTATCTACCGCACCTCATTGGCCAACGATTCCCTAAAGGACCCCATTTGGACAGGTGTCACCTCGCCTGAGCTGAGCGAGCTGAGCGACTCTATGTGCCGCGTCATCTCACGCACCCACCTCATACCTGAGGTTTTCACAACCTTAGATCTCGAAGGAGATATTATCCCCACCAAGAATATGAACGACCGCGTACTCGGTCTCAGCCATACCACAGACAAAAACAGCCTTTCCGTTATCATCATCAATGGAAATGGTAAGATCATATCTCGTGACGAAGAGGTAGAGAATGGCGTAGTACACACCCTATCAGAGGTGCTGAACCCATCTCCCAACACATTGCCATCACAGATCAGTAAATACAAGTACTTCCACATCATGAGCGAAGCGCTCAAGGCCACAGGCTATGATGAGATGATGCAAGATTACATTGACCTAAGCTATACCGATGGCGACCTCATGACAGTGGGTTCTAATGGCAGTGGACAAACCCACTACCCTGCCAATCGCTACTTCGGCTTCTCTGCATTCTTAGAACCCGACCAATTATTCTATGACAAAGGCATCTACAACCTTGACGACCTTATCATCGAGTGTGCCAAGTGGTACCCCAATGCTGATGCTACAGCTCCGCTCACCAGCAAGAAGAACCCCTTGAACCAATTTGTTGCCTACCATATCATGGACCGCAATCTACCATACACGCGCCTCATATGTTATAACCTGACTACAGACAGATGGAACTCTGAGAATGACTATTTTGACACTTCAGACCGTAACGAGTTTTATGAGACCTTTGCCAACCGCATCGTCAAAGTCACAATGCCGCGAAGCAAGGTATCAAATCCTGGAAAGCGAAACACCATCTACCTCAACTGGTACGACGAAGCAAACTCACCTGTAGAGGACTATATCAACACCGTCGTATATAGCCCCAATACATTCAGAGGTCTCGACGAGATGTATGCAGACTTTGACCCGAATGCATTGAATGGTACCATACACCCCATCAACAAGATACTACTCTACGACGAAGATGCTATGGCTGGTCGCGTACTCAACATGATTGTACGTATCGACTTTGCAGGATTGCTCAGCGAACTCACCAACAATGACATCCGTTGGAATGGTTTGACTCAGCGCTATGGCTCAGGCGAATTATACATCCCCAACAACTTTTGCAAAAACCTCAAGGTATACAGCGAAGAAAGCCGCATATTCTACTACGCTCCCGTATCAGCATGGGGTTCATACCAAGGTGACGAGGTGGTAGGATTCTCATCATACGACTTCGCCTACAAACTGCCGCCTATGCCTGCAGGCACGTATGAAATACGCTTCGGCTATTCCGTAGGTCCTCTCAGAGGTATCGTACAGTATTACTTTGATAATGTAGCGACAGGTATCCCCGTAGACCTCCGTATCTCTTCAGAATCTCCCAACATTGGATTCATTGCTGACGCAAAGACCGACGACAATGGTATACAGAACGATAAGGAAATGAAAAACCGCGGTTACCTGAAGGGACCCGCAGCAATGTGTGGCAACACACGCGAGCAGGTTGCTCGAGATCACCCACACATCATACGTATCGTAGTAACTACCAAATACCTCTCTGAGGGCGAGCACTGGCTCCGCTTTAAGAACGTATTTGAGTTTGACGATGGTACCGCACAGTTCATGCACGACTACATCGAGATCGTACCTCTATCGTACGTACGTGACGAGAGCATCCCCATTGAGGAAAAACGTAAATAAAAAAAGTAAGGCAACTCCACACAGGGTTGCCTTTACTTTTATATCAAACGACTCTTCATTAGTCGCAAGCTATCACTTTGTGAATTGGCTACTATAAATCATCATTTACATACTGCCCTATTCCTCTCTGCGAAGCGATAAATGCTCCACCGACCAGACGGCTGCCCACGTAGAAGACGGCAGATTGTCCTGGAGTGACGGCAGACACCGCCTCGGCAAAGCGTATAAGCAGCATACCGCCATCCACCTCACGCACTACCTCACAGGGCACCGAACGACTGCGATAGCGTATGCGTACCGTAAGCTCCTTCTCTGCATAAAACTGCTCTTCACATACCAAGCGTGGAGTCTCCACAAGCATGTAGCGTGTCAGGAGCTGCTCAGCATCGCCCAGCATCACCGTATTCTTCTCCGGATTGAGTTTCAACACATAGGCTGGCTTACCTAACGCTATACCCAATCCCTTGCGCTGCCCTATCGTATAATAGGGATATCCTTGATGAAAGCCCAGCGTACGCCCTGCGCAGTCTACAAACTTACCCTGACCTACCTGAGCATCTATCTCGGGACAGTGCTCACGCAAGAAGTCACGATAGTCGCCCTCAATGAAGCATACCTCCATACTCTCCCCCTCCTTGGCCTTGAGCGCAAAACCCTTATCCATGAGATATTGGCGTACATCCGCCTTTTTCCATCCTCCGAGAGGGAATACACAGCGTGCCAGCACCTCTTGGCTCAGATTCCAAAGAAAATAGCTCTGGTCTTTCTGGGGATCATCACCTGTAACTATGTAGTAATGGTTGTCTTCATTTACGGTCTGTACGTAGTGTCCCGTAGCGATGTAATCACATCCAAGTCGGTCTGCCCACTCTGTGAGCACACGAAACTTGAAGAGAGGATTACACATCACACATGGATTTGGCGTACGTCCACGCATATATTCATCTACAAAGTAGCGCACTATCTGCTGAGCAAATCCCTCACGCTCATCTGCCACATGATGCTCTATAGCCAATCGGTCAGCTACCTCACGTGCCTCAGCGATGAAGCGCGGCTCCCCTTCGGGACCCATCTGTGAGGCGAGGTCAAACACACGCATAGTCACCCCCACTACCTCATAGCCCTGCTCCTGCAGCATCAAGCACGCAGCCGTGCTATCAATGCCGCCACTCATACCTATCAATACTCGTCCGTTTCGTTGCATATCGTTGCTATATTCAGAAAGCGAAGATAGCACTTTTTCGGCATATTACGGTACTATCATCTGATAAAAATAGTTATACCTCTGAACTTTCTTCATGACTCTCAAGTAATGTAAAAAAAGAATAGCGGATGTGCTATATAGCACATCCGCTACAAGTATCAAGTGGTAAAACCACTATCTGAAGTCTTAGTCGAGCTTACGAGAACCGTCGCCGATAACTACGTCGTATACGAGGGGAGCGTGACCGAACTGAGCGGTGAACTTCTCCTTTGCAGTCTCTACGAACTTATCGTACAACTCATCCTTAACGAGGTTGATAGTGCAGCCACCGAAGCCACCACCCATCACACGGCAACCTGTAACGCCGCACTCCTTAGCGAGTTCAGCGAGGAAGTCGAGCTCTACGCAGCTTACTTCGTAGTCCTTGCTCATACCCCAGTGTGTCTCGTACATCTTAGCACCTACGGTCTCGTAGTCACCCTTCTCGAGAGCCTCACATACTGCGAGTACACGGTCCTTCTCACCGAGAACGTACTTAGCACGACGGTAGTCTACCTCAGGAACGAGAGCCTTAGCCTCCTCGAGCATCTCCCAAGTAACGTCGCGGAGAGTCTCGATACCGGGATAGTTGGGCTGCAATACCTCAACAACGTGCTCGCAAGAGCGACGACGCTGGTTGTACTCGTCACCAAGCTTGTGCTTCACGTTGGTATTTACCAACACGAGACGATAGCCCTGAGGATCGAAGGGGAAATACTCAAACTCCATAGAGCGGCAGTCGAGGCGCATGAGGCAACCTGCCTTACCGAATACAGAAGCAAACTGGTCCATGATACCGCAGTTACAGCCAGTGTAGTTATGCTCAGTCTTCTGACCTACGCGAGCAAGCTCGAACTTGTCAATCTTGTTCTCACCATAGATCTCGTTGAGTGCGAATGCAAATACGCTCTCGAGAGCAGCTGATGAAGACATACCTGCACCGAGGGGAACGTCGCCAGCAAATGCTGTATCGAAGCCCTTCACCTCAACACCACGCTTCTGCATCTCACGGCATACACCGAATACGTAGCATGCCCATGCCTCAGCGGGCTTATCCTCTTCGTTGAGACCAAACTCTACGTAGGGAGCCTCATCCTTCGGATCGATATCGATAGCGAATGCACGCACCTTGTCAAGACCGTTAGGCTTGATCATCATGATCATACCCTTATCTACTGCACCGGGGAATACGAAACCACCATTATAGTCAGTATGCTCACCGATGAGGTTGATACGGCCGGGAGAAGCATATGCCACACCTTCGCAACCAAAGCGCTCAACAAAATGTTTTTTTACAAATTCTTTGTCCATAGTATTTATCTTTTTAATGATTGGATATATTGGTTGTGTTATTTCAAATTAAGAATGGATAATTGAGAATGGATAATTAATAGAACCGCACGTAAAGTCTAATTCTCCATTATCAATTCTCAATTATCCCTTAAACAGAATTACTCTACAGAGATATTCTTGTTAACATTCTTGCTACCGATGAGAGCGTAGAAGAGGAGGTATGCCAACATTGCTACTACCAACCAATAGCTGGGGATAAAGCCGATGTTGAGTGCCAATACGTTGTGCTGGATGAGAGGCATGATACCACCACCTACAACGAGCATCATGAAGATACCAGAAGCCTGCTCTGTGTACTTACCAAGACCCTCAACAGCGAGGTTGAAGATAGTACCCCACATTACAGAAGTACAGATACCACAAGCTGCGAAGAATGCGCACTTCAAGGGTACCTGACCACCGCTGATAGTCATAGTAGTAGTCTCGGGCAAGAAGATACCGATGAGCAACAATACGATAGCAAGTGAAGACATTGAAGCCAACTGTACGCGAGTAGATACCTTACCGCTGATGAGTGAGCTGGTGAAGCGACCTACGAGCATGAGCAACCAGTAGCAAGCAGAGAGTGTACCAGCAACAGCAGCTGAACCCTCGAAGCCAAGGCTATTGATGTAGAATACCATCTCACCGGGGATACCGATCTCGATACCTACATAGAAGAAGATAGCTACAGCACCGAGTACGAAGTGACGGAAGTTCCATGCACTGTTCTCGAACTTAACATCCTTACCACGACCAAGACCGGGCTCGGGGATAGCTACGAATGAGATGATGATGAATGCCAAAGCAAATACACCCATACCGATGAAGAGCAAGGGAGATACGTCGCCCATGCTGGTCTTGTCGGTTACAGTACCTACCATCACACCTACGAGGAGGGGAGTGAGGGTACCAGAGAGTGAGTTAAGTGTACCACCGGTCTGTACCAACTGGTTACCCTTGTTACCACCACCACCGAGGAGGTTAAGCATGGGGTTAACCACGGTGTTCAACATACATACGCAGAAACCGCAGATGAATGCACCGAGGAGGTAGATGAAGATGTTGAGTGCTACGGGGTTGCCACCGATAGTAGCTACCTGGATGTCAGCACCGAACAAGCTACTCAGGTACTGCACGAGCAAACCTACGAAACCTACGCCGAGAGCGATAAGTGAAGTCTTCTTGTAACCGATAGATGAAAGCATCTTACCTGCGGGGATACCCATGAAGAGGTAAGCAGCAAAGTTCATCATATTACCCATCATACCAGCCCACTCATACTTGTAGCCCCAGATGGTACCAAAAGGCGCAGCCATGTTGGTAACAAACGAAATCATCGCGAAGATGAAGAACATGGTGATAATGGCCACCATGTTGCCATTCTTAGTTTTTGTACTCATTGTTTTTAAGTTTTTTGATTATTAATTGGTTTATAAAATATTGTTATTGTTCTAGTAGTTAAATGGAGGTAAAGGGAGATATCGCTTCGCTCTTGGGGAGTTAAATGCCGATAGTTTAGTACACCGTGTACAAATCATTTGGCCTTTATCTCCATTTAACTTCCTTTTTCCTCCTTTATCTCCTTAAGAAATCACTCTTCTACACCAAACTTATACACGGTAGTCTGTGTATATACCTCACCAGGGTTGAGCACTACAGAGGGGAAGTGTGCCTTGTTGGGGCTGTCAGGGAAGTGCTGTGCCTCAAAGCAGATAGCGCTGCGCTTGGGGAAGGTAGCTCCGTGAGCGCCTTCGAAGCCGCTATGCCAGTTTGAGGTATATACCTGTACGCCCGGCTCAGTAGTGTAACACTCAATAACACGTCCGCTATTAGGCTCTACGCACTTAGCTGCGAAGCTCAGTTCGCCTGGTTCACGCTTGTTGAGCACCCAGCAGTGGTCATAGCCTACGCCAAACTTAGTCTGCTCATGATCTGCATCGATGCGCTCACCCACTACATGAGGCTCGCGGAAGTCCATAGGAGTACCCTCCACATGGTCGATACGGCCATAGGGGATAGAGGTCTCGTCTACGGGGCAGTAGTGATCGGCATTAAGTGTGAGGATATTGTTTTCCACCGAAGCGGTGTCCTTCTCGATGCCTGAGGGGCTGAAGAAGGCGTGGTGGGTAAGGTTTACGATAGTCTTCTTATCGGTAGTAGCCTTATACTCGATTACGAACTCATTATCGTCGGTCAAGGTATACACTACAGTCATGTCAAGTGTGCCAGGGAAGCCCTCCTCGCCATCGGGAGAAATATAGTGGAGCTTCACGCTATTGGGTGCCAACACCTCGGCATCCCATACGCGAGCATGATAACCTGTGGGACCTCCATGCAGATGGTTAGGACCATTGTTTACTACCAATGTATACTCCTGACCATCGAGGGTAAACTTACCATGCTTGATGCGGTTTCCATAGCGACCTATGAGTGTGCTGAGGAAGGGCTCGGGTGATGCTACTACCTTGTCGATAGAGTCGTGACCCTGTACCACGTTAGCCAACTTACCATTGCGGTCGGGCATCATGATGGTGAGCAGCGCGCCACCGTAGTTGGTGAAGGCAATCTCATTGCCCAACTTATTGGTGAGGATAAACAAATCGGTTTTTTTACCGTCAATATCTTTCTGGAAGTCGGCCTGTTTCAAGCCCGACACATTGTTTGGATTACATACGTTTGACATAGTATATGCTTTTAGTTTGGATTTAACACGCAAATTAAAGCATTATCTTTCAGATTTCAAAGCAAACCCCTCAAAACTATTGGTTAAAAGAGCATAAAAAAGGCAGTTTACGACACGCTTGCCGTAAACCGCTTACATTTTGATTCCGAATAGGGGTGTTTTTAGACCTTATTTCCAGCCTTGGGGAACACCACGGTGGGACGAAACTCAGCAGCCTCCTCGGGTGTCATCTGTGCGTATGCCATGATGATGACCACGTCGTCGGGCTGTACCAGACGAGCCGCAGCTCCATTGAGACAAATCTGTCCCTGTCCGCGTTCGCCCTTGATGATGTAGGTTACAAATCGCTCCCCATTATTATTGTTTACGATATGCACCTGCTCACCCTCAATCATGCCTGCTGCATCCATCAAGTCCTCATCGATGGTGATGCTACCCATGTAGTTGAGATTAGCCTCAGTGACACGGGCACAATGTATCTTTGACTTAAGTACTGTCAGTAACATAACTTATTTGTATCTAATATTATCAATCAAGCGCACCTTACCACAATATACCGTGATGCATCCGACGATATAGTCGGTATCATCCCATGCCGCTACAGGCTGCAAGGTGTTACCATCTACCACTTCATAGTACTCCAACTCCAGGCCTTCGGTGTCAGCTATCGCCTGCTCCACCATCTGCTTGGTCTCGCTCAGCGTATGGGTCTCGGCATACTTCACACTCTCAAAGAGAGCCTTTGATATCGCCAAGGCTGTCACACGTTGCTCAGGTGTAAGCAGAGTATTACGGCTGCTCATCGCCAAGCCATCAGCCTCTCTCACGATGGGGCATCCCACGATCTCGAGAGCAAAACCCTGCTGACGCACCATCTCGCGGATGATTGCCAATTGCTGGAAGTCCTTCTCTCCGAAGTAGGCACGAGTAGGCTCCACATACATAAAGAGCTTGCTTACAATCTGCGCTACACCATTGAAATGTCCGGGGCGATATACACCCTCCATCACCTTGTCGAGCGGATCAAAGTCAAACACACGGGTATCTGGTTCGGGGTACACCTCCTCAACAGAAGGAGCAAATACACAGTCCGTTCCGAGTGCAGAGAGCAGAGCGCAGTCAGCCTCCAAGGTACGAGGATATCGCTCGAGGTCACCCTTGTCATTAAACTGAGTAGGGTTGACGAATACGCTCACCACGGTCACATCATTTTCTTTCACACAGCGTTCTACCAGCGAAGCGTGTCCTTCGTGCAAAGCACCCATCGTAGGCACCAAGCCGATGCTCTTGCCCTCGCTACGTGCTGCAGCGAGAAAGGCATGCAACTGATTTATGGTTTCAACTACCAACATTTCTGAAAATTTCTAAAATTGGGTGCAAAGGTACAACAAGCCGAGTGGAGAACAAAATAAATTCGTTTATTTTTTATCCCAAGGCGCCGTGTACCTAAAAACTTCACAGAAGGTTAAAGGTACAACAAGCGCCCCCAAAAGCTTCCTCAAGAAATTTATTTACAAAATAATAAGCATCAAACAATGCTTTATACATTTTTTTCCTTACCTTTGCAAAATAGATTATTTTCACAGCAACAAATTAGGTCAAAATATCATATGAAAAGAAAAAGTTTTTTATGGTTGTTTGCTGCCCTCATGACACTGAGCGGCTGTAAGGAAGAGATCATGGATGGTGCTCGTTACACCTTCAAAGGTGAGACCGTTGCCTCTTTCTTAGAGCAGCACGAGGACGTATACAGCAGTTTTATCGAGATCCTCGACCGTGGCGGTCGCCTCAGCCTCATGAAGGCCTATGGCCAGTACACCTGCTTCGCTCCTACGAATGACGCTATCGCGCGCTACCTCTTTGAGCAAGACTCTATCTATCGCGCCTCATTGGTCGACGAAAATGAAGAGGACATCATCTGGACAGGTATCACCTCACCTGAACTGAGCGAGCTCAGCGACTCTATGTGTCGTGTCATTGCCCAGACCCACCTCATCCCCGACATCTACCTGACCTTAGACATGGAGGGCGACATCATCCCCACCATGAATATGAACGACCGCTACCTCTCACTCAGTTACGGTGTTAACGAGGATGGCTTCTACGAGCTTTTCATCAATGGCGACGGCAAGATTATCGCTAAGGACGAGGAGGTAGAGAATGGTGTGGTACACACCATCGCCAAGGTGCTCAACCCCTCTACCAATACCCTGCCCCGTCAGATCGAGGAGCACGACTACTTCCATATCATGAGCGAAGCCATCAAGGCTACCGGCTATGACGACAAGCTCCAGCGCTACAAGGACGAGAGCTACACCTCAGGCGACCTCTATATGGTCGACATCTACCAGCGCACTCAGATCCCCTACCCTGCAAACCGCTACTTCGGCTACTCAGCATTCCTGGAGCCCGACTCAGTGTTCTATGCCGAGGGTATCTACAACCTTGAACAGCTGGCCGAGCGCTGTGCCGAGTGGTACCCCGATGCCGACGCATCAGCACCTCTTACAAGTCAGGACAACCCCCTCAACCAGTTTGTGGGCTATCACCTCCTCGACCGCAACCTCGCTTACTCACGCCTCGTATGCTATAAGATCAAGACCCACAGCGTCATCGACTCAGAGCAAGACTACCTCAACGGTTCAGACCGCTACGAGTTTTACGAGACTATGAGCGGCCGCATGATCAAGATCACCATGCCCCGCAGCGTTGTAGAGTTGCAGTCGACCATCTTGCTCAACTACTACAAGCCCAGAGAGGGTGAGACCGTGCCCGCAGAGGCAACCCCCTTCATGAACACCAAAGTTTATGACCCCAATGAGTTCAGAGACCTCAACGATGGCACCTACACCAACTTCTCGGCCAACGCCTTGAACGGTACCATCCACCCCATCGACAAGATTCTCGTCTACAACGAAGATGTCATGGTAGGTCGTGTGCTCAACACCATCATCCGCTTCGATGCTGCATCGATGTGCTCAGAGCTCACCAACAACAACATACGTTGGCACTTCTTCGCTCATGCCACCGCATCAGATATCGGCGAGTTCTACATCCCCAACGACTATTGCGAAAACATCAAGGTACTCACTGAGGAGACACGCACCTACTACTGTCCTCCCCACGTTACCTATCACAACTACCAGGGTGACGAGATGAATACCCTCGGCGCTTATGACTTCTCCATCAAGCTGCCTCGCGTCCCTGCTGGCACCTACGAGCTCCGCATGGGTTACACTCCGAATGAGAGGAGAGGTATCGTGCAGTTCTACGTAGACAATGAGGTGACAGGTATCCCCGTCGACGTACGTATCCAGGGCAGCGACCCCCTCATCGGCTTCGTGGCAGATGATCAGACTGACGACAATGGTATCGTCAACGACAAGGAGATGAAAAACCGTGGTTACCTCAAGGCATCTACCACCTATGTGACCGTAGGTACCAGAATCGCCCGAACCCAGCAAAACGTAATCCGCAAGGTCATCACCACCAAGTACCTCAGCGATGGCGACCACTGGATACGCTTCAAGAACGCGTATGAGAATGACAACGGCACCAACCAGTTCATGTACGATTACTTCGAGCTTGTCCCCGTCTCATACATCCGTGACGAGAGCATCCCCATGGAGGAAAAGCGTAAATAATACATATCGAGACAAAACTGAAAGGGCATCCCGCTGGGTGCCCTTTTCTTTTTACGTCATCTGCATGGAAAATCTTCCCATATATATATTGTAATGTCCGAAATAATCTCTACCTTTGCGAATTATTGTGAATTTTAATTAACAAACTCTATTTTATCAACAACAAAAACATTCAACAACATGAAGAAGACTTTACGTATGTTGTGTATGGGCGTCATGGCTGCATTCTCTGCAGTATCGTTCGCTCAGACAAATGTGACAGACAAGGTCCTCAACCCTGGCGCTGAGAACCGTATGCTCGGATGGGATGTCACATACTTGGACGGTGGTGACATTTGGAACACCCAGACCAAGGGTGAAGAGAAGGCAGTGGGTTACCACGGCTACAACAACTTGGCATTTGAGTGCTGGCGCAACAGCAATGCTGGTTTGACCAACGGCTCAATTTTCCAGGTAGTAAGAGACCTGCCCAATGGTACTTATGTATTCGGTGCTTACGCTACCGCTACCAGAGACTCATGGGCTCCCTCTATCGACGATATCGAGGGTGTTTACCTCTTTGCTAACGAGCACACCATCCCCGTAGCTACCCACCGCGTAGAGGGTATGACCGAGAGATGGGCTCACGCCATCAAGTTCAACGTAGCTACCACCGTCACAGATGGTACTATCAAGTTCGGTATGAAGACAGAGAACTCTTATGCCAGCTTCGTGACTATGGACAACGTGACTCTCTACTACTTCGGTGACAAGGACTATCAGACCGCACTCGAGGAGATGGCTAAGATCGACATGGATGCTACTATCGCTAAGGTAGACACCTTCCTCAAGTATAAGATGAATGTCGACACCATCGCCTTCATCAACGCTGCTATCGAAGCTGCTGCTGGCGTTACTGCTGAGACAGCTGCTCAGATCGACGAGGACCTCTGGTGGGGTAAGCGTCAGGCCGTGATGTCTATCGCTCAGTATGAGGCTCTCGCTAAGGCTATCGCATCTGCTAAGGAGATCGCAGCCAAGGAGTGGAGCGACTATGAGACTACCGTGGCATCTCTCGCTACCCTGAACAGCCTTATCAAGGAGGCTGAGGGCATGTACGACGAGGCTATCGCAGAGAAGTTCGAGTTGGCTACATGGGTTGACTCACTGGGTGAGGCTGCTGCTCTCGTAGAGCTCGACAGCTTGTATATCTTGCTCGACGTTTACACCGAGAAGATTGATGCCATGGTCGTAGGTGAGGAGATTGGCGAATACTTGGATACTCAGAAGGAGATTGCTGAGGCTAACTGGGAAAACGCTGGTGAGGCATTGTATGAAGCCGAAGAGGGTATCATCACTGCTGTAGAGGCTAAGCAGTTGTGCGAAGAGTACTTCAGAAAGATTGACCAGATCATCGCTAGCCCCATCGACTACGCAGAGTTCCCCATCATCATCCCACGTAGTAAGACTCCTCTCCCCAACCAGTCAAAGGAGAATATGTGTGGTCTCGAGGGCTCATACGTAGCAAGCTACAATGGTCGTGACAACGTACCTTCATACAAGTCTAAGCTCTATCGTTTCCGCGAGCCCTTGACCAAGGTACGCTTCATCGTACGTGAGAACTGTGGTAACGACTTCGGTCTTAAGGGTGACAAGCCCGTAACATGCTGGGGTACCTTCCGCATGTACGACGAGAACGGTGACCAGATCCCCTTGACAGAGGATATGATCCGCACCAATGCTGACCACAACACCTTGTGCTCAAGCAAGGATGGTGTAGGTATCCCCGGCATGCTCGACGACAACGTAGCTACCTACTTCCACACCGCATGGGACTATGCTGTACCCGAGTACCACTACGTAGAGGTTACACTCCCCGAGGGTGAGTACTCAGCATTCAGCTTCTTCATCACCTCTATCCGTAACTCTAACACACAGAGCTTCCCCGCAGTGATGGAGATCACCTACGTATCAGAGTCTATCACCGAGCTCCAGCAGGCAGTGCTCGATGCAACAATCTTCAACCCCCTTGCTGGTACCGTTCCCGGCTTCTATAACGTAGACCTCACCGCCTTCAACACAGCTATCGCTGAGGGTCAGGCATTGCTCGAGAAAGAGGCTCCCTCTGAGGCAGCTATCCAATCAGCAATCGCCAAGATCAAGGCTGAGCAGGCTAAGATCGAGGAGGCAGGCATCATGATGCCCGAGGCTGGTAAGGTATACCGCGTCGTATCTGGTGAGGACGGTTTCATGCCCAACCAAAACGTACAGAAGGCACTCACCATCCATCAGGATTCAGTATATGGCGAGTGGCTCTGGTGGGAGACTGCAAGTGCCGATAGCGCACAGCAGGAGTTCATCCTCGAGGCTATGCCTGAACTTGGCGAAAACTACTACGCATTCAAGAACGTGAAGTATGACCTCTACTTGGGCGAGTTCTTCGACGAAGACAACAACCGTGTCAACAACAAGTTCGTCTTGACTGAAGAGAAGTCAGCCTTCCTCCTCCAGCACCTCGGCTATGGCCAGTTTGCCATCCTCCGCGAGGGTCACGACCGTCAGTGGTTCCACCTCTACGACCACAACCAGGGTGTTGCTGCTCCCGAGACAGCTACTCAGGAGAGTAATCCTAATGCAATCAAGGGTATTACCTCATCAATCATTACATGGAATGGTGGCGCTAACGACCCCTCATCATTTATGTTCCGTGAGTTGCAGAAACTCCCCTTCAACGCTAAGAGCATCTCTGATCTCAAGTTTAAGTCAGAGTCAATCACTCTCTACGAAGGTATCAACACCATCGTATTGACCGCCGACAAGGATTGCGCATTCGAGAACCTCGTAATCACCTCACTCGCAGGTAAGGTGGTAGAGCCCGAGTCAGTAAAGATCGCTGGCAACACAGCTACTATCGAACTCACCAATGCTATCGGTGACATCGTATTCTCATTCGACAATGCTGAGGGCGTAACTGAGGTAACACTCAACGGTACATTCACCTACCGTGGTGTTAGCGCAGCATACACCGCATTGCAGAACACCTACAACACTGTATTGGCACTCAACCCCGTTGAGGGTACAGAGGTAGGTCAGGTCGCTGATCTCACCGCTTACAATGACGCTCTCGCTATCGCTGAGGGTCTCTTGGAGGAAGGTGGCGAAGACGCTGCTCTCGAGGCTGCTAAGGCTGCTCTTGAGGCTGCTAAGGCAGGTTTGGTATACAACCTCCCGAAGGCTGACACCGATTACCTCATCCTCATCGGTATCGATGCTATCCGCACCAACCACCACACCGATATGGCTATCTACACAGACTTCGGCAATGCTCAAGGCGACGTTCTCCGTTGGACATACGTATCACTCACCAACAACGCATACCGTTGGAGATTCATCGACTGCGGTGAGCTCAAGTATGGTCGTCCCGCATACTACATCCAGAGCGTGGTATCAAACGGTTACGTAGCACGTACCATCGAGAGCAACGGCTCAGTATTCTTGGTTGAGGATTCTACTGCAACACGTCCTTACGACCTCTTCTTCCTCACAGGTGGCAAGGTAGCTATCACCGATACCTACTGGAGCAATGGTGAGGCAGCTATCCACCCCAACTACCACGGTGGCGGTGCTTCAGGCTACAAGGGTAACAAGGTCATCACTTGGGGCCGCACCGACAATGCTTCAGCTATGCGCATCGTCGAGGCTGAGAAGTACATCACCGACGTAGTATACTCTATCAACGGCATCGAGAATATCGACGTAACAGACGAGTTCGTAGCACCTGCCGTGAAGGGTACCTTCGACCTCTTCGGCCGTCGCATCGATACACCTGCTACTACAGGTATCTACATCATCGATGGTAAAAAGAGAATTATCAAGAAGTAATGTCTTAATCCAATAATTTTGTGTGAGTGAGGGCGGCCTGTGAAGGTCGCCCTCTCTCTTTGTTTGTAGAAGGTTCACATTCAATAGAGCTCAACAGAGATTCCCACAAGGTAGGCTCCATTACTTATTATCGATTAGGCAAATTCTCTACTTTCGCACGTTGAGATTTAAGTTACAACCTTGAATCTCTGCCTTGCTCAGTAAAGCAAAATCAAGCATTTTCTTTACTTTCGCTCGTTGAGATTTGGCATTTCATTAGGATTTCATTACTTTTGTTGGTTAAAAGTCAAGAATTCTAAAAACAATAACATAAAGAAAATGAGAAAAACTATTGTTGCCCTCGTAGCAGGGCTCGTGATGACCATCGGCGCTACGGCAGCCGAACAGCTCGACATCCGTAAGATTACCAATGGTACCTATAGCGCCAAGGGTGTAGGTGGTATGCGTTCGATGAACGATGGCGAACACTACATGATGATTGGCGGCGGTGGCACATGCATCGTGCGCTATGCCTTCAAGACGGGAGAAGTGGTGGACACGCTGTTCTCGGTGAACGATGCACGCGACTGCGACTTTAAGCGTTTCGATGGATATATCATGTCGCCCGCCGAAGATCGTATCTTGATCCAGACGAACACGAAGTCTATCTACCGTCGCTCATTCACGGCTGACTACTACATCTATAACGTGGCTAACCGCACACTGCAGCCTCTGTCGACAGGTGGTCCTCAGCAGGTGCCCTCATTCTCTCCCGATGGTAAGATGATCGCCTTCGTGCGCGATAATAACATACATCTGGTGAAGCTGATGTTTAACAACAGTGAGTCGCAAGTGACCACGGACGGTAAGTTTAACGAGGTGCTCAACGGTATCCCCGACTGGGTATATGAAGAGGAGTTCTCGATGAACAAGTGCTATGAGTTTAGCGCCGATAGCAAGATGATTGCCTATGTCAAGAGCGTAGAGAGCCACGTGCCCTCATTCTCATTTGCGATGTATCGTGGCATGGCGCCGAGCCATGAGGATAACGCGCTCTACCCTGGTGCATACACCTATAAGTATCCGGTACCTGGCGTGGACAACTCTAAGGTGAGCGTACATACCTTTGACATCAAGTCTATGGTGACACGCAAGATCGACCTTCAGATCAATGAGGAGGACTACATCCCCCGCATACACTTCACCTCTGACCCCGAGAAGTTGGCTATCATCACGCTCAACCGCCATCAGAGCCGCATGGATATGTATATGGCTAATCCGCGCTCGACGGTATGTAAGCTGGTGTTGCGCGAGGAGTCTGACCAGTATGTCAACGAGGCTACATATGAGGGCATCACCTTCTACCCCAACAACTTCATTCTGCAGAGCCAGCGCAACAACTATAACCATCTCTACCTCTACGACCTCAATGGCCGCCTCGTGCGCCAGCTCACCGATGGTAAGTATGAGGTGACCAACTTCTACGGATGGAATGAGAAGACGGGCGACCTCTACTATCAGAGCAATGAGCCCAGCCCCTTGCGCCGTGCCGTATACCATCAGGACAAGAAGGGTAAGAAGACACGCCTCACTCCCGAGACTGGTACCAGCGACGCGATGTTCAGCAAGAACCTGCAGAACTTCGTGCATACACACTCTGACATACACACTCCTGCGGTGATCACCATCGAGAATGTCAAGGGCAAGGTGCTCAAGACACTCGTAGACAATAAGGAGCTGGCAGAGAAGCTCAACCAGCCTGGTATGCCTACGAAGGAGTTCTTCCAGTTTACTACCTCAAACGGCACTGTGCTCAATGGCTTCATGGTGAAGCCCGTGACCCTCGAAGGCAAGCACCCTGTCATCATGTACCAGTACAGCGGACCTGGATCGCAAGAGGTGCTCGACAGCTGGCGCGCTGGCTTCTACGGCGGTACCTTGTGGGAGACCTTCTTGGCTCAGCAGGGCTACGTAGTGGTATGTGTCGATGGTCGTGGTACAGGTGGTCGCGGTGCGGAGTTTAAGAACTGCACCTATCTCGAGCTGGGATTGCGCGAAGCAGAGGACCAGGTAGAGACTGCCAAGTATCTCGCTACGCTCCCCTACGTTGACAAGAACCGCATCGGTATCTGGGGATGGAGCTTCGGAGGCTACAACACACTGATGTCAATGTCTACAGGCGAAGCCGTATTTAAGGCAGGTATCGCCGTAGCACCTCCCACCGACTGGAGATTCTACGACTCGGTATACACCGAGCGATTCATGCGCACACCGCAGGAGAATGGCGAGAACTACGACAAGACCTCTGCCATCACCCGTGCCCGTAACCTCAATGGTAGCCTGCTGCTCATGCATGGCATGGCCGACGACAATGTACACGTACGCAATAGCGTAGAGTACTCTGAGGCATTGGTACAGGCCGACAAGCAGTTTGACATGCACTACTACACCAACCGCAACCATAGCATATATGGTGGCAACACACGTTACCACATCTTTACCAAGATGTTGAACTTCTGGAACGAGAAGCTGAAGTAAAGAAAAGAGCCTACGCATCAACGTACGACATATAGAACACTGACAACAATGGCGACACAAAAGACGACAAAGAAAACGAAAGAGAAGAAAGAGATCAAGTGGATAGAGACTCTGCGCACCTCTGTAAAGAACGAGACCACACAGTTCGTCGTGGGATTGCTCTGCGTGATGATATCTATATATATGATACTGGCGTTCTCCTCATTTGTCCTCAATGGCGGTGCTGACCAGAGTGCTCTGGAGCAGCCCACTGTAATCGAGAGCCTTGCTGACCCTCAGCCCGAGCAGGTAAGCAATGCCACTGGACGTAGCGGTGCCACCATAGCACAGCAGCTCATCAATGGTTGCTTCGGTGTGTCGGCCTACAGCATTGCCGCCTTCTTGCTTGTCTTGGGTCTCAACCTGATGCGTACCTACAAGTTCAACCTCAAGCATTGGGGTATCTGCTGCGCTACTATCCTGATATGGGGATCACTCTTCTTGAGCATCACCGTAGACAGATGGTTCCCCCTCTCGCCCATCTACTGGGGAGGCTACCATGGACGCAATGCTGCCACCTGGCTCAACGATCAGTTTGGCCTACCTGGTATCATCATCATACTGGCGGTGACAGCTATCCTCTTCTGCATGTATCTCACTAAGAACACCATCGAGGTGATACGCAAGCTCTTACACCCCAAGTCATTGCTCCCAGGCAAGGATGAGGTGGAGGAAACTGTCTCTCCCACCCCAGTGGAGACGACCGAGAAAGAGGTGGAGTTCACCATCGACGAGCAGCCTGCCACAGAGATAGAGTGGAACGCCGATGACACATCAGACATCACAGAGAGTGATGAGATGGAGATGGAGATCGTGGCTCCCGCCGAGGAGACCGAGGAGGAGGACGAGGAGGAGACGGCTGATGCCGATGCCGACACCGAGTTTACCATCGAGATCAACGAAGAGGAGGAGGCAGAGAAGATCATCGAGCCCTATAACCCCCGACTCGACCTCTCACGCTACAAATTCCCCACCATAGACCTGCTCAACAAGTCTAATGACGACACCCTCTCGGTAGACCGCGAGGAGCAGAATGCTAAGAAAGACAGCATCATACAGGCATTACGCAACTTTGGCATCGAGATCAGCTCTATCAAAGCTACCGTAGGACCTACCATCACCCTCTACGAGATCACTCCCGCCCCTGGCGTGCGCATCTCAAAGATCAAGAACCTCGAAGACGACATCGCACTGACGCTTGCCGCCTTCAGCACCCGTATCATTGCCCCAATGCCTGGTAAGGGTACCATCGGTATCGAGATCCCCAATGCCAATCCGCAGGTGGTGTCAATGCACTCGGTCATCGGTAGCCGCAAGTTCCAGGAGTGTGACTATGAGCTGCCCGTAGCCATCGGTAAGACCATCACGAACGAGATCTTCATGTTTGACCTCTGCAAGATGCCCCACCTCCTCGTAGCAGGTGCTACTGGTATGGGTAAGTCAGTAGGTCTGAACGCTATCATCACCTCGCTCCTTTATAAGAAGCACCCCGCCGAGCTCAAGCTCGTGATGGTAGACCCCAAGAAGGTAGAGCTCAGCATCTACTCCTCTATCGAGAAGCACTTCTTGGCCAAGCTCCCCGACGGCGAAGATGCCATCATCACCGACGTCACCAAGGTGGTGCAGACACTCAAGTCGCTCTGCGTAGAGATGGACACCCGCTACGACCTGCTCAAGACCGCTGGCGTGCGCAACCTACGTGAGTATAACAAGAAGTTTATCGACCGCCAACTCAACCCCGAGAAGGGACACAAGTATATGCCCTACATCGTGGTCATCATCGACGAGTTTGGCGACCTCATCATGACAGCCGGCAAGGAGGTAGAGCTCCCCATCGCTCGTATCGCCCAGCTCGCTCGTGCCGTGGGTATACACATGATCATCGCTACACAGCGCCCCACTACGAACATCATCACCGGTACCATCAAGGCCAACTTCCCTGCCCGCATCGCCTTCCGCGTATCGGCCATGATCGACTCGCGCACCATCCTCGACCGACCCGGAGCCAACCAGCTCATTGGCCGAGGCGACATGCTCTTCCTGCAAGGCAGCGACCCCGTGCGTGTGCAGTGTGCCTTCGTTGACACCCCCGAGGTGGAGAACATCGGCAAGTATATCAGCACACAGCAGGGCTACCCCACGGCCTTCTATCTGCCTGAATATGTAGATGAGAATGCTGGTGATGGCAGCAACCTTGACGATGTAGACCTCAAGCGCCTCGACCCCATGTTCGAAGATGCAGCTCGCCTCGTCGTCATCCATCAATCAGGATCGACCTCACTCATCCAGCGCAAGTTCTCTATCGGATACAACCGTGCCGGACGCATCATGGACCAGCTCGAGAAGGCTGGCATCGTAGGTCCCGTAGACGGCAGCAAACCCCGCCAGGTGCTCTGTGCTGACGAGATGGACCTCGAGATGAAGCTCAGTGCACTGAGTGAGAATTGAGAACTCTTGTAATGGCAAAATAGTTAAGTTGTAAATCGTAAAAATAGTAAATGATGAGACGTACCCAATCCATATTCTTCACCCTCCTTCTCTTGTGCAGCACACTCCCCCTTTCGGCACAAGGCACTGCAGAGGTGTGGATCAACAAAGCCGTGTCACTCTTTCAAAACAAAGGTTCGGAAGTCGTATTCCGCATCGACGAAGAGGGCTACCACATCAGTGGCAAGCTACTCATGGAGGGCAACAACTACCATTTCGATACCGAAGAGATGAAGGTGTGGTTCGATGGCACCACCCAGTGGACCATGCAGTATGATGACGAGTATTGCGAGCTATATATCAGCAATCCCACTCCCGAAGACCAGCAGAGCATCAATCCCTACCTGCTGCTCAAGAACTATAAGGAGCACTTCACTGCCCGCGATGGTAGCGAGAAGCTGATTTCGGGCAAGCCCGTACACGAAGTCATCCTCACGGCTAAAGACGACCAGCAAGAGCTCTCGAGCCTACACGTATACATCAAGAGCGATGGACACATCGCAGCTCTCCTCCTCAACTTCCCCGACGACCGAGAGTACAAGATCGACGTACGCAGCATGCGCAGTGGACTCACCTTCCCCAAGAACACCTTCACCTACTCAGAGAAGTCATTCCCTGCAGATGAGGTGATTGACATGCGATAGACAAGCGACAAACAAGGATGTATCAGAAATTTATCATCACCGGAGAGGGCGTATTGCGCTTCGGCAACGTGTACCAACATCGCGAACTGCTGAAATGGGACGAAGAGTGCCCCTATGGCGGTGGTCTATGGAAGGTTGACGAGGCACGCCGCGCCATACTCCTCTATGGACGCTCCTTTGCGTTCGGGCCACCCAGCTTCGAGCAGGTGAGACGCATCGAGTGGAGTGGCGTCGGAGGTACTCCTCACCCACTCTTCTACCTGCCACACTGGCCCTCAGAGGAAAGCCTCGTACTGGTATATGCGAAGGGATAAAAAAAGAGAATACCTTTGCACCCTTTAACACGAAAGATTGTTTTTAGAAATATATTATCAAGGAATAAGAAAGAGTTTCAAACATTATGGAATGGTTGGTTAATCTCTTCACGGGCAGTGGCGTAGCCCACTCCGTGTTTATCCTGGCCATGGTGATTGCCATTGGTCTCGGTCTTAATCGCATCAAGTTTGGTAGTGTGTCGCTGGGGGTTACATGGATACTCTTCGTCGGCATCGTAGCAGGACACTTCGGATTCTTGCTCGACAGCACCACTGCACAGTTTGTCAAGGAGTTTGGTCTTATCCTCTTTATCTACTCCATCGGTTTGGAGGTAGGACCAGGATTCTTCTCCTCGTTCCGCAAGGGAGGCATCACTCTCAATATGCTCGCTGTAGGCTCAGTATTGCTGGCCTGCTGCACCGCCTATGTCATACACCTCATCACAGACACCAGCCTTATAGATATGATAGGTGTGCTCAGTGGTGCTGTGACCAATACACCTGGTATGGGTGCTGCCCAGCAGACCTTCTATGACATGACAGGGCAGACCAACACATCTATCGCACAGGGTTATGCCGTGACCTATCCGCTCGGCGTAGTGGGTGTCATCCTCACCATCATCCTGCTCAAGCGACTCTTCCGCGTCAACTTCGACAACGAGCGCCGCATCATGCTGGAGCGCAACAAAGAGCATGCCGAGCAACTCGAAGCCGTAACCCTCGAGGTACACAACGAGTCTGTATGCGGGCATACCATCCGTGAGATACAGGAGCTCTTCGGACGCAAATGTGTCATCACCCGCGTGCTCCACGAGCGCACTCACGATATCGAACTGGCAGAGTCAACCACCACCTTGGGCATGGGCGACAAGCTCTTCCTCGTAGCCACTCCTCTCGAAGTGGAGGCCCTCACCCTACTCATCGGTCCCCGCATCAACATGAACATGGCCGAGTGGGATGCCATCGAGGCCAACAACCTCACCTCAGAGCGCTTCATCATCACCAACCCCCGCATCAATGGCAAGCGCTTGGGAGATCTCAAGCTACGCCAGACCTTCAATGTCACCATCACACGTATCATACGTTCAGGTGTGGACCTCATCGCCGACCCCCACCTGCTACTCCAGATGGGCGACCGCGTAGTAGTGGTAGGTAAGCCCGAGAGCATACAGAAGATTGGTAATCTGATGGGCAACTCGGTAAAGCATCTCGACGAGCCCAACCTCGCAGCTATCTTCCTCGGCATTGCACTGGGTGTAGTGCTCGGTTCGCTGCCCATCTTCATCTCCGGTGTACCCATACCTGTGAAGCTCGGCTTGGCAGGAGGTCCGCTCATTGTCTCTATCCTCATCAGCAAGTTTGGCCCACAAATAAAACTGGTCACCTATACCACCTCGTCGGCCAACAAGATGATACGTCAGATAGGCATCACCCTCTTCCTTGCCGTAGTAGGCATAGGGGCAGGAAACGGATTTGTCGACACTATCGTCCATGGAGGTTACTGGTGGGTGCTCTATGGCTTCCTTATCACCGTGATCCCCTGTATCATCATCGGCTTCATCGCCCGCAAGATATGCAAGCTGAGTTACTTCACCATCGCTGGTCTCATCTCAGGCACCATGACCAACCCTCCTGCCTTAGCCTACAGCAATGAGATCTGCGGCAACAATCAAGCCTCAGTAGCCTACTCTACGGTCTATCCGCTCACGATGTTTCTCCGTGTAGTGACAATACAGATACTTACCCTTATGGCATTATAAAAGCGGATGCGCCCTGCTTCACAGCAGAGCGCACCCTAAAAACTACTACAAAAACACCAGACATCTTTTACGGTTCACCAAGGAATTTGACTATTGTTCTTACTTGGCTTCGCGTGAGCACCTTGGTATACTCCTTGAAGCCCTCTTTCTGCAGCGCTTCCCACAGTCCGCTCGTAGCGTGTAGCTCCTTGCGGAAGAGGCGAAGAGCGCCCCGCTGGTCCCAATCGGGATAGTACTGATGAGCGAGGTCGCTCACGTACATGGGTTCTATAATAAATCGTGCCATATGTTTGAAATTTGAGAAAAATGAGTGCGCATATTAATTGTACCCTGTACCCTGTACCCCTTTTATCTTCGTGTAAACGCAACGTTCGTCAGTCTGCAGAATCTGCCCTCTATTCTTCCACGCCTTTATCATGTTTGTCGGGTCGGGTTTCATGCCCTGTGCGATGCGTAGGTTGCGCACATCCTCACGGGTAAACTCGTCGGGCAGCAGGGTAAGCAGGCTCACAGGACCCACCTGAAGAGAGGTTTTCTCACCAGCAAGGTCTTTGTGCACCATGTCAGAGAAGAATCGCATCTTGCACCATAGGTCATACTTCACCGTCCACGCAGCAAAGTCGGCAATGGTCTGCGTCCACTGGCAACCGTTCATCACGTAGAGCAGCATGGCGCGGAAGAAGCCCATGAGCACGGCACGGAATGAGAACTGCGCATAGGTATCATCCTCACACTCTTCGGCAAAGTCAGACAGCTCGTCACAGAGTGCCGATGCCCACTCCTGCGCCTCGGGACACACGATAGTACCGCTCGTATTACACAATGCATCGATGTAGGGGCGCAGCTCGTCGGCAAAGGCCTGCCCATACTGACCATACTTGGGGCGCTCGCGACCGTAGTCACCCTCTTTGCGCACGATGGTGGCGAAGGAGATACGCGAGAGTGTACCATCAGCAACGCTGCGTGCAAAGAACTTGCGCACGCGCTGCACAGTAGACGAGGCATTCCAGTTCCAGCGCACCTGCGCCTTCATGTCGATGGCGTTGGCCGCCACGCGCTCCTGTCCGTACTTGCCGCAGTCGAAGGCGAGGCGCAATACTGCCGTCACCGTGCCCGAGGTGGTGTTGGTCTTTAGCGCATTGAGCAGTTCTATCTCGTCCATCTGCGTGTAGAGGAAGTGACCGTTGGCATCGGCCAATCTTTGCACGAAGGCGGCATTGGTCATGTCGGCTGAGAGCACCTGACGCACGAGACCCTTGGGGCGCTCGGGGCGATCATCGGGGTTCTTGATGAGGGCACACTTCTCGCGCCACCCACGTTCCTGCTCACGCGCCACCTCGTCGCGTACCTCCATGTCGGCAATGATGTACTCGATGGGCGTGTTCACAGCGCTCTTACCTGCCGAGAGCTCGGCCACCACCACGTTCATGAAGGTAGGCTCATAGTCTCGTCCGTCCCAGTAGGTGAAGCGCATGCCGCACACATGTGCCCCGAGGGGCGGAAACACGGCCATGGCCACTGCCGCCTGCATGCGCTCGGGAGTGCGTGAGGTGAGCAGCGCTATAGGCTCGGGGAGAATAGTCGGCATTGCTGGGGGCAATGCCTCGGGATGAGGGTTGAGCGTTGAGGGTTGAGAGCCCCCCTCCGCTACTTCGGAAGACTCCAACGCGACTTGTAAGGCACGCTTCAAAGTCTCAGGCATATTGCGCGACATAGGCCTATTGATAGCGCTCTGTATCGTGGCGCGATGCTTCTGAGGCTCTTCACCGTAGGTGGGGAGTATGCTTGCTACCCATGCAGCATCATCGTTGCAGATATAGCGGAGGTTACAGGCCATAGTGAAGATGAAGGAATTTCTCGCGCCTTGGGCAGGGGCTCCACCGAGTTGTTCTTCTAATCTTCTTACTATCTCGGGATAGGGCACTCCGTTGTAGTCTGCTGGGTAGAGTTCTCCTCCTAAAGTAGGAGGAGTACCCCGCAGGGGGGAGGTGGTATGATTGGCGTCCACAGATACCCCCTCCGCTACATTACGTTCCACTCCATTACGCTCCCTATCGGCCTCCGTCGTGCAGGGCACTGCACTCCCCTCACTCGGCACGGCTTGGCATTTAGCCAACCCTCTAAAGACCTCGCTTCGCCCCTTAAAGGGCGACAATTCTTTTTTATTAGCCCCTTCCGCGATAGAACTATCCAGAGAGCATTGTCCCTCTTTAAGGGGGACGAGTGCAGTGGAGCCCTGCGAAACGGAACGGAGGGGGTAACCAGTCGTGCTTCCAAAGAGCGAGCCATCCGGATAATCAGCAGCATCAGGTAGTTCAGCAAACAATAGACTCGAATTAAAGTACAAGATTTCACTCTTCATCGGAGCATACGAGAGGCGTGAGATATCCTTACAGACATCATCGCACTTGACCGTTACACCCAGCCAAGGGAGCACCTCTTGTGCCCAGTGATACTGACACTCTGCTATCGACTTGCCCTTGTCGCGAGTGACTACAAGGCGCAGTCCATCGCCACTGGGGGTGATATGGGCGAGCGCCATGCACTTGCCAAGGTCAAAGCCACGCTCCGAAGCGCCTTTGTAGATCTGTTCCCACATCTTTGTAGGACTTTCAAAGCCCCTCCCCATAGAGGGGGAGGTTGGGAGGGGGTCTGTGGCTTGTTCTGTTATATGGTCAAAGTCGAGCATCAAAAGGCCTGTAGGTCGCATAAACTCAGCCTTGCGCGTACCCTTATTCCGCGATGCCTGAGTCCTCCCCATAGAGGGGGAGTTAGAGGGGGTCTCCAGGTACTTTCTATATTTATCTTTGTCAAACACGCCCATGTAGGTCAGTGCGGGCAGCTTGCTCTTCGCTTTGGGCTCTCCTGCGCGGTGTGCAAGGATGAGTCGCTCGGTCTTCTCGCTCTGCGTGAGGGTGTAAAACTGCTGTGCATCGCAGGGCTTGAGAACATTGTCAAATGAGTTATTTACGTAGTTTATCATATTTTAATTAGGAATTAATGTTTAGAGTTTAGGGTTGAGAGATCACCCCCTCCGTTCCGTTCAGCCTTGCTTCACTGCACTCCCTTCGGGTCCTCCGTCGTGCAGAGCACTGCACTCCCCTCACTCGGCACGGCTTGGCATTTAGCCAACCCTCTGAAGGCCTCGCTACGCCCCCTTCGAAGGGCGACAATGCTTTTTGATTAGTCCTTACGCGCGCTAAAACTTTCTGAGAGAATTGTCCCTCTTTAAGGGGGACGAGCAAAATGCAGCGTTAGCGGAATGGCGCGGGTGGGGGTAATTAATTTTCAATTCTCAATTTTCAATTTTCAATTTGAAATGAACGGCCATACATTGAACGCTTGCGCATCGTACGCCACGTGGATAAATCCCTTCTCGCTATCGATATAGCACTCGGTGAGGCCTATATCTCCATCCATAAACATCCCCATGATGCATTCGAAGAGACTCCCCAGCGCACCACGCTGTGGGCGAATGTCTGCCGCCATGCCTCTCATGTGGTAACTGCTCGTGACACCACCTACAGCCTTGTTCAGTGCCTCGCAGCGGTAGCCGCTGGTGACGATGATGGGCGAGCCCCACTCTGCGCGCACGCGGTCGAGCACGCAGTCGACCAAGCGCGTGAGGTTACGCTTATGCTCTTCCGTGGGGATGTTCTCAATGCCGCGCTGCTGCGCAGTGAGACTATAGGTTAGCTCTTCAAGACTAAAGAAGCCCCCCTCCCAGCCTCCCCCTCTATGGGGAGGAGTTGCTGGCATCGCGGTAGTTTTATTCGTTGTTATCATAATGTTTAGATTTAGTTGTTGAAAGTTATTTTAGCGGACTCTGAGTCCTCCCCATAGAGGGGGAGTTAGAGGGGGTCCTCTTCTTTGCTTTCTTCTTGGGCAGCGGCTCTACGACTACCGTCTGCACCTCCACTTCAGTGGACTCTGCAGTGTCGATGCCCAGTAATTCGTTGATGACATCATCCACTGCGTAATCTACATCGGAGCGCTTCACGTAGCGCGGCAGCACGAAGCGCAGTATCTGCTCAATGCGTTGGCGAGTGTAGCCCTCGTAGCGCAGCGCGTCGGCGCTCTTGATGATGCCACCCACCTCTCCGTGGCGCACACCGATGGTCAGGTGCATGATGCCGCCCCACTCGGGGTCGTGAGCATCAAAGTAGCTCTGCAGGCCAGCCTCTAAGGAGTCGAAAAACTCCTTGCGGTTTTTTATAGGTTTCATGAGGCCCCCCTCAGTCCCCCCAAGGGGGGATGACTGATTTTTCTTTTTATAGTTACTTGTTGTCATTATTTTGAATTGTTATGTGTTAGGAATTAGTGCTTCTCGCGGTTGTCTGAGTCACCCCTCCTTGGGAGGGGCTGGGGGAGGCTACTACTGTGTCATACACATCCGCTTCGAGGCGGCGCTTCACCTCATCTATCTCGCTCTGTATGTAGAGCACCATGAGGGGCTTGGTGAGGTGGCGAGGCACGAGGAACGACACCTTCACCTTGTCCTCGGTCACGGCCAGCGTAGTGCTGCCTACCACCACCTGCTTCTGATAGGTAGGCTTGCGGGTACTCTCTGCGTAGGGCTCAAATACGAAGCTGGTGTCCTCCATCCTTACACGACCACGGATGGTCTTCTCGGGCTTACCAAGGCGCTCCAGGGCACCACTGTGGTAGCTCTTGGTCATCACTGTCATCTTACCATTCTCACTTATATGTACGTCACATGACTCTAATGTCTCACTGCTGTTAAAATACTTTTTCATTGAATTTAAGTTTATTTGTTTTAAGTTTAATCGTTTAGGGTTGAGGGTTGAGTGATCACCCCCTCCGCTACGTCGCTTCGCTCTCTCCGCTCGTCCCCCTTAAAGGGCGACAATGCTTTTTGATTAGTCCTTACGCGCGCTAAAACTTTCTAAGAGAATTGTCCCTCTTTAAGGGGGACGAGCGGAATGCAGCGTTAGCGGAATGGAGCGGGCGGGGGTAATTAATTCGCCATTATCAATTATCCATTATCAATTATCCATTATCAATTTATGAACAAACTCCCTACCCATCTCGGTCCACACCAGGTAGGTGTGAGTGACGAGGTCACCATTGCGTTTGCGGTACTCGAAGGTGCGGTTTTGCGCATAGCCGCGGCGGGCATACTTGGCGTACAGGAGGTACTGCCCCGACTGCGGGTACTGTATGCCGCGCTGGCAGAGGATGCGGTTCAGCTCGCGGCCCGTCATCGAGAGCTCCTTGGCGATCTGCGAGACGGTGAAGCACGAGATGGAGTCGAGCACATGGTCGGCATAGTCGGCGCGGGGACGGAGCAGCGCTATCTCGGCATCGCGGCGCTCCAGCGTGGCCTGCATGATCTGTAG
>JAFZFF010000042.1 GCA_017556045.1 Bacteroidaceae bacterium | reverse complement strand
CTTGGGGAAGTAGAGCACACCGGTGAGGTTGAAGGGGTAGTCTACATTGAGGTGAATCCAGAACAAAGGCTCATCGCTCATGGGGTAGAGGTCGCGGTAGAACTTCTTGTAGTCCTCGTCGGTGAGTTCGCTCGGAGTGCGTGTCCACAAGGGATTGGTGTCGTTGATGATGTTGTCCTCATCGGTCTCCACCTGCTTGCCATCCTTCCAATCCTTCTTTTTGCCGAAGGCAATTGAGATGGGGAGGAAGCGGCAGTACTTGGTGAGCAAGTTGCTCAAGCGGCTCTCCTCGAGGAACTCTTTGCAGTCGTCATCGATGTGGAGCACGATGTCGGTACCACGATCGGCTTTGTCACACTCTTCGAGGGTGTATGAGGGGCTACCATCGCAGCTCCACTTCACAGCCTGTGCCTCTTCGCGGTATGAACGGGTGATGATATCCACGCTCTTGGCTACCATGAAGGCAGAGTAGAAGCCGAGACCAAAGTGGCCGATGATGGCATTGGCATCGTTCTTATACTTCTCCAGGAAGTCGTTAGCGCCTGAGAAGGCAATCTGGTTGATATACTTGTCAATCTCCTCAGCGGTCATGCCGATACCACGGTCGCTGATGGTGATGGTGCCAGCCTCCTTGTCGAGCTTCACCTGTACGGTGAGGTTGCCCAACTCGCCCTTGAAGTCGCCCTTGAGCTGATAGGTCTTGAGCTTCTGTGTAGCATCCACTGCGTTTGATACCAACTCGCGGAGGAAAATCTCGTGATCACTGTAAAGGAATTTCTTGATGATGGGGAAGATGTTTTCGGTCGTTACCCCAATGTTACCTGTTTTCATATTGTTTTTAGTTTTTAAGTTTGTCAGTTCTTAATATATAATAGGAGACAACAATGCTCCGAGCGAATAGGTTGCAAACCCAGTGCCAAATCCTTGTGTGTGACATTTTGTCATAAAAAACAAGGAGGCAACCTTTCGGGCTGCCTCCAATGTTTTGTTCTTTATAGAGAGATATTACATCTTCACTACCTTCAGGTCAGTGATGCGGCTCTTAAAGTTGCCAGCCTGCTCGAGGGGGAAGTTGAGTGTGGGCACGTAGTCGTATTTTACCTTCTCTGATGCCCAACGCTTATCGCGCTTGAGCTCTTCCTTGAGCTTGCCATCTACATAGAGGCGTGTAGCGGTATTGGTGCACTCGATACGGATAGTAGCATCGAGCAACTCGTCTACATAGAAGTCGAAGGTGTTGAGATAGCCATCGCGACCGAATGCCAAGCGGCCATCTACGGGGCTTGAGAGGTAGAAGTCGCTGCGCTTGTCTGAGAAGAGCTTGGTGCCGCGTGCTTCCTTCACACCATCAATGTGGAACTCGATAGCGTAGTCGTATCCAGCCTTAGCTACGAGGTACTTCTTACCTGCCTTTACCTCTGCGAGGCTATATACCACGTCGTTCTTGTTGCCCTTGAAGGTACCGAGCTCGTTCACGCCAGGAGCCTCGCTCAGCAAGGTGCGCTTGTGGTCAAATTCCTCGAAGGGTACGGTCTTGTAGCTAGGGCTCCAGCATGAAGCTGACAATACCTGCAATGCGGGATAGCTGCGGTGGTGGATGTCGTCAACAGAGATACCATTGCCACATACGTCATTCCATACAGCAAACATACCACCCAAGATGTCGGGGTCGTTAGCGTCAAAGGTCTGATTGCCGATGCGGCGGGGGCTCCACTCATTGTACAAGCGTGCGTGGTTGAGGTAGTCATAGTAGTAACCTGCAGCGGGTACGATGTAGATCCATCCGTCGGGGATGCTCACGAGCTTATAGCCATCCTTCTTCATCACTGAGGGGTCAGCATAGCCGTTGTACCAGCAGTGCATGATCACGTTCTCAGACTTCACGGGAGTCTCACCCTTAGCGTGTGTCAAGGCACCCCATACACAAGCCTGCTTGCCGAAGCTCTCTACGTGCTTGATGTAGTGGTCGGTAAACTCGCGGAACTTCTCTACCACCTTCTGGTCCTTGTTAGAGTACTCGTCGGTACCGATGTGTACCTGCTTGCTTACGAATACGGGGTCGGGACCCTCGAGATACTCAGCGAAGAGTGAGTCGAGGAAAGTGTATACGTTGGGGTTGAAGAGGTCGAGGTGGTCGATGCCATACTCCTGTGAACCGAACTCCTCACGATAGAGTGTGAAGGCGAGTGAGTGAGCAGGCACGTCGATCTCGGGGATCACGTTGACACCAATCTTAGCAGCATCCTTCTGGAACTGACGGAACTCATCCTTGGTGTAGAAACCATCCTTTGCAGTAAGCTCGGGGAAGAGTTCGCTCTCGAGGCGGAAGGCAGCATAAGTCTTCTTCCAATCCTCGCCGAAGTACTTCTTGAAGCCGTTGTCGTTGAGGTGGATCTGGAAGGTGTTCATCTTGTAGTATGACATGATCTTAGCATACTGTTTTACATACTCCAGGGGGATGTACTTACGACCCACGTCAATCATGAATCCGCGCATAGCATAGTCGGGCCAGTCGCGTACGGTACCCTTGGGGAGGTGAGTGCCATCATACTGCTCCAACATCTGCAACAAAGTACGTGTGGCCCAGTATGCACCTGTAGCGGTGTTTGCTTTTACGATTACGTTCTCACCGATTTCGATGCTGTAACCCTCATCGCCCAGCTCCTTGTCGTCGGTAAGGTTGATGACGATAGCGCCCTGAGGAGCTTTGCTGGCCTTCTTAGCCTTCATCTCCTTGCCAAAGAGCAAGCCATAGTCCTCAGCCATAGCCTCGGCAGCATCAGCGAGCGCAGCGTCGGTATACACTACCTTAGTGCTGGGGCTTACGGCTACCATGCCCTCACCACCTTGCCAGTGGCGCAACTCGGGGATTACAAACGGTTTGTCATTCTCAGCTTTCAGTGTGCTCACAGTGCCCATGGCGAACAGCGCGAGACACAGCATTAAGAGTTTGTTTCTCATAGAGTGTCGTTTTGTTTTATGGTTTGTAAAAATATTATTCCGCTTTCAGGGTGCGAAGTTACGCATAAATAATGAGTTATGCAAATCAGACCTCATCTATCCAACTATCGATGAGCCTGCGTGCCATGCTCAACTTTTCGGGTATTGGGGGCAGATTGTCGCGCCCGAAGAAGGCTGCTGCGCTCAGTTCTCCATCGAGGAGGCTCACGTCACCCTCTACATAGTCGGCGTGGAAGCCTACCATCAATCCCATCGGGTAGGGCCAAGGCTGGCTACCATGGTAGCGTATGTTGGTGATGGTGATGCCCGTCTCCTCATACACCTCACGCTGTACGCACTCCTCCAGTGACTCGCCCGTCTCTACGAATCCTGCCACCAAGCCATAGTAGTTGCGGCGGAAGTTCTTGGCCTTTACCAACAATGCCTCTTCGCCTCGGTGTACCAATACGATGATTGCCGTGCTCAGCTGTGGCCATATCTCCTCGCCACAAGCCGTACAGCACTTGCTGATGGGCGTATTCCACCGCATGGGAGCACCACATAGCCCGCAATGGCGGTGGTGAGTGTCGAAGTACAATATCTCGCTCGCCTTGCCCGCTTGCAGATACAGAGGCTTGGGCAATAGGTGGTAGCTCTCGCGTAGGCCTACCCACTCATACCCCTCGGGTAGTTCCTCCAGCGCAGTGCTGCTCGCATAGGCTATCGTGTCTGCCGTCTCCACGAAGAGGTGGGGTAGGGCGTCAGTCACGAATGTGGGTACATCCTTACCCCTAAGGATATCATACTTCTCACCCTTGTGTAGCATGATACGTCCCTGATTAAATATATAATGTAGTGTCTCCTGCATAGTAGTGTCTATCTTGTTTGTTTCTGACAACCAACAAAGGTAGTGCAATTTGTGCGAACTACCAAACCTATGCAATTTGTATGTAGATTGTCCTGGGGTTGATGTTGTGCACTCCTGTATAGGTTGGTTTGTATATTCGAAAATAATATCGGGAATAAATTATTTATACGCCTTATTGGTGGGAATTACTCTGCTGAATAGGGAGCTTGTGTGTGAGTTAGTAGGGTGGGAAGGTATTTAAAATAGAAAAAGAGGCCTAATGCCTTAGACCTCTTTGAGCGGAAAACGAGACTCGAACTCGCGACCCTAACCTTGGCAAGGTTATGCTCTACCAACTGAGCTATTTCCGCAATTAATACCGTGTTCTCTGTAAGAAAACAAGCAATCTTTGTATTGGTGAAGAGAATGAGACTCGAACTCACACGACCCAACGGTCACTACCCCCTCAAAGTAGCGCGTCTACCAATTCCGCCATCTCTCCATTATTTGTTTCAGTTTCAAATGCTCGTTTGGTTTGTGCCCAGAACAGGACTCGAACCTGCACGTCTCTCAACACTCGCACCTGAAACGAGCGCGTCTACCATTCCGCCACCTGGGCTTACACCGAATCATCGGTCGTAGACACAAATTCAAACTTGCTTGAGCGGAAAACGAGACTCGAACTCGCGACCCTAACCTTGGCAAGGTTATGCTCTACCAACTGAGCTATTTCCGCAATTTGATTTGCTTTTGTTTTCTCACTATTTCAAAGAACAATCGGTATCGTTCCGTTTTGCGAGTGCAAAGGTACTGCTTTTTTTTGAACCACCAAATATATTTTGAAAAAAAATCACTTTTTCCTGCATTTTTTTTGATTTTTGCCCATTTTTGGCCCAAAATGCGCCTTTCTGAGGGAAAAAATGGCGATTTCTTATATAAAAAGTCCCGATGGGCGAGTGAATGTTTTTTTTACTTTTTCGCTACATCGGGACGAAGATGGACTTATTTACCATTGCGGCATGCCTTGAAAGATGGAAGATTGGTCGTAAGGGACGAGATATCCATCGAAAGTCATGGTGTTGCCGGCAAAGTTTGGGGTAATGGTGGCACTGGCTTGATTGGTGCCTGCCGTGAGGGTGAGGCTTACGATGGCAGAGATGGTGCTACCTTGTATATTGAAACTATAATATACGTTGCCGTCACGATCGGTTGACATGCGTTGGCCAGAGATGGTGCCTTGTACCGTGACACCGCCAAGTCCGTTGGGGCTATAGGTGAAGTTGCTGAAGGCGGTCTGTATGGTACCTTCATCGTCATCGTAGCTGATGTAGTTGGTGCTGGGTGAGACGAAGCGGGTGATACCATTGGAGAAATTCACATTATTTGCCTCGAGTACCCAGCTGTCGGTCTTCAGTGCTTTGAGGGCTTGGACGAAGGCGGTGGAGTCTTGTTGTAGCTCCAAGGCTTTAGCTTGTGCACGGCGTTGCTCACGCTCGGTGCGCCATCGTTGCTCACGTTCACTACGGCTCGTCTGGGCGAATGTGGTGGCACTGAGGAGTAGCCATGTTGTACTGGCGAGGATTAGTACTTTTTTCATAGTCTTATATATTTATATATTATATATAGGTTAGGCTTTGTCTGATAGTAACAACAAGTGATAGGGTGAAATGTTTTCGTATCCGAGGGTAGTGATTATTACAAAACGTGCTTTTAAAAGTGAATTCTAATTTGTTCACTTACATTAAAAGTAGTACTTTTGTTCCGCAAAAGAGTTTTTAAGGAATGATTTCTGTACACGACATATCTATCCAGTTTGGTGAGGAGCGCGTCTTCGAGCATCTCTCATGTGAGGTGAAGCGAGGTGACTTTGCTTGCATTACTGGCGTGTCAGGGTGTGGAAAGAGTTCACTACTGAAGGCACTCATTGGTTTGGTTCCTATAGGTGGCGGAGATATTAGAATTTGCGGGCATGATATGAATGAAAAAACATGTAATATTGTCCGTCGTGCAGTGATGTATCTTCCTCAAGAACTGTCATTTCCGAGCGAAACTATAAATGAATTTGTTGCGCATATTCAGAAAGTAGGCAGGGTGAAAGATGTACATAAATCCATAAAACAATTGTACAAAAATCTATCTCTATTAGGACTCGAAAAAGAGATACTTGACAAGCGAATGTCAGAGATATCGGGAGGACAGAGGCAGCGTTTGATGTTAGCTACGCTGGCCTTGCTGGATAGAGAGCTATGGCTACTTGACGAACCTACGGCGGCACTCGATGAGGCTTCGCGTGATCTTGTCATCAACTTCTTGCGCACCAAGCAACAGGATGGAAAGACCATCGTGGCGGTATCTCATGATGTATGCTTCGCCTCACATTGTTCCACATTAATACAGTTAGGATGACATGGGTACGATAGATATCTCATACCTCAGCTTGTGCGTAGGACTACTATTGCTACTCATACCTATATATTATATATGGCGTTATGAGACGAAGCTGCTCAAGGCTATCTGTGTGGGTACCGTACGTATGGTGGTGCAGATGCTCTTTATTGGGGTGTACCTACGCTATCTTTTTGAGTGGAACAATCCGATAATTAATCTCTTATGGGTGTTTGTCATGGTGTACATAGCCTCTGAGACCGCTCTCATACGTACTCGTGTGTGTCGCAGCATTCTTATGATGCCTCTTGTGGTGGGCTTCGTGGTGGCCAGCGTACTTGTGGGACTCTACTTCTTGGGTATCGTGCTGGGTCTTAATAATGTATTCAGTGCCCAATACTTTATCCCTATCATGGGTATACTCCTTGGCAATATGCTGACGGTCAATGTGATAGCCGTTGGCACATTTTACTCGACTCTGCATCGTGAGCAAAACCTATACTACTTCCTTTTGGGCAATGGCGCATCGCGCAGCGAGGCGTTACAACCCTTTGTGAAACAGGCGATTGTAAAGTCATTTAGTCCTACTATTGCCAACATGGCGGTGATGGGATTGGTGTCGTTGCCTGGCACGATGATTGGCCAGATTCTTGGTGGTAGTACTCCTAATGTGGCGATCAAGTATCAGATAATGATTGTGGTGATCACGATGTCTGCTTCGATGCTATCGCTCATGATTGCTATTAAGCTCTCTTCGAAGCGCGCCTTTGATGGCTATGGACGCATGAGGCAGGTATTTAAGAAAGGAAATTAGTAGGGGAGAAATAGCTATGAATTGGTTGGAGCAATTTGCAGAACAGATTTCATTCCTCGAACTTATACTGAAGGGATTCTTCATTGGTGTCATCGTCTCGGCGCCATTAGGTCCCGTAGGTGTAATGTGTATACGCCGTACGTTGAACAAAGGGCGTTGGCCTGGCTTCATGACAGGTGTGGGCGCATCGGTGAGCGACCTCATATATGCTGCAATCACGGCTTATGGTATGTCATTCGTGTTTGACTTTATCAATAATGCGCATAATATGTTTGTGTTACAGCTGGTGGGTAGTGTGCTACTCTTTGGCTTCGGCATACTTACGTTTCGCACCAATCCTCATGCCTATCGTACCAACCCCATGGGCAAGTTCACCCCACCTCCAGTATCGAAGAGTAAGCTTATATATAACTCATTTACTGGCTTTGCGTTAGCTATCAGCAACCCGCTCATTATACTGATGCTTGTGGCTCTGTTTGCCCGTATGTCATTCGTGTTGCCCGAGCTTGAGCTTAATGAGCGCGTGGCGGGCTATGCGGCGATTTGGGTGGGTGCACTGACCTGGTGGTTTAGCATCACCTGGCTGGTGAGTAAGCTGGGCAAGCGATTTGATGTGCGTGGCATATGGATACTCAACCGTGTGATTGGCGCAATGGTGATGCTTTTTGGTGTGGTGGGCGCAGCTTATACACTGCTCGCTACACCTGTATAATAAGGAAAACGTAATAATATGTATATCTCAAGAAAACTGAAGGAACAGAGCATCTCTGAGTATTTGCTCTACATGTGGCAGGTCGAGGACTTGATACGTGCCAATGGATGTGACATTGATAAACTCGAACAGACGGTGGTGTCGGCATATCAATTGCCTGAGCCACAACATGCTGAGTTGGTAGAGTGGTATGCTAACCTCGTGGAGATGATGCGCCTCGAAGGGGTGCAACAGAGTGGGCACCTGCAGATCAATAAGAATGTCATCATCCAGCTTACCGAGCTACATTTCCGTCTGATGCACTCGCAGAAGTTTCCCTTCTACCAAGCAGCTTACTACAAGGCGTTGCCCTTTATCGTAGAGTTGCGCTCTAAGGGTGGACAAGACAAGTCAGAGTTGGAGAACTGCTTTGATGCGCTCTATGGCGTGTGGATGTTGCGCCTTCAGCATAAGGAGGTGAGCAAGCAAACCACTGATGCTGTAGCTGATATAGTGAAGTTTGTGGGTCTGCTCTCAGATTATTTTATGAAGGATCGTGCGGGCGAACTGGATTTAGAAGACTAAAACATTATGACAAATCATACTATACTGAAGAATGTGCTCATTACAGGAGCTAATGGCCAGCTGGGCAATGAGATGCGCCTGGTAGCGGCTACAGATAGTGAGCGCGTATATCACTTTACCGATGTGGCGGAGCTCGACATCTGTGACGAAGAGGCTATTGAGTGCTATGTGATAGAGCATGCCATCGATTGTATCGTCAATTGTGCCGCTTATACCAATGTGAATAAGGCTGAGGAGGATACCGAGTTGTGCGATAAACTCAATCATCTCGCTCCGGCAAACCTGGCGCGCGTAGCTACCAAGCATGGTGCATCGCTGATACACGTCTCTACCGACTATGTATTTAATGGTCAGCACTTTATCCCTTATAAGGAGGGTGATGATACCTGCCCCAACTCGGTGTATGGCACTACCAAATTAGCTGGAGAGCAAGCCATACAGGCCTTGTGTGCAGATGCTGTTATCATTCGTACGGCATGGCTCTATAGCACCTTTGGTAATAATTTTGTGAAGACGATGCTTCGCCTTGGCAATGAGCGTGCCGAGCTGGGTGTAGTCTTTGATCAGATAGGTACGCCTACCTATGCTCGTGATCTCGCGCGTGCGATACATCATATCATTGGCCATGGTGTGGTGCCGGGTATCTATCACTATAGCAATGAGGGTGTTTGCTCATGGTATGACTTTACGAAGGCCATCTTTGCACTTGGTGGTATCACCACATGTGCGCTGAAGCCCCTTCATACGGATGAGTATCCTACACCTGCCGCACGTCCGCACTACTCGGTGCTCGACAAGACAAAAATCAAGCAGACCTATGGCGTGGAGGTGCCCTATTGGATGGACTCTCTGCGTGAATGTATAGAGCAACTAAACTGATTATCAACGATGAAGCTGGAGCAGCGCGTACAATCATTCATCACTCAGCACACTCTATTGGAGCCTGGTGCTAAGGTGCTCGTGGCATTGAGTGGGGGAGCCGACTCAGTAGCCCTACTGCGCATGCTCATCCGCTTGGGGTATGATTGCTACGCCGTGCATTGCAACTTTCACCTGCGTGGCGAAGAGAGCGATCGTGACGAGCGTTTTGTCACCGAGCTATGCCACTCACAGGGTGTCTCGTTAGAGGTGCTACACTTTGATACTGAGGCATATGCATCGGAGCATAAAGTGTCTATCGAGATGGCTGCTCGTGAGCTTCGCTATCGTGAGTTTGAGCGCATACGCGAGAGTCATTCGCTCAGTGCTATTGCCGTGGCTCATCATCAAGATGATGCGGTAGAGACTCTGCTACTCAACCTTATCCGCGGAGCTGGCATCAATGGCCTTACGGGAATGCGCGTGAGGAATGGCCATGTGGTGCGTCCTCTGCTTTGGCTCTCACGCGATGAGGTGGTAGAGTACCTCAATCGTTTGGGACAATCGTACGTGACTGATAGCACCAATCTCACCGACGAATATGCGCGCAACAAGGTCCGCTTAGGGCTGATACCCCTCATGGAGCAGATAAATGCCGCCGCTAAAGAGAATATCGCGCAAGCAGCTGCTCACCTGGCCGATGCCGCCACCATATATAATAAGGTGATAGCTGATACGTCACTTCGCATCGTGACGCCTATGGAGTCGGGTATTGATGTAGATATCCAGGCTTTGTTGGGTAGTCAAGCGCCTCAAGCTCAACTCTTTGAGGTGTTGCATCCCTATGGCTTCAACTCTCGGCAGATAGCAGATATCTACCGCTCACTCATGGGAGAATCGGGCCGTATGTTTTATGCCGAGAACTACCTGGCCCTCAAGGATCGTGACCTCTTGTGCATTCGCCTTCGCAAAGATACTGACGAAGAGCCCCATTACACACTCCCCGAAGAGGGTGGGGTAGAGCTTCCTGATGGTACACATCTCACCATTACTCGTATCACCCCCGATGCTTCATGGAGGGTGCCAAGAGAGAGTAACGTATGCGTACTCGACGCTTCACGCATAAAATCTCCTCTTATCGTGCGTCATCCCCAAGAGGGAGACCGCATACACCCGTTCGGCATGAAGGGCAGTAAGCTCCTAAGTGATATGTATACTGACCTTAAGATCAGTCGTATAGATCGTGCTAAGCAATGGCTTCTCTGTCACGATACTGACATCGTATGGGCTATAGGTACACGCACCAGTGAGCTCTATCGTATCGGTGGGAAAGAGTCGGAGCTGGTGGTGATAAGTTTTAATTGATTAGTGGTGTGAAAAGAAAATAGCGGCGGATTCTATGAATCTGCCGCTACTATTATGTTGCTATGAGATAGTCGCTTACTTTCTCTTCGGGTACTTGCGGAACCATCCGTCCCAGCGGAGGCGCATCACGCCGAATACTGCTTCGCCGAAGATGCTACTATTCATCTTTGAGGTACCGAGCTCGCGATTGACGAAGATGACAGGCACCTCCTTGATCTTGAATCCGCACTTGTAGGCGGTATACTTCATCTCTATCTGGAAGGCGTAGCCCTTGAATCGAATCTTGTCAAGCTCGAGGGTCTCGAGCACCTCGCGACGGTAGCACTTGAATCCTGCGGTAGTGTCCTTTACCTTGATGCCAGTGACAAGTTGCACATACTTAGAGGCGTAGTACGACATGAGCACGCGACCCATGGGCCAGTTGACTACATTGACGCCGCTCACATAGCGCGAACCGATAGCCACGTCATTGCCCTCTACGGCACATGCATTGTAGAGGCGGGGCAGGTCGTTGGGGTTGTGTGAGAAGTCGGCATCCATCTCAAATACATAGTCGTAGCCATGCTCGATAGCCCACTTGAATCCGCAGATGTAGGCAGTGCCGAGGCCGAGCTTGCCGGTGCGCTCTACCATGAAGAGGCGCTCGGGGAACTCCTGCTGGAGGGTCTTGACGATGGCAGCTGTGCCGTCGGGCGAGCCGTCTTCGATGACGAGGATGTGGAATGTCTTCTCCAGGCCAAATACGGCGCGGATGATATTTTCTATATTTTCTTTTTCGTTATACGTAGGGATGATAACGATACTATCGCTCTTTTGCATATCAGGTATGGATTTTTTATGTGAGTCTATATATTATCTTACAAATATACGAATTATTTCTTAGGGTTTACCTTTTGCGTCTGATTTTTCTTTCTTTTTTTGTAGCGTGCGTTGCGTTTGCGCTCCTGCACCTTGTTATAGACGTACCATACGGCTCCACCGCCGAAGGTGATACCGATGACGATGTATACCCATGCGTCGAGGCTATCGCCCTTGACACGGCTCCACATCTCGATCATGCTCTTGGTACGATTACCACAATCGCGCATCAGCGCCGAGCGCTCGATGACGGCTCTATCGGGGTATTGTATGTTGTCTACAGGTACGCTATCGGCACCCTCGCCAAAGAAGTAGGTGAGGTCTACGTACTCCTCGAGGGTAGAGTCAATCTTAGCTTCCAGGATCTCGGGCGAAGCTACCACACTCACGTAGCCTATCTCATCCATGTTGCGCATGGCATTCTCGGGCATACACATGAAGTTGATGAAGTAAGCTGCCGCCTTGGTGTTTACGGCATATTTGGGGATTACCCAACCATCAAACCATACGTTAGAGCCCTCGCGCGGCACGTGATACCTCAGCTCCATGCCTATAGCAGCAGCCTCCTCGATGGCCCACACGGCATCGCCGCTCCAGCTCACGTTGATGTAAGCCTTCTTCTTGGTCATCATCTCCTTACCGAAGTCTACCTCCCAGCCAGCGATGTTTTGCTTGGCCGACTTGAGCAGCACCTCTACGGTGTCGATAGCCTCGTCTGAGGTGTCGTTCATCAGCTCCTGGCGTGTCACCAGTCCGTCGAGCACCTCTTGGTAGCGTGCATACATGAGCATACATCCGTAGATGTCGCGGTAGGCATCCTTCATGAGTATCTTGCTATTGAAGCGCTCGTCCCAGATGATACCCCATGAGTCGGCCTCCTCGTCGGTGACAAACTCGGGGTTATAGAGCAGTCCTGTGGTGCCCCACATGTAGCCCACGGCATAGTCATTGGCGCTCTTGCCATCTTGGTCAAACTTTGCCATCTGCTCTACGAAGAAGGGTGATACCAGGCTGATATAGTCGGGCGTATTGCCAAAGTCGCGATTGATGGGTAGTAGCATGTCGTTGGCCAGCATGCGGTCGATGATGTACTCTGAGGGGCACACCACGTCGAAGTCCTCATGACCCTTCTCGAGCTTGGCGAGCATCACCTCGTTGATGTCAAAGAGCTGATAGATGATCTCCACCTCTTCGCCCGTCTGCTCCTTGTACCACTCGACAAACTCATCGAGCAGGCTCTCGTCGAGGTAGTCGGCCCAGTTGTATACTTTGAGCGTATGTTCGCGGTCGGCAGCATGAGCTCCACTCACGGGGTAGAGGCCCAGCAATACTGCGATGAACAAACTGATATATAGGATTCTTTTCATTCGTATAGTATATTATATGGTGTTACTCTTCGTCTTAGCTTTTCGCCTTCTTGGCCTGCTTCTCAGAGCGTCGGTTGATGACGATGAGCAGCACCAGTACGGTGACGAAGATGATGGTCGATAGGGGGCGTAGCTCGGGGGTGAGACCTCCCTTGCGGGCATCAGAGTAGATGTAGGTCGAGAGTGTCTCGAGGCCGATGTTACCCTTGGTGAAGAGGCTCACGGCGAAGTCGTCGATAGAGAGTGTAAATGAGAGGATAAAGCCACTGATGATGCCGGGCTTGATTTCGGGGATGATGACCTTGCGCAGTGCCTGGAAGGGTGTAGCGCCCAGGTCGAGTGCGGCCTCATAGATGTTTGGGTTCATGCTTGTGAGGCGGGGCATCACGCTGAGCACCACATAGGGTGTACAGAAGGTGACATGGGCAAGTATCACGGTGGTGTAGCCTTGCGACACGCCCAGCCATACGAAGAGCAGGAACAGTGATATACCGGTGATGATATCGGGGTTGATGAGCGGTATATTATTGAGGAATGAGATGGCCTTGCGTGACTTGCTGCGCATGTTGAATATGCCGATAGCCGCTATACTACCCAGGATGGTGGCGAGCGACGATGCCACGAGCGCTATCACGATGGTGTTCTTGATGGCGTTGACGAGCGAGCTCGACATACCACCGCTGAACAGGTTGGTGTAGAGCTTCATGGAGAAGCCTGTCCAGTTGCCCAGTACCTTAGTCTCGGTAAACGAGAAGATGGCAATGATGAGGATGGGTGTATATAGCAGGGCCAGTAGCAACCACAAGTACCCTTTGGCGATTAGTTTCTTCATCTTTGTTTTTTGTTATTCAGAGAACTCAGAGAACTCTAATTATCAATTATCAATTGTGCATTGTCAATTACTAAATGATTCCTCCATGGCTCATCTCCTCTTCGCTATCGTTGCCCAGTGCGCTGGTAGCTCCGATGATGAGCAGCATCACGAGTGAGAGCGCCGCACCATAGTTCATCGTATCGCTCAGCATGATGTTCTCCTGGATGATAGATCCGAAGAGTCGTATGTCATTCATCGTCAGTAGCTCTGAGATGGCAAAGGTCGATATCGTGGGCAAGAACACCATCATGATACCGCTCACCACACCAGGCATAGAGAGTGGGAGTATGACCTTGAGGAACACGCGCATCTGGTTGGCTCCCAGGTCTTGTGCCGCCTCGATGAGGTTCTTGTCTATCTTCATCATCGTATTATATATAGGATAGATCATGAAGGGCAAGAAGTCGTAGGTCAAGCCAAAGAGCAGCGCTCCCTCGCCGAGGGGTATGCCCGTGATGTCAAAGAGCGACACCGTGGCCAAGGTACGTATGAGCACGTTCACCCACATGGGCAGGATGAAGAGCAGCACCATCGTCTTAGAGCGGTTAAACTCCTTGTTGCTCAAGATATATGCCGCGGGGTATCCCAGCAAGATGCAGAAGAACGTAGTGACGATAGCTACCGCCACAGAGTAGATGAAGGTGTTGAACGCCTCGGGCTGCTCGACGAACTTCACGAAGTTGGCCACCGTGAATGCGCCATCATTGTCCATGAAGGCATATACGCCGATGAGTACCAGCGGCAATACCACGAATAGCATCAGGAATATTGCGTAGGGTGTCGCCCAGGTGCTGCGTTTGGAGAATATTTTTATGAGTTTGTTCATTTTATATTACCTTAAGGAGGTTCTCATTTTCCTTGTCATTCTGAACGCGCTCAGGATGACATAGAACTGTCAATTTTCAATTATCAATTGTCAATTGTGAATTATTCTGATGTCTTCCGGCAATATATTGATACCCACCATGTCGCCATCGTCCCACACGTCGTTGGTGTCTACGTAGAGGTAGTCATCATTGTCGGTCACGATGGTGAGGTGATAGTGGTTACCCTTATACAGTATGAGGCGTACATCGCCCTCGAGAGCGCCATCTTCCTTGTCGTCGGTGAGGTCGATCTTGTCGAATGCCACCTCTACCTTGATCTCGGTGCCCTTCTCGAGTCCGTGGGGCTGACACTCGAAGGTGCCTCCCAGCATGTCGATGTGGTTCTCGTCTGCTACCACGGCGTCGAAGGTGTTACAGGTGCGCTCCTTCTTCATCACGTGTATGTCTGAAGGCTTGATGATAAGGCCCACCTCGGTGTCGGGCTCAAAGGCATTGTAGTCCTGCACCATCAGCTCATAGCCATTGGCAAGCTGCACGATCATCTCATAGTGTACTCCCTTGAAGATACATGACGACACGCGTCCCTGTAGCATCGCATTCTCCGTGTGAGCCATGATGTATATGTCCTCGGGGCGTATCACCACGTCTACGGGAGCATTCTCGCCGAATCCCTCGTCCACGCACTTAAACTCCGTGCCCATGAATCGTACCAAGCGGTCCTCTATCATCGTGCCGTTGAGGATATTGCTCTCGCCGATGAAGTCAGCCACGAAGCAGTTTTCCGGCTCATTATATATATCGGTAGGTGTACCTATCTGCTGTATCACACCCTCGCTCATCACCACGATGGTGTCGCTCAGCGTGAGCGCCTCCTCCTGGTCGTGAGTGACGTAGATGAATGTGATGCCCAGCGTCTTGTGCATCTCCTTGAGCTCCATCTGCATGTCCTTACGCATCTTGAGGTCGAGGGCAGCCAGAGGCTCATCGAGCAAGAGCACAGTAGGTTGGTTGACGATGGCGCGAGCGATGGCCACGCGCTGCTGCTGTCCGCCCGAGAGCGAGTTCACATCGCGGTGCTCATAGTCCGTCATGCCCACCATCTTGAGCGCGCGTCTCACGCGGTTCTCTATGATGTTGTCCTTCTCCTTCTTCAGTTTGAGGCCGAAGGCGATATTATCGTATACGTTGAGGTGTGGAAATAGCGCATAGCGTTGGAACACCGTATTCATCGGTCGCTTATGCGGTGGCGTCTGTGTGATGTCAGAGCCTTCCAGCAAGATTTCTCCCTCTGAGGCGGTGTCAAAGCCCGCCAAGATTCGCAGAAGGGTTGTCTTACCACATCCTGAGGGACCGAGGATGGTGACAAATTCTCCCTTTCTGATACACAAACTTACATCATCCAGCACCTGTTTGTCTCCGAACCATTTAGACACATGCTTGATATCGATGATGTTACCACCGGGTTCTACTTTTACTTCAGCCAATGCCGTGCTTTATTACAAGGTAATACAACATAAATAATTAAACCAGTTTCTCGAATAGTGGGGCGAAATTAGTAAAAACCGAATGAAATACCAAATCTCAACGAATGAAAGTAAAAAAAACTTGTATTTTCTATGCTGAGTGAGGCAGAGATTCAATATCCCAGTTAAATCTCAACGAACGAAAGTGGCGAAAGTACTCGTTTCCATTGTTTCTTGATTGGGGTTGTACAACATGTCAAAGAACGTGTCGCGTCGGCGTTTCACTCAGGATGACATCGCGGAGCTAATTCTCCATTCTCCATTAGCTTCGCTGAGCTTTGGCTGCGCTCGCTGAGCGATTAGTAAGCAAGCTTACATCGCGCTCACTTGCACAAACCTTCTCAATTCTCAATTGCGAAGGCAAAGTTACTACAAAGATTTTTGGCACTTGACCTTATTGTATTTTACTGTATTTTATTGTACTTTAGCTTTCGAGAAATGCTATTCAATGCATTGAAGCTATGCGTGTTATAAAATTTATTTTTTTTTCTGTGACCCGCATGCTGTGGTATGGGGAGTTACTCAATACTCAGTACTCAGTAATTTGAAAGTAGGGTACGCACTTGAAAAGAAAAGTTTATATATTATATATATATACTTGTATATATATTAATATATAACCCTTTTTCATGTCCCTTTTTACTTCGATTTTATTTTACTGAGTACTGAGTACTGAGTAACTTCTCCCTCTTCGCGGTGTGTCTTTAGGTGACAGGATAAGGTGCTTACCATTCATATAATCAGCGAGATAAAAGCGCTGACATGATGAGTGAAGCGGTATCGTGTGCCGCCTGTTTGTAACTATATTGAGTATATGTAGAGCCGCCCTGCCTCGCGAGCGGCCAATTATCGTCGTTTCGTGCCAAAATTAGCGCCTATGTGATAAAAATTTCCCACATCGGAGGCAATTATTTTTCGCATGTTCGTGGGCAAAATGGGGCGTTTTTCTAAAAAAGTGGACTTCGTAAAATGTGACCTCATAGAGGATGACGCCCTAAATCAGGGCCTCATATAGGATGACGTTCTAAAATGGAACCCCATCGATATATGGGCTGAGGATGGGGACGCGGAACGAATCGTTCACCGTCAAAAAAACTTATCTTTTCACGCAAAAAACACTGAAGTTTTTGCAAAAATGGAAAAAATTCACTAAATTTGTAAAGGAAAATCATATTGCCCAGTAGACTTGAATGAGGCGCCTGGCTGCTGAGTAATGTCAAACGTAAATTATAGGATTTCAATACGATAAATGATGAAAAACAAGGGAACTTTATGGCTGGCATCATTGCTGGTTGCTTTGATGGGGGTAGTGCCTGTGGTGGCACAGAGTGAGCATGTCATCAACACGGCTGGTAATGCGTATATCACCTCGGGTGGCGAGGCTCATGTAGACGAGCGTCATAACGGCATACGCCGCTGGAGCGATAGGGAGACGGTGGTGAGCTACTTCTTCAGAGCCAATGAGTGTGGCACGGTGGATATTGCCCTGCAGGCCAAGGGTAAGTCGCGCATCGAGGTGTCGCTGCTGGGTAAGAAGAAAAAGATCACTCTCGATAGCGATGAGCTCACGCGCGTGGACTTGGGTACATATAAGATAAAGAAGCCGGGTCACGTGAGGGTAGACATACGTGGCGTGAAGATCAATGAGGGTGAGGACTACGGCTCGGTAGCGGCGCTCATCGTGAGTGGCGATATAGCGGACATGTCGTATATCACAACGGACTTTAATAGCCACTTCGGACGTCGTGGACCATCGGTGCACCTGGGATATGTGTTGCCAAAGGAGGATGTGGAGTGGTTTTACAATGAGGTGACCGTGCCCGAGGAGGGCGACATCCCCAGCAGCTACTACATGGCTTGCGGATTTGGTGAGGGATATTTCGGTATGCAAAACAACTCGCCTCATCAGCGCAAGATACTCTTCTCGGTGTGGAGCCCCTTCAATACGGATAACCCGGCTGACATCCCCGACTCGCTACGCGTGACGCTGGTGAAGAAGGGTGAGAAGACGGTCATCAAGGAGTTTGGCAATGAGGGCTCAGGCGGACAGAGCTATATGTACTACGACTGGAAACCGGGCGAGCGCTGCCGATTCCTGATGGGTGCAAGACCTGATGGCAAGGGAGCTACGGTGTACACGGCTTACTTCTTTGACAACAATAAGGGCGAGTGGTCGCTGGTGGCCTCATTCCGTCGTCCTAAGACCTCTACATGGTACAGAGGAGCGCACTCGTTTCTCGAGAATTTCAGCCCCGTGCAGGGCTATCGCAACCGCAAGGCGTACTACACCAACCAGTGGGCGCGCACGGCTGATGGCCGCTGGGTGCCTCTGACGAAGGCTCGATTTACTTGTGATGGTACGGGTAATGAGAGGAAGCGCCTCGACTATACGGGTGGTACCGAGGGAGATGCCTTCTTCCTCTCTATGGGTGGATTCTTCGATGAGTATATGACCCCTGGCACCTATTTTGAGCGTGCGGGCGACACGACGGTGGCTCCTGATATCGATTTCTCTACGCTGGAGTAGGAGGTATAAAAAATGGTCGTTTGTTTTTGCATAACTATAGTTTTATCGTATCTTCGCACCGTTTTTTATTAACCTTAAATAATAATTACGAAAAAATGAAGAAAAACAATGTTTTAGCTATTCTCTGCACCCTTCTCATCGCGGCTGCTCCGCTCCGCGCGCAGGAGTCTGGTGCGTGGTCGATGACCGTAGGTGCCGATGCGGTGAGCAGCTATCTGTGGAGAGGCTCCAGTTTGGCAGGTCCCAGCCTACAGCCCTCGGCCTACTTTGATTACGAAAAGGGCGACTGGGCGGTGAGCCTCGGCGCATGGGGCTCGAAGGCGCTCAAGAGGGGTGATTACAACGAGTGGGACCTCTCGGTAGAGGCTACATGGCGCAATATCACACTCTCGCTGGCCAACTATCGTGAGTACTACGGTGCTGAGTTTGATGACAACTACCTCGACCTTGGCCTGAGCTTCACACTTAGCGAAGATATCCCTGTGACCTTCTCATGGTACTCTATCATCAATCAGTATGAGAGTGCTGCCTTGATACCTAGCGGATACAGATGGAACGAGGCCTTCCCCTCATACTTCGAGGTGGCGTATGACTTTTCGCTCTCGGTGGTAGACTTCACCGTGGCGGCAGGTATGCTTCCCTTTGCCTCAGATTATTATGGTAATGATGACTTCGGCCCTTGTAACCTCAATGTAGTGGCAGGGCATGAGTTTGAGCTCTCTAATGGTGCTACCCTGCCGGTGTCGGGCCAGGTGATGTACAATCCCATGTGGCGCGAGTGCTTCTGGGGAGTGAGCGTAGGCTATTACTTCTCGATAGATCTCTGATAAGAGGTTGTCATGACCTATACACGATATAAGGGTGTGTCCAACGGGGTGCATCCTTATTCTTTTTATATAACCTACCTTATGTTTGTAGGGGCTTTCTCTTCGCCCAACCGAAAATATGTATTATCTTTGTCTCAGAATATGGTATGGTGGGTATGGCAAATGTCATATCTGCCCTAAAGGCATTGATTATGGAGATTCATGACTTGGTAAAACGCTTTGCCGGGCATTCGGGTGTGAGTGCTATGCGGCATGTATGGGACGATAAGGCGGTGCGCACGATACACCTCAAGGGGCTATCTGCCTCGGCCGCCCCTATGCTCTTTAGTGCCCTGGCGGTAGCGGACAAGCCGTGGCAGACTCCCGTGGCGCTCTTCGTGCTCAACGATCTCGAGGAGGCGGGATACTTCTACCATGACCTGGTGCAGATGTTGGGCGAGGCGCATGTGCTCTTCTTCCCCTCATCGTATAAGCGTGCTATCAAGTATGGTCAGAAAGATGCGGCCAATGAGGTGCTGCGTACGGAAGTGCTTACTCGCCTCGCGGAGGCGAATAAATTGAAAATGGATAATGGAGAATTGAAAATTAATAGTGCAAAGCTCCCGGATGGCAATAATTCTCCACTCTCCATTCTCCATTCTCCCTTATACCTCGTCTCTTACCCCGACGCACTGGCCGAGATGGTGGTGTCGCGCGACACGTTGGATACGCGCTCTATAGCGCTCTCTGTGGGTGACACGGTGGAGATGTCCAAGATGGAGGCTACGCTCACGAGCGAGGGCTTCGAGCGCGTCGACTATGTGTACGAGCCGGGGCAGTTTGCCGTGCGTGGTAGCATCATCGACGTCTTCTCGTATGCTTCGGAGTACCCCTTCCGCATTGACCTCTTCGGGGATGAGATTGATAGCATCCGTACCTTTGAGATCGAGACGCAGCTCTCGCGCGACAAGGTGAGCCACATCAGCATCGTGCCCAACTTTAATGGGGCGCAGGAGCAGAGTCAGGTGTCATTCTTCGATTTCTTGCCCGAGGGCTCGGCCCTGGCCTTCCAGGACTATCTGTGGGCACGGGAGAGAACTGAACAATTGGAACGCGAATTGAAAATTGATAATGGAGAATTGAAAATTAATAGTGCACTCTATGCAAGTGTAAAGGAGCCGGATGGCAGTAATTCTCAATTCTCAATTCTCAATTCTCAATTATTAGACGCAGCCGATTTCATCCATAAGACGTTAGCCTTTCGTCGAATTGAGTTTGGTGCTAAGGCCTCTACTACGGTGGATGCCACCATCAACTTTGAGACATCGCCCCAGCCGCTCTTCCATAAGAACTTCGAGTTGGTAGAGCAGTCGCTCACCGACCTCATCCATCGTGGCTACCAGCTCTATATCCTCACCGATAGCGCCAAGCAGGCAGAGCGCCTCAAGACTATCTTCGAGGAGCGTGGAGGCGACATACCCTTCGTGCCGGTAGACAAGACCATACATGGCGGATTTACCGACGCTACGATGCGTGTGGCATGCTTTACCGACCATCAGATCTTTGACCGTTTCCACAAGTATAACCTGCGTAGCGACAAGGCGCGTAGTGGTAAGATGGCCATCTCGCTCAAGGAGCTCAGCCAGTTTGAGCCGGGCGACTATGTGGTACACATCGACCATGGAGTAGGGCGCTTTGCGGGATTGGTGCGTATGCCCAATGGCCATAGCACGCAGGAGGTGATCAAGCTCGTCTATAGCAACGACGATGTGGTGTTCGTCTCTATCCACTCACTACACAAGATATCTAAATATAAGAGCAAGGAGGGCGAGGCTCCGCGCATCAATAAGCTCGGCACAGGAGCATGGGAGAAGCTCAAGGAGCGCACCAAGACGAAGATCAAGGATATCGCGCGTGACCTCATCAAGCTCTACTCGCAACGTGCTCAGGAGAAGGGCTTTGCCTTTAGTCCCGATAGCTTCTTGCAACATGAGCTCGAGGCCAGCTTCCTCTACGAAGATACGCCCGACCAGATGAAGGCCACCATAGACATCAAGGCCGACATGGAGCGTGAGCGCCCTATGGACCGCCTCGTGTGTGGCGACGTAGGCTTTGGCAAGACCGAGGTGGCGGTGCGTGCCGCCTTCAAGGCCGCGTGTGATAATAAGCAGGTGGCGGTGCTCGTGCCTACTACCGTACTGGCCTACCAGCATTGGCGCACCTTCTCTGAGCGCCTCAAGGACCTGCCTTGCAAGGTGGAGTACCTGAGTCGTGCTCGCTCGGCCGCCGACACCAAGAAGGTGCTCGCGGGCCTCAAGAGTGGCGAGGTGAACATCGTGGTGGGTACCCACAAGCTCATCGGCAAGGGGGTAGAGTTCAAGGACCTCGGCCTGCTCATCATCGACGAGGAGCAGAAGTTCGGCGTGTCGGTCAAGGAGAAGCTACGCCAGCTCAAGGTAAGCATCGATACCCTCACGCTCACCGCTACGCCCATACCGCGCACCCTGCAGTTCTCGCTCATGGGTGCTCGCGACCTGAGTGTGATACAGACGCCTCCGCCCAATCGATATCCCATACAGACTGAGGTACACACCTTCAACGAGGAGATCATACGCGAGGCGGTCAACTTCGAGCTTAGCCGCAATGGTCAGCTCTTCTTCATCAACAACCGCATACAGAACCTTGCCGAGCTGGCTGCCCTCATCACGCGCAATGTGCCCGATGCTCGCGTGTGTATCGGTCACGGACAGATGGCGCCCGAGGAGCTGGAGAAGGTCATCCTCGGCTTTGTCAACCACGACTATGACGTGCTCATCGCCACCTCTATCGTAGAGAATGGTATCGATATCCCCAATGCCAACACCATCATCATCAATGCGGCACACAACTTTGGCCTCAGCGACCTGCACCAGATGCGTGGCCGCGTGGGACGTGGCAACAAGAAGGCCTTCTGCTACCTGCTGGCACCGCCTCTCTCGGGCCTCACCCCCGAGGCACGCCGCCGCCTACAAGCCATCGAGAACTTTACCGACCTGGGTAGTGGCATACATATCGCCATGCAAGACCTCGACATCCGCGGTGCGGGTAACCTGCTCGGTGCTGAGCAGAGTGGCTTCATTGCCGACCTCGGCTACGAGACCTACCAGAAGATCCTTGGCGAGGCCGTACATGAGCTCAAGACCAATGAGTTTGCCGACCTCATCATGGGCGATGCGGGCGACGATGGTAAGATCAGTGGTGAGGGATTCGTAGAGGAGTGTGCCGTAGAGAGCGACCTCGAGCTGCTCTTCCCCGATGAGTATATCCCCACCAGTAGTGAGCGTATGCTCGTATACCGTGAGCTCGATAGCCTCGAGACGGACGAGGAGCTGGCCAAGTTCCGCACCCGCCTCACCGACCGCTTTGGCCCCGTGCCTCCCATGGGCGAGGAGCTCTTGCGTGTGGTACCTCTGCGTCGCATGGGCAAGCAGCTCGGCATAGAGAAGATATTGCTCAAGGGTGGCCAGATGGCGCTCTACTTTGTGAGCAACCTCGAGAGTCCCTACTATGAGAGTGCCGCCTTCGGCCGTGTGATGAGCTATACCGCCATGTCGCCCTACGAGTGTCGCTTCCGTGAGCTCTCGGGCAAGCGTAGCCTCCTCATCAAGGGTATAGGCTCCGTAGAGACCGCTCTCGGCGTGTTGTCAATGATGATGCGCTGATGAGGCTTGTGTATGTGCGTAATAATTAATACCTTTGCCGCCGAAAAGAAACAAACGCAGAGTTCGTATCGTTAGTAGTAACCAATAAGATATATCAGTATATGACATTAGGTGCATTTAATATTCAGGAGTTTATCAGCGCATTTATCATCCTCTTTGCAGTGATTGATGCTATTGGCGCTACACCTATCATCATCTCGCTCCGTGAGAGTGGCAAGGTCGTCAAGCCCTTCAAGGCTACATGGCTATCGACCCTGCTCCTGGTAGGCTTCTTCTATGTGGGCGACGTGATGCTCAAGCTCTTTCATGTAGACATCGCCTCATTTGCCGTGGCGGGCTCGCTCGTCATCTTCCTCATGGCTATAGAGATGTTGCTCGATGTGGAGATCTTTAAGTTCAAGGGCCCCTCGGGCGAAGCCACCATCGTGCCCCTCGTATTTCCATTGATTGCGGGTGCAGGCTCATTCACCACACTGCTCTCCCTGCGTGCTGAGTATGCCGATATCAATATCCTGCTTGGCTTGCTGGCCAATATGGCTTTTGTCTTCTTTGTGCTGACTATGACCGACCTGGTACAGCGCTGGATAGGCAAGGGAGGTGTATATGTAGTGCGCAAGTTCTTCGGTGTCATCCTCATCGCCGTAGCCGTACGCCTCTTTACCGACAATATCGCCGAGCTTATCATCGAGATCAGTGCCAAGGCGGCTCAGTGATAGGGATTAGCGTCGTATAATATAAGAGGGAGACTACCGCGGTAGCCTCCCTCTGTGTTTCTTTGTATATGTCTCTCTTTAGAACTCTCCGCTTGTGAATATCTCGTGTCTGCCGCTATCTGCCGCTACGATGAAGTATCCCTTGATCTCGGGGTGGCGCTCACAATATGCCATGGCAGAGTCTACGCCCAGCACCATGAATGAGGTGGCCAAGGCATCGGCACGCATACAATTGTCGGCGATCACCGTGGCCGAGAGCAGAGAGTGCTGTACGGGATATCCTGTGCGCGGGTCTATCGTGTGGGCATACTTCACACCATCCTTGTAGTAGAAGTTGCGGTAGTTGCCCGATGTGGCGATGGCACAATCCGTGAGGCGCAACACCGTCTGCAGGTCTTGACACGCTGATAGCGAGTCGTCTATGGGCTTGTTGATGCCGATGCCCCAGGCGTTGCCCTTCTTGTTGTGTCCCTTGAGTACAATCTCTCCGCCTATCTCTACCATGTAGTTTTTCACCCCACAACTATCGAGTGCGTGTGCTACGCGGTCGCTACCGAATCCCTTGGCTATAGCGCTAAAGTCCAGCATGATGCGTGGGTCTTCCTTCACGACCTGTCCCTCGGTGAGGGTGATGCGGCTCATGCCCACCAATGCCTGTAGGCTATCGATGACGGCTGGGCTCACCTCTATGCCATTCTTGAATCCGAATCCCCAGGCATTCACCAGTGGTGCCACGGTGGGGTCAAATGCTCCGTAGCTCTCGGCGTATACCTCTTCGGCCATGCGGAACACCTTCGTGAAGAGCGAGTCGGCCACTACGGGCTCATTGTTGTTGATATGGGTGATGAGTGATTGCTTGTTGAAGGGTGATAGCGAGCCATCTACCGCCTTCAGCGCCTCCATGATCTCCTCCTGCAGGTCGGCGTTATGCTCATAGGTCACGGTGTATAGTGTGCCGAATATCTTGCCTTGCTGGGTGCGGAAGGTGGGTTTGTTTTCCCCGATGATGATGACCGATCCGATGATGAGAAACAGGAGAAAAGGTAGGTGCCAACGCTTGTTCATTGCGATAAGTAGTTATTTATTTAATAGGTGTTACATGATGTGCTCCAGCAGTATCTTGAATCCGAGGATGAGCAGTACTGCGCCTCCGAAGGGCTCTACGGGGAACTTGAGTTTGTTGCCGATGAGGCTACCGATGAAGCATCCGCCAAGGGCAAAGACAAATGAGGTGATGCCTATGGCAAAGAGGGGGAAGGCGATATGCTCGAGCGTGTTCATGCCTATGCACACAAATGATATGCCTACGGCCAGCGCATCGATACTTACGGCCAGCGATAGGGTGAGCACCATGGCGAGCTTGGTAGGGTCAAAGTGGCGCTCCTCCTCGTCACCGAATCCGTCGCGTATCATCTTCACGCCGAGGAATACGAGGATGGCGAAGGCTATCCAGTGGTCATACTGCTCGATGAAGTGATGGAAGTAGATCGACCCCATCCATCCGAGTAGTGGCATCACTGCTTGGAACAGGCCAAAGAAGAAGGCGATGGTGAGGAAGTGGCGCAGGCTGATGCGCTTGAGTGTCAGTCCGCCCGCGATGGCTACGGTGAAGCTATCTGCGGCGAGAGCGATGGCGGTGAGCCAGATTTCTAAGTTTGTCATTATGTGTATGCCGTTGATGTAGTGTAATATGTGTAGCTTGTCCCTACTTTCTGCGGGCCTTCAGGTTGAGGTAGTAGCTCACGGTATAGGTGGCGCTGAAGGCCGTCTTACTGCTGGCGCCGAAGCCTGGTATATACCACGGGCCACCATTGCTGATAGGTCCCTTGTGTAGCGGATACTTATAGCGGAGCGACCATCCCATGCAGATGTTTTTGAATATCTCGGCACGCACGCCACCCACTGCCTCGGCCCATACGGCGCGGCAGGGCACGTCGTCGAGCTTCATGGGTACCTCGCCACCCCATACAGGGTCCACGAGTGCGGGAGCATCTACCGAGTACTCAAAGTCGGTGTAGCCTATGCGTCCGCCCAGGTAGATATAGTTGGGGCGTCCATTGGTATACTGCATGTTATAGTCCATACCGATGCGGTAGTAGGGAGCACGAGTGCTGTAGCCTATGTCGTAGAGATGGCTCACGATGTCGGTATGTCCTACGCCCACCTCCACCGTGGGGAAGAATCTGTTGCCGATGCTCAGTGCCGCCGACACCTCAGAGCTATAGTACTTGTCCTTCACGAAGAGAGGGTATATGTACCCGAAGGCATCTGCCGCGATGTACACCCCCTCGAGCGAGAGCTTCTCCTTCGGGGCCTTCTTCTCCTTTGTGGTCTGCGGATTGGCATATCCTGCCGTGGCTACACTAATCATTAGTGCGATAAATAACCTGAATGTTCTCGCGCTCATCATAATTGATTTCGTGTGATTTGATGATTAGTGTATCTATCAGCGTATGTGTGCTTCTTGCCTCTGTGATGGTGTGAAACATCGCCGTGCCGCAATCCACCGACACCAGTGTGGGGGTGTTGGTATGGCTGATGTAGAGTGTGTCGTATGCGACCCAGTTGCCATTAAAGTCAAAGCAGTAGATAAAGGTGTCCGTCTCGTGCGTATAGCTCAGGGGGAAGGTCACATCCGTCGCCATCGTCTTTTGGTTGAGCACCACTGAGTCGCCCTGTGGGCGCACCACGCTCACGCTCAGTATGGCATTGAGCGATACGGCATCGCCGTAGGCATTGTAGAAGGCCATCTTACCCCTCACCGTATTGTTGATAGAGCAGTCTTCGCTCGAGCATGACGCCATGCCCAGCAGGGCTATCAGCGCTACGATAGGGTAGGCTATGTGTCGGTATAGTCTCATCAGAACTCCTTTTCTATCTTATAGTTGTTGCGCTCTTGTGAGTTGCGGCTGATGAGCTCGCCCAGGAATCCTGTGAGGAACATCTGTGTGCCCAGCAGCATGCCCACCAGTGCCAAGTAGAAGTAGGGGCTATCTGTCACCAGCGGAGCCGGTATGCCATTGGCCAGGCAGTAGAGCTTGCTACCACCGATGAAGATGACACACATCAGGCAGATGAAGAACATCACCGAGCCCCACAAGCCGAAGAAGTGCATGGGCTTCACGCCAAACTTTGAGAGAAACCACAGAGAGATGAGGTCGAGATATCCATTGACGAAGCGGTTGAGGCCAAACTTCGTCGTGCCATACTTGCGTGCCTGGTGCTGCACCACCTTTTCGCCAATCTTGCCGAATCCAGCGTTCTTGGCCAGGTAGGGTATGTAGCGATGCATCTCGCCATACACCTCGATATTCTTCACCACCTCCTTGCGATATGCCTTGAGGCCGCAATTAAAGTCGTGCAGGTTCTTGATGCCCGACACCTTGCGTGCCGTAGCGTTGAAGAGCTTCGTGGGCAATGTCTTTGATAGCGGGTCATAGCGCTTCTGCTTGTACCCCGACACCAGGTCGTAGCCCTCCTCGGTGATCATGCGATACAGCTCGGGTATCTCATCGGGCGAGTCCTGCAGGTCGGCATCCATGGTGATCACCACGTCGCCCTCGGCGCGGTCAAATCCGCAGTACAGCGCAGGCGACTTGCCATAGTTGCGGCGGAACTTGATGCCCTTGACCTCAGCAAAGCGAGCGTGCAGGTCCTCTATCACCTTCCACGAGTCGTCAGTACTACCATCGTTGATAAACAATATCTCGTATGTGAATCCGTGCTCGTCCATCACGCGCTTGATCCATGCGTGTAGCTCGGGCAGCGACTCAGCCTCATTATACAGGGGTACTATAACGGAAATATCCATCTTACTTACGTTTATATGTGTATGTTATTGGTTGTTGTTTTTCTTTCTCATTGACGCCACCAGCGCTACGGGCAGTGCTACTATGATCGCCCATGTTACATTATTGCTCAGCATACCCATGGTCATCTTGATTGATGTCATCGCCTGCAATTGGCCCAGGGTGGTGTTCATCGTCTCTACAAATCGCTCATAGCGCGCTATCGCCTCAGCACCCTCCGCCGTGTCGAGCCCCTCTATGGTGCTCAGGTCCACCGATGCCAACTGCTCTATATTGCTTGCCAGCGTGCTCACTACCAGTCCCTTGTCGATAAACTCAAAGTATACATAGTGGGCCACCGCCGCCAGTAGCGAGCCGAATGCCATGACCAGCAGGGCGAAGGAGAAGGCGCGCACGAAGTCGATGTTGCCGCCCGCGTAGCGATCTCGGTATAGCTTTACCAATCGGTATACGAGGTAGGGCACCATCATCGTCAGGCCGAAGAAGAGCATTGCCGCAAACGTAGAGTGCATACTCAGTGGGAACAGGCAAAACTTACCTATATAATATGCGCCCACGATCAGACCCATGTTCATGGCGCAATTCATCATTGTCGATTGTTCTTCGTGACGTTCGCTTCGCATCTCTTTCTCTTTGTTCTATTTATATTGCTTTTCAGTACACTATTGTTCGTTCCATGGTTACGAACGATTTATCCTACAAAAGTAGGTCTATTTGTGCTAAAAGCAAAATTTAAGCTACAAAAAGTGACTCTTCCCATCGAAAGTTTTGGTAAACTACTATAGCGCTACAAACGTTTTTTCACCCCATCTTATCCAGCGTACAGATTTTTTATGTAAATTTGCCTCAGCAGGGCCGTATGCCCCGCAAACGTACTTAACAAATAGCGATGATACTATGAAACGATTACTCCTATTGCTACTGATGCCTTTCGTTGCATCTTCGGGCTTGTATGCCGCCGATGATACGAAAGAGATCTTTTGTGACGACTTTAACGAAATCTCATTTACCAAGCAACACTGGACCATAGACAAGCATATGCTCACCTCCTCGGTAAAGTTTGTCAAAGAGGGCGTCGATGGCTCCCGTTGCGTCAAGATATCCAATAGCGAGAAGGGCGTGGTGAAGATTACCAAGCACCTCACAGGTCTCAACCCCAACACCTTCTATCGCGTGTCAGCCAAGATCAAGACCGAGGATGTAGCCGAGGGACGAGGTGCGATACTCTACCTCGACGTGTTTGGCCACCATTCGGCCCAGCCCTGGAATGCCTCGAGGTTCGTCTACGGCACCACCGACTGGCAAGAGGTATACATGGATTTCGTCAGCGACAAGCATGGCGAGACCTACGTCAGCTGCTCGCTCGGCTTCCCCGGTGGCACATACAATGGCGGCAAGGCAAAGGGCACCGTGTGGTACGACGATGTCAAGATTACCGAGACCCCCAAAGAGGCGCTCTACGTGCGTGAGAGCAAGCACATGGTGCTCGCCATCAACCCCCAGCACGTGTGTGTCGACGACCACACCATCGATGCCTGGTTGCAAGCACTCGATAAGACCTACGAGGCCTACGAGGAGCTGCTGGGCGTAGTGCCCTATGGTGGCGACAAGATACGCATCCTCTCCACTCCAGGCATGGAGGCAGGCTATTGGGCACTTGCGGGAGACCCCATCCTCTGGAATGACAATGCCGACATCAAGGGCCTTCAGACCAACTTCAAGACCCATAACGACTGGGGCTTCGGCATCTTACACGAGATAGGTCATGTATTCTCAGCAGGCACGGCCGTGGGCGATGGCTATGGCTCGTGGAACTGGAATGACGAGATATTTGCCAACTTCCGCATGTCATACGCCCTCGACAAGTACGAAGCGACGATGGCCCAGCAGACCTTCTATAAGGGCGACAACATAGCCTACTACAAGCAAGCCTATAAGAAATGCGTAGCGAAGGGCAACCTTGACTCAGGCGATGCCATTCACTACACACTCATGCGTATAGCCGAGATCTACGGCTGGGACGTCTACAAGAAAGCCTTCCACAAGCTCTACCAAACACCCGATAGCGAGCTCGGCCGTTTCAGCAACAATTACGAGAAGTTCCTTTGCCTGATGAAATACCTTTCTGAGGCAGCTACCGAAATCGTCGGCTACGAGGTGGACGTCACCCGCAATTGTTACACTCCCGTCGAACTTGAGATGATCAAAAAAGCATTGACCAAGTAGGGTTGAGGGTTGAGAGTTTAGGGGTGAGGGTTGAGGGGTGAGGGTTGAGGGTTGAGGGGTGAGAGTTGAGGGTTAAGGGTTGAGGGTTGAGGGGTGGGAATTAGGAGTTAGGAGTTAGGAATTAGGAATTTTTGGCCTCCCTCATCGCTCATCGTTCACCGTTCACCGCTCACAGGCTCTATCCCACACACGACATCACGCCCAGGGTGCCAGCGATAGCCGTGAGCACGGCAATAAGTAGTTTGAGTATTTCTTTCCAGTTTTTCATCTTTGTTATTCGTTTAGGGTTTAAGGTTTAGAGTTGAGAGTTTAGGGTTGAGAGTTTAGGGTTTAGAGTTTAGGGTTTAGAGTTGAGTGATTACCCCCGCCCGCTCCATTCCGCTAACGCTGCATTGCGCTCGTCCCCCCTTACCCCCTCCCCCTGCGGGGACTCCCCCTTAAAGAGGGAGAATGCAGGACAATTCTCTCAGAAAGTTTAATCACGCGTAAGGACTAACCAAAAGCATTGTCGCCCTTTTAAGGGGGACGAGCGGAGAGAGCGAAGCGACGTAGCGGAGGGGGTAATTGAATTTCATCGCGGAGTTTTTTTTCTCACGCAGAAATATAGGATATCTCCAAATAAATTTGCTCTTATTTTTATCGTTTATGAATAAATAAAGTCAGGTTTCCTTACGAAGGGGGTTCCACGCTTGATAACGGCAAACATTCG
>JAFZFF010000005.1 GCA_017556045.1 Bacteroidaceae bacterium | reverse complement strand
TCCTCCTTATTATTATTCGTGACGTGGATCAATGTGTTTAACTGCGCCCTGCTCAGCGGTGAAGCGGCCGTATGTACCTGTAACCTTCTTCAAGGCCTCGTTAGCATCGGTACCCTTCTTGATTTCGTCCATGAACTTACCGAGGTGTACGAACTCGTAACCGCAGATCTGGTCGTTCTTGTCGAGAGCGATGCGGCTGATGTAACCCTCGGCCATCTCGAGGTAACGGGGACCCTTAGCGAGTGTGCCATAGAGTGTACCTACCTGGCTACGGAGACCCTTACCGAGGTCCTCAAGACCAGCACCAATCATCAAACCACCCTCAGAGAAGGCTGACTGTGTGCGACCGTAAACGATCTGCAAGAAAAGCTCGCGCATAGCGGTGTTGATAGCATCGCAAACGAGGTCAGTGTTGAGAGCCTCGAGCAATGTCTTACCGGGAAGAATCTCTGAAGCCATAGCTGCAGAGTGAGTCATACCAGAGCAACCGATGGTCTCAACCAACGCTTCCTGAATGATACCCTCCTTAACGTTCAAGGTGAGCTTACAAGCGCCCTGCTGAGGTGCGCACCAACCGATACCGTGTGTCAAACCTGAGACATCCTTGATCTCCTTTGATTTTACCCACTTACCCTCTTCAGGGATAGGAGCGGGACCGTGGTTAGGACCCTTCTTTACAACACACATGTGTTCAACTTCGTGTGAATAAACCATTGTTTCTTAAATTTAATTAAGTGAATGAAAAAATGTTTCTTCTAATTCGTGTGACAAATTTAGTGCAAGGCGAGCGAAAAACCAAATTTTATTTAAGTTTTTCCGAGCCACCGCCTAAATTCAGGCCTGCAAAGTAGGACTAGAGGTAATGCAAACCGAACGAAATATCAAATTTACTTGAATATTTTTGAAGCGGTTCTTATCTTCAGGGTTACCACACCGAGCAGAAGGGGAGGAAGCCAAGCCTTGAATAGTAAAAAAAATGGAAAATAAAAAAGATAAAATAATTTTGTTCTCCCCGCGATTTGCATTACCTTTGCCGAACGAATGAAGAACCTAGCTCGACATATCGAACTCCTGTTGCGCGACAACGACTGCGTGATACTGCCCGACTTGGGTGGTTTCATCGCATGCGATACGCCAGCATACTACGTCTCCGAAGAGGGCACCTACTACCCGCCTTCAAGGAGTGTCAGCTTCAATGCGGCCATCAAGATGAACGATGGCCTGCTGGCTCAAAGCTATATGAAAAGCTATCAGGTGGACTACGCACGTGCGAATTATATGATAGAGGTAGCCACCGAAGAACTTCTCGACACGTTAGACGAGGAGGGAATGGTGACGCTATCAGGTCTCGGCACACTCAGACAGGATGTGTACCAGACTCTACATTTCACTCCTGAAGAGAGCGGCATAGATGCGCCTGTCCACTTCGGACTGGGCTCTTTGCTCATCCGTACCATCGACCAGCTGACCCACCCCACAGAAGAGATACGCAAGCCTAAAGTTCGCGCCAAACGCGCCAAGAGAGCTATCCACTTGCGCATCGAGAAGGAGACACTGCGCCATATGGTTTCCACTGCCGCAGTATTCCTCCTACTCCTCATGATGGCCATACCCACAGGCACTCACCAGACAACTGACATCGCTTCGCTGAGACTCACTGACATGATTGTCTCACCATTGACATCAAATACAGAAACAACAAATGTCAGTCCTGAAGTGATGACTACAGAGGCTATCGAACCTGAAGAAACAATCGCCAGCGAAGAGTCCGAGAACATCGCCACAACAGATGAGGGCACACCAACTTGCGAGACAAGCGAAGCTGAAGAAACCTCACAAAGTGAAGCTATAGATCCACAAAGTCAAGAGAGCATTAATACTGAGGAGAGTGCCGACAACGAAGCTATTGAGACAGAGCACACTACTCCAACTAAAGAAAATGCTCCAGCTCCAACCCCCGTCACTATTGCAGCCAGCAACAAGACATACCATATCATCGTCGCCAGCTTGCCTAGCCATCGCGGTGCTGATGAGACCTTGGAGCAGTTTGCCGCAAAGGGATACACCAACGTGACGATTGTGGAGCGCGACGACCGCGTGCGCATCTCGTTGGCTCAGTTTGCCGACAAAGATGAGGCAAACGAATACCTCAAAGAGTTGCGCCAACAAGAAGATTTTCAAAACGCTTGGTTGCTCGCGGTACGCAACTAATAGACAGTGAGCGACACCAACCACTCACGGATTACACAAAATCACGCAATCGATACTCGCCACAAAGTGCGTAAACCTTCCGGAAGACAAAGTTGTCTGCTATCCACTAAATAAAGAAGAGAAAATGAAAAGAGTACGCTGTCCAAAGTGTGACCATTTTATACAGTTCGACGAAACGAAGTATACCGAAGGACAATCACTTGTATTCGTGTGCGACAACTGCCAAAAGCAGTTTGGCATACGCATCGGAGTGAGCAAACTGCGCGCCTTGCAGCGCGAGGAAAACAAGGGACAAGCTCCCCTACCCTCTCTCGAAGAACAACTGGAGAATGTGGGTAGCATTGTAGCCGTAGAGAACGTCTTCGGTTTTCGTCAGGAGCACCCCTTGCAGCTGGGCGACAACATCATAGGCCGCCGAAACAAGGGCGACGAGGTGCACGTGCCCATCGAGACCAACGACCCCAGCATGGACCGCCGTCACTGTGTACTCAACGTAAAGCGCAGCAAAACGGGCAATCTCATCTACACCCTACGTGACAACGATAGCATCACGGGCACCTTCCTTATGAACGAAATACTCGGGGCCAAGGATCGCGTACGCATCGAGGACGGAGCAGTCATCACCCTCGGGGCCACCTCGCTGATACTACACGCAGCAGAATAGCCCCAACCACGCATGGGGATTCTGCCTATTCATCATCACGAGAGAACAGCACATAACATAAAAAGAGAAAGCCCACCACATGGTGGGCTTTATCTTTTTATTATAGCATCCTGTGAGAAGAGAGGCATCCTCTCCCTCACCTTCAGCTCATCATTTCCTTAGAGGTTATCCTTCTCGATATCCTTGAAGTAGTTTACGGTACCTACCTTGAGCTCTACGGTAGCAGCATCGTCACATACGATGATGCCGTGGGGGTGGAGCTGGAGTACGCTGATGGTCCACATCTGTGTGATAGCACCCTCAACAGCGTGGTAGAGAGCCTGAGCCTTGTTGTGACCATTGGCAAGGATGAGCACTTCCTTGGCATCCATCACAGTACCAACACCTACAGTAACTGCAGTCTTGGGCACCTTATTCACGTCGTTGTCGAAGAAACGAGAGTTGGCGATGATAGTGTCTGTAGTCAAGGTCTTCACACGAGTGCGTGAGGTGAGTGATGAACCGGGCTCGTTGAATGCGATGTGTCCGTCGGGACCGATACCGCCCATGAAGAGGTGGATACCACCATAAGACTTGATCTTCTCCTCGTAGCGAGCGCACTCAGCCTCGAGATCCTCAGCATTACCATTGAGGATGTTCACGTTCTCCTTCTTTACATCTACATGGCTGAAGAAGTTGTTCCACATGAATGAGTGGTAGCTCTCAGGATGATCCTCAGCGAGGTTGCAGTACTCGTCCATATTGAAGGTAACAACATTCTGGAAGCTTACCTTACCCTCCTTGTTGAGGCGGATGAGTTCCTTGTATGTTGCAAGAGGTGTACCTCCAGTGGGAAGACCAAGCACGAAGGGCTTCTCAGGAGTAGGACCAAACTCATTAATTCTCTTCACGATGTGAGCAGCAGCCCATACGGCCATCTGCTGCGGGTCTTTCTGAATGATTAAACGCATAAGTTTAAGTGTTTTTAAAGTTATTGAATGACAATGATTTTATTCTTCTTCCTTCTTCTTGAGCGCCTCAAAGATCTTTGCCTCAAGTTCTTCTGTCAACTCGGGATTATCGGTGAGGAGCTTCTTCACCGCGTCACGACCTTGAGCGAGCTTAGTTCCCTCATAAGAGTACCACGAACCCGATTTCTTGATAATATCATGTTCTTCACCAAGGTCAATGATCTCTCCAACCTTTGAGATACCCTCTCCAAACATGATATCAAACTCTGCTCTACGGAAGGGAGGCGCTACCTTGTTCTTCACAATCTTAACCTTGGTGAGGTGACCAAGCACCTCCTCGCCATCCTTCACGGGAGTAGACTTACGGATATCAATACGCACCGAAGCGTAGAACTTCAATGCATTACCACCAGTCGTGGTCTCAGGATTGCCAAACATCACACCGATCTTCTCGCGCAACTGGTTGATGAAGATACAAGTCGTGTTGGTCTTGGCGATGGTAGCCGTAAGCTTACGCAAAGCCTGGCTCATGAGTCGTGCTTGGAGGCCTACCTTGTTTTCGCCCATATCGCCCTCAATCTCGGCCTTAGGAGTCAACGCTGCCACAGAGTCGATAATCACAAGGTCAACAGCAGCCGAAGAGATAAGCTGGTCGGCAATCTCAAGTGCCTGTTCTCCATTGTCGGGTTGAGCGATGAGCAGACTATTGACATCTACGCCCAACTTCTGCGCATAGAAACGGTCAAATGCATGCTCAGCATCAATGATAGCTGCAATACCTCCATTCTTTTGAGCCTCGGCGATGGCATGAATTGCCAACGTCGTTTTACCAGACGACTCTGGTCCGAAGATTTCGATGATACGACCACGAGGATATCCACCTACACCTAGAGCCATGTTCAACCCCAGCGAACCAGTAGGAATAACCTCTATCTGCTGTATATTCTCGTCGCCAAGCTTCATGATGGCGCCCTTACCAAAATTCTTCTCGATGCGATCCATTGCCGCCTGCAAAGCCTTCAATTTGTCTTCAGGTGAACCAGGAACGACCTCTTCTTTTTCTTTCTTTGCCATATATATATTAATATAGGTGTATAGTTTTGCTATTTCCCCAACGAGGGATTATTCGCAAAGATACAAACATTTTCCGAAATGCACACTATTGACAGAAGAAAAAAGTTTTTTCTGCCATCATGTCACGATATGTGTCATGTCATTTTCAATTTTCAATTCTGGCACATGGTTTGTCCTATATATCGGCGTAAGGCCTTCACGGCACTAAAAAAGATTAATCGTCGAACAAAGCCTTACATAAACGAGTTTTGAATATTAACAATTTAAAAGTAATAAGAAAATGGGAAAAATCATTGGTATTGACTTAGGTACAACCAACTCATGTGTTGCAGTATTTGAAGGTAACGAACCCGTAGTAATCGCCAACAGCGAAGGCAAGCGCACTACTCCTTCAGTAGTAGCTTTCGTTGACGGTGGCGAGCGCAAGGTGGGTGACCCCGCTAAGCGTCAGGCTATCACTAACCCCAAGCGTACTATCTACTCTATCAAGCGTTTCATGGGTGAGACCTGGGATCAGGTACAGAAAGAGGTTTCACGCGTACCCTATCCCGTAGTACGTGGCGACAACAACCTCCCCCTCGTAGACATCGATGGTCACAAGTATACTCCCCAGGAGATTTCAGCTATGATCCTCCAGAAGATGAAGAAGACTGCTGAGGACTATCTCGGTCAGGAGGTTACTGAGGCTGTTATCACCGTACCCGCATACTTCTCTGACTCACAGCGTCAAGCTACTAAGGAGGCTGGTCAGATTGCTGGTCTTGAGGTGAAGCGTATCGTGAACGAGCCCACAGCTGCTGCGCTTGCTTACGGTATCGACAAGGCTAACAAGGATATGAAGATTGCCGTATTCGACCTCGGTGGTGGTACATTCGATATCTCAATCCTCGAGTTCGGTGGTGGCGTATTTGAGGTACTCTCTACCAACGGTGATACTCACCTCGGTGGTGACGACTTCGACCAGGTACTCATCGACTGGCTCGTACAGGAGTTCAAGAACGACGAGGGTGCTGACCTCAC
>JAFZFF010000041.1 GCA_017556045.1 Bacteroidaceae bacterium | reverse complement strand
GCCGGTGAGGCAAAGCAAGTGCTGGGGCAGGCGGCTCACGCTTTGGCCCGCCTATTATCAGAGGGCTGCGCAGTGACGATTGATGGCATTGGCACCTTCAAGGCTACGGTAGGCGTGCGTGATGATAAGGAGCAGGATGCATTCGCCGCTGATGAGCCACAACGCAATGCGCAGAGCATCGAGGTCAATGGAGTGCACTACAAAGTGGACAAACGCCTTGTGCGAGATATCAACGTGCAATGCACGCTCGAGCGTGGCAAGCAGGGGCGCATCAAGCGTTCGCCTTACACATTAGAAGAGCGTGTCAGCCGCGCCATAGCCTACATAGAAGAGCACGACTACCTCACCGTAAGGGACTATGCAGAACTTAATGGATTATCTATATCCACCGCATCGGTGGAGCTGCGCAAACTACGTAAAGACCCCACCTCAGGACTCCGCGCCATAGGCAAGCGCAGTGGATTGATATATGTGAAGCGATAGGGAGGTTTTATGAGGAATAGGTGAGATTCTAATTAATCATTTTCGTGAGTTCACGAAAATGATCCACATAATAGATAAGTATACAACTTTCTTATGTTCAATCAACTACTCACAACGATTCCGTACGAGATTCTGTCAGTGCCAGCCAAAACAGTGTTGCTGGAGGCTGGGAAGACGGCCAGCAAGGTGTTTCTTGTGCGTACGGGCTGCATCCGCCAATGGTACAATGCGGATGGAAAGGATATCACTTGCCAGTTCTTCTTCGAGGGAAGTCCGGTGGCTTGCATCGATAGTTTGATAAATGCCACTCCAAGCGTGTATACGCTTGAGACGGTGCTCCCGTCTGAGGTATATGTCATCAAGGGAGAGGATATCAAGGCTGTTATTCAGAGTCATCCCGAGCGGATGGGGGAGATGGTGAAATTCTCCATTGAGCGCATGGTGTGCTACTCAAAGTTGTTCCTCTCAAGAATCAAGGAAACTCCGCAAGAGCGGTACGAGTCGTTGGTAAGAGAGCACCCCGAGATTGTGGCACAAATACCGCAACACTACATTGCTTCCTATCTTGGCATCACGCCCGTGTCATTGAGCAGAATACGCAATCGGAAGTAATTTCTTTACAATTGTTATCGTTCGTAGGGGAGGACGCTCACTACCTTTGTCGCACATTTATCGTAAGCGAACAAAGGATATGGAAAACAAAACAAAGCGAATTAAACCTCTCTTTATCGTGGACCTTCTGATGGCCCTGCTGGGCATGGCATCGGCATGGACGGGCATTGAGATACATTATGCCGGGCACTTCCAAGGGCACTCCGTATGGCACGGATGGAGCGTGGTGCATGTGGTCATCAATGTTGCTTGGCTCATCGTCTGCTTCCTTCACTGCAAGCATCATTGGGCGTGGTATAAATCAATCTTCAAGAACATGACCTCTCTTTCACGCAAAAGCAAAGTTACCCTTGCCGTTAGCCTCCTCTTTGCCGCGGCTGCTGTTACAGGCATTTACCTCCTACTTTTTGCCGAGGGACAGGGTACTCACGATGGCCTCCACCATTATGTCATTGGGCTCGCGCTTGCCGCCCTCTGCTTGGGGCATTTCATTAAGCGATTTGCCATACTGCGCAAAGGATTAATGAAGCATTGATTCTGTGAGTTGCTGAGGTATCATAGATTGATGAGAGTGGGGCAGGGGCTAGGATAGTAGCATCATCCAGTTCAAACGCCTCGCAGCCGTGTTCAAGGCTCTCTGCATGAAGCACGTGGGCCCCTATGAACGCTTCTACGAGTCGTATGTCGTGCCCTTTGGGACTATCTTTATTTGAGGTGTTTCTTGCCGTCTTGGATGTAGATGCCCTCAGCGGGTATCAGCATGGGGCGTCCTGTGAGGTCGTATCGTGCTCTGTCCTCAGGGCTTAGGATGGCTACTCCGATGTTGCTGCCACCACGGAAGTGGAGGGTGGTCTTACCCGTCTGAGCATCGTAGCGTATGTCGGTGAGGGGTTTATCCATAGAGGCACCATATTGGGTGACCGAAGCGGGGAGGCTGGCGCGGGTAAACTCGTGGTTTGTCGTACCGAAGAGTGCCTTCTCGGGCGTGTCGTAGTGGTATCTGTTGTTGGCAGGTACGATGCAGTGGCGATGGGTGGCGGTGTTCACTATATTGTTCTGCCACGCTGAGGCCTTGTAGGTAACCTCGGAGATGAGCAGTCCTTCGGCATAGGCATAGCTGTTCCACCCCTCTTTGCGGATGGTCTCGATGAGGTAAAATGATGCGGTGTCTGCCTCGGTGATCTGCTTCGTAGAGTCGATGTCGGAGGTGAAGATGCGATAGCCTGTGCGCTCTTCGTCGGTGGTGCCGATGCTCATTGTGGCGGGTGCATCGAGCGTCTGCATGGGTAGCCACCCCAGCGAGTAGCGCTCAAAGGCGGTGTAGGCACATGGCACGAAGCCGCCACGATTGTACATACCATAGTCCATCACGCTCCACACGTCCATGGTGAAGTCGTCCTCCTTGGTGTTGTAGAAGTCGGGGAGCCCGAGGATATGGCTAAACTCATGTACGAAGGTGCCGATACCTGCGGGCAGGTGGGGCAGGTCTACAAAGAGTTCGCCCGAGCAGGCATAGCGCCCTATGCGCAAGTAACCTACGGGGAGAGATATGCTGGAGGAGTGTGCCCATACGCACTCTTCGATACCCGTTTGCGCCTCATCGCTACCGGCATATACGACGTATACAAAGTCGACCACGCCATCATCATCGCTATCGTAGTTGGCAAAGTCTACCAACTTCCTATCGTGTGCCTTGCGGCATGCTTCGGTAATCATAGCACGAGCGTTCTTGTCGCTACCCGAAGCGGTGTTCTTACCATAGTAGCTTCGCGGATTGTCGAGCACAATGGGACCTATGACATCAAAGCGCGGGGTAAACTGCCCCATCGATTGGTCACGAAAGTAGTCGCGTGCGCTGCCAGGGATGTTGGCTCTGACGCCGATGGTGGTGCCGTCTACCTCACTATATTCTTGGTGTTGGATGTACTCTGAGTAGTTCTCTCCATCGTAGCGGCCCTGGAGCAGAGCGCGTATGGAGTCGTCAGACATGCAGAAGTCTACATCTTGGAATGCTACCAATAAGACCACGCCGCGTATCTCTCCTTGCGTGGGGAACTCTGACATGATGTATTCGCCCGAAGCGCGTGTGGCGCCATCATGCATGGGCTCCAACTGGTTGGGCTTCAGCTTGTGGCGAATCTCCTTTCTTGCTGGTACTCGGTGCAGTGTAGTGTCACACGATTGAGCGTATCCTTTGATGAGGCTACAGATAAGGGTGAACAGTAGCAGTAGACCTTTTATCTTCATAATTGGAACTTCTTCTTGCGCAGTACGAAGCTATTACTCAAATACTTGGCGCGCACGGTAGCATTCTCGGCCAACTCCTCGGGAGTACCTTCAAAGAGGATGCGTCCCTCAAAGAGTAGGTAGGCGCGGTCGGTGATAGAGAGCGTCTCCTGTACGTTGTGGTCGGTGATGAGGATACCGATGTTCTTGTCTTTCAGGCGCCAAACAATCTGCTGGATGTCTTCTACTGCAATGGGGTCAACACCTGCGAAGGGCTCGTCGAGCATGATAAACTTAGGGTCGATGGCCAAGCAGCGAGCTATCTCGGTACGGCGGCGCTCACCTCCAGAGAGTTGGTCACCCAAGTTCTTGCGCACTTTCTGCAGACGGAACTCGGCGATGAGGCTCTCGAGCTTCTCCCTCTGATACTCCTTGGGCTTGCCCGTCATCTCCAACACCGAAGCGATGTTGTCCTCTACGCTCATCTTGCGGAATACGCTGGCCTCCTGTGCCAGGTAGCCGATACCTACGCGAGCTCTCTTGTACACGGGGTCAGAGGTAATCTCATGGTCGTCGACAAAGATACGTCCTCCGTTCGGTACCACTAGTCCTGTAGTCATGTAGAACGACGTCGTCTTACCGGCTCCATTAGGGCCGAGCAGACCCACGATTTCGCCCTGCTTCACATCGAACGATACGTCATTGACTACCGTACGTTTGCCATACTTCTTCACCAAATGTTCGGCGCGCAGCACCATTTTATCTTGTTCGCTCATTGTTGTATCAACTTTTCTTACGGCAAAGGTAGTGCAAGGCGAGTGAAAATGCAAGTTTACTTGCGATTTTCCGAGCCGCAGCCTACCTTCAGCTAAAGAATCGGGCTAAAGGTAGTGCAAGTCGAGCGAAAATCCAATTTTATTTTGTTATTTGCTGCCAATGCACTAACTTCGCTGCTCATAAGAGCGACGAATGATGATAGACGAGCATACTTTGGCCTTTATCCGCGACCATGCTGGTGACGATGTACGTCAACTGGCTTTGCAAGCTGCACGCTACCCTTTGGTGGATATGCGTGTGGCAGCTACGCAGATTGAGGGGCGCAGATTGGCCACCAGCAAGTTGCCCTCGTGGACTGCTACCGAGGGGGTTATCTTTCCTGTGCGCCTCTCGATGGAGCAGTGTTCGTCTGAGCAGACGGCACGCTATAAAGCCTCGCTCGTCGGTGGAGAGAGACTCGCAGACCTTACGGGTGGCTTTGGCATCGACTGTAGTTATATGTCGGAGCGCTTCAAGAAGACTACTTATATAGAACGTAATGAGGAGTTGTGCCGCATCGCTTCTCACAACTTTGCTCTGCTGGAGAAGAATATCACCGTTGTCAATGGCAATAGCGAGGAGATACTCGCATCGCTCGAGCCTCAAGATTGGATATTCGTTGACCCTGCTCGCCGAAGTGCTTCGGGAGGCAAGGTGGTGGCGCTGAGTGATTGTGAGCCTAACGTCTGTCAGCTGGAAGACCTCTTACTGCAGAAGGCCAAGCGAGTGATGGTGAAGTGTTCGCCCATGCTCGATATCTCACAAGCGCTGCGCGAACTACATTCGGTGAGCGAGGTGCATGTGGTGTCTGTCGGCAATGAGTGTAAGGAATTGCTCTTCATCCTTGGTGGTGATATGGGGGACGAACCACGTATCCACACCATTAATTTCCGGGGCGAAAGCACGCAGGTGTTTGCCTACACTAACGCCGAAGAGATAAATTCTTATTGCACCTGCACCGCTTCGGTATCGCACTACCTTTACGAACCCAATAGTTCGCTGATGAAGGCGGGATGTTTTCGCCTGCCTGCAGCTCGATGGGGCTTGCTGAAACTGCACCGCAATACTCATCTCTACACTTCCGATACATTAATAAAGGAGTTTCCCGGACGCGTGTTTGAAGTGAAAAATGTCGATGGATTCGGCAAAAATGAGCTAAAGCGCCTCTCTTCGGAACTGAAGAAGGCTAACATTGCCGTACGTAATTTTCCCGAGCGCCCCGAGACTCTGCGTAAGCGCCTTAAGCTGGGTGATGGAGGTGATACATATCTCTTTGCTACTACGCTCGATGATGAGCGCCGTGTCATTATTCAGTGCGAAAAGGTGGGTGTGTAAATTCATCATTGCCCGATGAATTGGGCTCTTTTTGCGTTCATTTGTCCCCATATAGCACATTTCCACACATTTTGCCCTGTCTCATAATGTTGAATGGTAAAAAAGTGTTACCTTTACCTGCTCAATGTTAAATGTGCGTTAAACGAAAAGATTATATATGTCTGTATCAGTAAGACCCGTCACTACAAAAAAGGAGATGAAGCAGTTCATCTGCTTCAATTATGAGTTATATAAAGGTTCGCCCTACGCTGTACCCGATCTATACAGTGATGTGCGCGACACACTTGACCCGAACAAGAATGCTGCTTTCGAATTTTGTGAGGCACAGCCCTTCATCGCCTTGCGTGATGGTAAGGTGGTAGGCCGTATCGTAGCAGTGATCAATAAGAAGGCCAATCAGGCATGGGACAAGAAAAGTGTACGTTTCGGATGGGTCGACTTTATTGACGACGCAGAGGTGGTGGATGCTCTATTTGCTGCCGTAGAGGAGTGGGGACGTGAGCGTGGCATGGACGAGATACATGGCCCGCTTGGCTTTACAGACTTCGACCCCGAGGGAATGCTCGTAGAGGGCTTTGACCGCATGAGCACCATGGTGACCATCTATAATCATGCCTATTATCCCGAGCACATGGAGCGCATGGGCTACACCAAGGATACTGATTGGGTAGAATATATGCTCACGGCACCTCAGCAACTCCCCGAGAGACATACCCGTATCGCACGCATTGTCAAGGAGAAGTTTGGCTTGCGGGTAGTGAAGTACACCTCTCATAAGAAGCTGGCGCGTGAGCGAGGTCAAGCGATTTTTGAGTTGCTCAATGAGGCATACGCCAACCTCTATGGCTACTCGGCTCTTTCGCCCAAGCAGATACAACAGTACATTGCGACATATCTCCCTCTGTTAGACCTGCGTCTGGTGCCAATGGTGGTCGACAAGGATGACAATCTCATCGGCTTCGCACTAGTGCTCCCCTCTTTGGCAAAGGCGTTCCAAAAAGCAAATGGCAGACTGTTCCCCTTCGGATGGTGGCATCTGATAAAGGCACTCAAGTGGAACAATACGAAGATGTCAGAGATGATGCTCATCGCCGTGAAGCCCGAATATCAGGGTAAGGGTGCGGTGACATTGCTCTTCGAGGATATCATCCCCATACACTATCAGTTGGGTTATCGCTACTCAGAGACTAATCCCGAATTGGAGACCAATACCAAGGTACAGGCACAGTGGGACTACTTCGAGCGCGAGAATCACAAGCGTCGCCGAATATACGCCAAGAAGATATAATACAGCGCGATATAGCGTCTGAAAGAGCAGCTTTGATGGGTAGAAATTGTAGTTTTTGCAGTTTTTACCCATTTGCTTTGCGCTATCTCACAAAAAAGTGCTAACTTTACCCGATAAATCCAAGGATTATGAGTGACGAACTAAATATGCCCATCGAAGAGCAGGTAGCGTATACCGACGACAACATACGCCACCTGAGTGATATGGAACACGTGCGCCTACGCCCAGGTATGTATATCGGTAAATTGGGCGATGGTACACAGAATGACGACGGTATCTACGTGTTGCTGAAGGAGATCATCGATAACAGTATCGATGAATTTAAGATGCATGCCGGCAAGCGCATCGAGATCGAGGTGACCGACCACAAGCGCGTGAGTGTACGCGACTATGGCCGTGGTATCCCTCAGGGCAAATTGGTAGAGGCAGTGAGCGTGCTCAATACTGGAGGTAAGTACGATAGCAAGGCCTTCAAGAAGAGCGTGGGTCTGAATGGTGTGGGTGTGAAGGCGGTGAACGCCCTTAGTGCCCATTTCGAAGCCAGCTCATACCGCGATGGCAAGGTGCGTACGGTAGTGTTTGAGAAGGGTAACCTCATCAGCGATACTACCATCGATGCAGGTCCTGAGGAGACAGGTACACGCATCCTTTTCGAGCCGGACAACACCCTCTTTGTGGGCTACTCTTTCCGTACGGCCTACATCGAGACCATGTTGCGCAACTACACCTACCTCAACACCGGCCTTACCATCATGTTCAATGGTAAGCGCATCCTCTCGCGCAATGGCTTGGTAGACCTGCTCACCGATAATATGACGGCATCTACACTCTATCCCATCATTCATCTCAAGACGGAGGACATAGAGATTGCCTTCACTCATACCGACCAATATGGCGAGGAGTACTACTCTTTCGTTAATGGACAGCACACCACACAGGGTGGTACGCACCAGAGCGCCTTCAAGGAGCATATTGCGCGCACCATCAAGGAGTTTTATAACAAGAATCACGAGTTTACCGATATTCGTAATGGTATCGTGGGCGCCATCGCTATCAATGTAGAGGAGCCCGTCTTTGAGAGTCAGACCAAGGTGAAGCTCGGCTCTACAGCCATGGAACCCGGCGGCCGAAGCCTCAATAAGTTTGTCGGCGACTTCATCAAGACCGAGGTGGACAACTACCTGCACCGCAATACCGACGTAGCTGACGCCATGTTGCAAAAGATACAGGAGAGCGAGAAGGAGCGCAAGGCCATTGCCGGTGTTACCAAAATTGCTCGTGAGCGTGCCAAGAAGGTCAATATGCACAATCGTAAGTTGCGCGATTGCCGTATACACTATAATGATGCCAAGGGCGACCGTACCGAAGAATCATGCATCTTTATTACTGAGGGTGACTCAGCGAGTGGATCTATCACCAAGAGCCGCGATGTCAATACCCAAGCAGTATTCAGTCTGCGTGGTAAACCTCTTAACTCATTCGGTCTCACCAAGAAAGTGGTGTATGAGAACGAGGAGTTCAACCTCCTGCAGGCAGCACTCAATATCGAGGACGGTCTCGAAGGCTTGCGCTACAATAAAGTCATCGTGGCTACCGATGCCGATGTCGATGGTATGCATATCCGACTTCTGATGATTACCTTCTTCTTGCAGTTCTTCCCTGACCTCATCAAGAAGGGACACGTATACATTTTGCAGACACCTCTTTTCCGTGTGCGCAACAAGAAACGTCTCATCAAGGGGTACAAGAAGGAGAAAGAGAGTGAATCAGACCGCAAGAGCGACTTTGTTACCGTATACTGCTACAATGAGGAGGAGCGTCTGAAGGCCATCAATGACCTTGGCCCCAATCCCGAGATTACTCGATTTAAGGGTCTCGGTGAGATCTCTCCTGATGAGTTCAAGCATTTCATTGGTGAAGATATGCGTCTCGAGCGTGTTATCCTTAATAAAAAGGAGGCTATTACCGGACTTCTTGAGTTCTACATGGGTAAGAATACCATGGAACGCCAAAACTTTATCATTGATAATCTTGTAGTAGAGGAGGATAAACCCGAAGAAGAGTGATGAGAACTGCTATTTTCCCGGGGACTTTTGATCCTTTCACCATTGGACATGATGCTTTAGTGCGCCGCGCTTTAGATCTCGTGGATGAACTGTATGTCGCCATTGGCATCAATACAGAGAAGCGTACTATGCTCTCTCTTGAAGATCGTATAAAGCGTATCACTACGCTTTACGGGAATGAGCCGCGCATTCATGTTGTAAGCTATGAGGGTCTGACCACTGATTTTGCCCAATCTGTTGGCGCAAAGTTCATCATTCGAGGGGTACGCAATACCATAGACTTCGAGTATGAAAAGAATATTGCCGACATCAATCGTATGCTTACAGGCATCGATACACTCCTGCTTATCAGCGAGCCTCAGCATGCCGCCATTAGTAGTAGTATGGTGCGCGAATTGGCTCACTTCGGCAAAGACATCAGCAAGTACCTACCTTGATATAGGCTTTCACTTATAATAATAGAGTCGGGCTCACCTTTTGGGTGAGCCCGATTCTTTTTTGTCATTCATTGCTTATTTCAGAATCTTCTTTCCGTCAACGATGTTGATACCTTTTTGCAACTCCTGGATGCGCTGACCCCAGATGTTGTAGATAGCACCATATGTAGGTTGTACGGGCTTTGTCTGCGGAGCGATACCAGTGTAGTTAACTGGTGAGAGGTACTCATAAGCGGTACCCTCAAGCTTGAAGGCGTTGATACCAAAGCTGGCTTGGCCCTCGAGGTTTACGATGATACCCAATGATACTTCGGTCTCCTCGGTGAGCAAGAAGCTGAGGCTTCCGTTCATAAGTTTACTCCAAGCAATGGCTTGTTCCTCGCAGAGCTTGTCGCTTACCAAGGTTGCTCCCTTGCTTACAACGAGGAGGCTCTCCTGTGCTTCATTACTATCGCTGAAGGTTACACTGAATGTATATTTACCAGCAGGGAGGGTAATGGCTTGCCACAGGCGATAGTCGAGCAACGGAGTAGCGAAACCGCTCCATTGTGTCTCAAAGGTAATGTCGCTCTTATGCTCTGTGTCGATGTGTGCTCCTGTGGTGATACTTCCAGAGACAATAGCATTGGCATCTTGCCATTTTGAACGTGATGTGTTCATGGCCAGTCGGAGGAAACGGTTGCTGTTGTTGGGGTTGACAGTGCCTGATCCTGTGAGGTAGGGGTTCTTGTAATTGGTGAGGAACTTAGCGCTCACGTCACCACGCATCTCAGCCTCGGCATCGATAGTGAATACTCCCAATGCACTATTCCAAGCGTCGCCGTCGGGACCGAAGCCAATGCGCTTAGCATGACATGCTGAACTTGTGCGGTCAAGAACGTTGCCACCACTTTGGTTGAAGTCGTAGTAGAGCATCAGCTTGTCATTAGCCTCTGCTGACTTGATGCCACTGATATGTTGGTTACAGTAGGCGGTGATCTGCTCTAAGCTGAGATCAGTGCCCCAGAGGCGTACTTCGTCGATCTGACCTTTGAGTCCGCCAGACTCTCCACCCATGGTGATGTCTCCCAGTGCGGGTATGCTCGAGCCCAACTTACTGGTAGCTGTATGGATGAGCAGTGCGTCGCGATAGAACTTCACGCTACCCTTACTGTATACTACGGCATAGTGGTGCCATTCGTTGCAGATGATAAAGCCTTCGTTTGATATCACTTTTCTGCTGCCTACTGTGATGCTGAGAGCACCCTTTGAGCTGACAGTGGTGTTGAGGCTACCTTGAGTAGACGAGAGACTTACGCAACCTGCATACTGCTCCGGACGCATCCACCACTCGAGGGTGAGGGCTGTCTGACTCTCTGTGAAGGGACAGGGGAGCTGTAAGCTCTCGGTGCCGGTAAAGTTGAGGCAGGTGCGGGGATCGTCGTTGCTGACTATGAGATAGCGATTTCGTGTCAGCGAGTGCTTGCCGAGGGCATTTGATGCCTCTAAGCTGATGGTGTATACTCCTGGTGCTGTGGGTACGATGGCGGGTGACTGCTCGCTGATGAGGAGCGCACGGCTTCCATTGTTGAGTTCCCAACTCCAAGAGTTCGGATTGTATCGGCTCTGGTCGATGAGTTGGATGGTGTCGCCCAGCATGATGGCTGTCTGCGAGATATCGAAGCGTGCTTCGGGCTTAGACTCGCTTACGGTGACCTGATGAGTAACGCTACTTGTACCGAAGGGGTTGGTGACGGTAAGAGTCACGGGGTAGGTACCTGTCTTGGGGTAGAGAGCAGTAGCATTAGTACCTCTTATCTCCTCTACATCGGCCTCGGGCATGCTCCAAACGTAGGTGCATCCGCTTCCTGTACTGCGGTTGATGAAGCTGAAGTGGTCACCAGCGGGCAGACTATCATTGAGGATTTCGAAGGCTGCAACAGGAGCCTCGCCTGCGGATACGGTAATCTCCTTGGTCACTGTCTCTGTGTCACCAGTGGCAAACTCTGCGGTACATGAGATGGTATAGGTACCTGCTTCTGTGAATACAAAGCTGGGAGCCATTCCGTGCAATGCCTTGGTGTTAGGAGCTGACCATGTCCAGCTGATGGCATTGAGTGTGCTCTGGGCAATCAAGCGGAAAGGTACGCCTGCCAGGTGTGTGGTCTCCTCCTCGGCAATGTCGAGCGAGTAGGTAGACTGTGGTCTGTTGAGAGGACCTACATTTTCTTGCACCTCCCAGCTTCCTACAGAGTGGAAGTGAGCATGCTTGCCGCTTACCCACTCGCGCAGACAGGTCTTGCCCTCAATCTGAATGGTGTCAATGGGCAGATAAGCCAGAAGGTCGTGCTGAAGGGCTGGCATAGCTATCGGATGGCGCATATTGTCGCGAATCTCGCTTTGTGTGCGTGCCTTCTTCCATACGCGGACATCATCCACACCTCCGTACCACTCTTGATCGTTGCCGCTGTGACCAAAGTCAAGGTCGCCGAAGGCGGTGAGTCCAGAATAGCTCTTAGAGGTAATCTGTCCCTTCTTATTACCATTGACATAAAGCGTCATTTCATTACCCTTGATGACGATGGCGATATGATACCAACTGGCTGTGCTGCTGAATACGTTACTCACATTCATACGGTCGGTACTGTTGTTATCCCAACCCACAGAAACGGTACCATTCTTATCGTTATGGAAGAGGAACTGACCCCAACCAGGACCTACCTGGTGGCTGTAGCTCACGTTCTTGGTACTTCTCATATAGAATTCGATGGTGGCTTCGTCCAGTGTCTCGTTGATGACGTCGGGGATTCTGAATCCGCTCTGTTCCATCATGACGCGATTGTTGATCTCGTGGTTGGGAACCAGGGTGCTGACGCGGTTTGAGGGAGCCGACTCCTGTCTGTAGGCTCCTGCCTGGTATACTGCCTTCACGATGTAGGTACCTGCTGCGCCTCCGTCCAGTGTGTGCTGGGTCTGGTCAGCAGGAACTTGTGCTATCAAAGTTTCCCCATTGTAGACATTATATCCAGTGAGGATGAGGCTTGAGGTCTGTGGCGCTGACCAAGAGAGCATGCCGTCTTGCATGTAGAGGTTGGTGACGGGATAGATCTGTTCGCCAGGGACAATCACGCTGATGATGGTCTCGCGATTGGTGCTCTTAATCTCCACATTCTTTTGGTCGAAGGGGATCTCTACTCCATCGTTCTCAAACTCGTAGTTGATGATAGAGGCCTGGTGGATAAGTCCGCTACCGATAGCTTTTTCTCCAGTTTTTACGATGAAGAAATACTTGAGTGGCTTGGTGCGGTCTACTGCTGCCGTGAGGTCTGTGAGGTCATAGCCAAACTCCATGGGTTCGTAGTGCATGCCGTCGACCCAGCGTCCCAACATAGGTACCTCGGGTGCGGGATCTGCTCCCAAGGTGTTACTTGCGTTGCGGAAGTGCTCGAAGGGGATAATCATGTCGGGCTCAGTAGCATCGAGGTTCTCTGATACACCTGCGCAGAGCAACAGCTCACTGCGGTGGCTGTACTCCATGAGTAGTTTGATGGTGCGCAAAGGACGATAATCCTTTCGTATGAGATGTGCACCAGGACTCCATGCCCAGTCGTCTGTACCTATAGCGTAGCAGTACTTGTAGGGGCAGTAGATGAATCCCTTGTTCTCCCAGCCGTCGCCCCATGAGTTGGCGATGATCCAGGCACCTACCTCATCTTCTTCTACTTCGCCGACCTTGCCGTCCTTGTCCAGGTCAAACTCGATACGGTCGTCATATCCACAAACCGTGACTGCGTGGTTAAATACATCACCCCACGCCTCTACGTATTTCATGCCATTCACTCCTGCAGCTCTGTTTGCAACAGTGTTGGGTACTGTACCCCAGGTACCATAAGCTGCTACGCCGATACCTGCTACACCACCTCCGTGCATGTCTTTATCACCGCTGTGGTTATAGAGCCATTCCTTCAGCTCTCGCTTTCCCTCGGGAGTGTTGGTCGGTGCAAAGCTGATGTCGTGTGATACTCTGTTCCACATTGCGCTGAACCACTTATCATATCCCTGCATCCATCCGTAGTCGGGGTCATCGTGGGTCTGCGAACCGAATAGTCTACTGTAGGTGCGTCCGCCATATGTGACTGAGTTGGGGATACCATTGGCTTGAGCCATACCCGTAGTAGAACTGGTCTGATAGGCCAGCAGCCAAGTGAAGTGGCTGGGGTACTGGTTCTCGGGCAGTGAGGCGTCAGCGTCACGATAGCTGTTTATCTCATGGGTAAACATATATCCGATGCTCTGTGCCGATCCGCACGAACCACCGTCTTGGTTGAATATAGGTGGGAAATACTTGCTCTCTCCGTTGTATACATACGCGGGTAGCTCCACCTCTCCTTGCTTGGCATGAGCCTTGCGGAGTGCCACATACTCGGCCGGCTGAGGTCGGCTGGCTACTTCGTACTTTAGGTTGGGGAACACACTGCGGTCAATCTTCACTACCTTGCCGTTTGGCATGGTGTAGTCTTCGATCTGTGCCACGGCTTGAAATGCTGACACAAGACAAGCTAACAAAAGCAGATTCTTTTTCATATGTATTATATTTTTTTGTTATGCTCACTTTATAGCCATAATTAATCGCAAAAATACAAAAAAAATATCAATACGCGAAGTTTTGAAGGAAATTATGCCAATCCCCCACTTAAGTGTTCTCTCTTTTAGGACTAAGCAAAAGAGTACAAAGCACTTTCTCGCGCTTTGTACTCTTTAGGTCAATGCTTCCACCGACACTCTATCAAGAAAGTCGGGGACTTATGATACTCTTATTCAGTCTTACGCTTGCGTACCACACGCAACACGCCGAGGACTATCACGGCAATCATGGTGGCGTACATGATGAAGATGCAGGTCATGGCTACGGCGTTGCCCTTCTTTACGCTGTCGGGGTCAAACTCCATGTGGATGGTGTGCTTACCTGCGGGTACGTTGATAGCACGGAGCATATAGTTGACGCGATAGATGTCTGCAGGGGTGCCATCGATGGTAGCTTTCCAGCCGTAGGGGTAGTATATCTCAGAGAAGACGAGCGTACCTGGCTTAGCAGTAGAGTACTCGTAGTCGAGATATCTCGGTGTATACTTGGTCAAGCGTACGGTAGCTGCGGGGTCACGCTCGGGAGTGAGGTCCTGAACGTATCCGGCAAACTCCTTGTCAAGCACGGCTGTGGTGGTCATGTCTATGTGGTTCAGTGCATCACTCTCCTCATTGGGGGTGTTTACGACCTGTAGCGTGTCTACAAACCATGCATTGCCCATAGCATAGGGGTTGCGCTGTACGGCAGCCTGTCCGGTTTTCTTGTCGGGGAGGATGAGGTACTTGGCATTGAGCATATTGATGACATTCATATTCATCTTAGAGATATGCTGATCTATGAGGTCTTGGTAACGACGCAGTTTGGCAGCGCTATATCCTCCGATTGACTTCAGATAATATGATGTGCGAGCATCATTGAAGGTGTTGGTGGTGAGGTTCAGTACGCGGAAGTGCGGGTCTTTGTCTTGCAAGATCTGCTGCTCGTAGGGCATCATTTGGAATGCCGCATTGTTGTTCTTCTTGGTCACAAAGTGGCTGTCATTGAGGTAGCGCTTGTTTACAGGCCACATGTCTGCCATTACCAGCACACCCAGGAGAGCTACCATGTAGCCCCACTTGAGCCATTGTTTGGTGTATGCCCACAATGTAGCAGCTGCTAAGATGATGAAGATGAATGAACGCATGGCATCGCTCTTCATCAGTGCAGCACGCTCTTCCAAGATGCCTAGGTATACGAAGTCGGGCAGCTGGTTGGCAAAGCTTGCATCTACTGGTGCAGTGAAGTCAAACATCGACGTGCCAAAGAGTGCGATAAGCAAGCAGATACCTGCTGTGATGCCTGCTGAGATGTAGATGTTCTTCATTGCTTTCGCGCTGCTTAGGCGTCCGTCCATGATTTCTTTGATAGCAAGGAAGCCGAGCAAAGGCATGGCTATTTCTGCTACGATGAGTATAGACGATACGGCGCGGAACTTATTGTACATGGGGAAATACTTGAAGAACAGCTCTGTGAGTGGCATGAAGTTGTGTCCCCACGCCAAGAATACAGAGAACAATGTAGCTGCCAGCAATGCCCACTTGTAGGGGCCCTTTACGATGAGCAATCCTAATACGAAGAGGAAGCATACGATGGCTCCCATATATACATTACCCGCGGTGAAGGGCTGCTCACCCCAGTAGAGCGGCACGTTGGCGCAGAACTGTGCTGCCGAGTTGCGGGGTACACCATTCTTTACCAATGTCTTGTAGAGCTTTGAGTCTGTGCCTACGTCGTAGGTAGACGCGCCACCCATGACACCGGGTATCATGAATGAGAGTGACTCGTCGATGCCGTAGCTCCACTGTGTAGCATAGTCGAGGTCAAGTCCCTTGGTCTTATTCTCCGTGTCAGAGGCTTTTTCTAGGTCTGAGTGGCCTCCACGCATGGTCTGCTCGGCATACTCTTGGTTGACGAAGATGGTAGAGCTACCCGTGCCCAAGCCCACTACGAATGAGCCAAAGAAGAGTGCCGAACCGATGAGGAGGTCTTTGTAGCGCTTCTCCTTGATGTGGGTATACAATTCAGCGATGTAGAAGAGGCCTATCATCATGAACATGTAGTATGACATCTGTGGGTGGTTGCCAAATCCGACTGCGGTAAACAGCATGGTGAGCACTACGCCCAGGCCATATCGCTTGCGGAAGATGAGGTAGAAGCCTGCGGCAACGACTGCGATGAGTGCGATAGATGAGGTCTTTGAGTTGTGACCTGCCTGTACGATGATGAAGAAGTAGGATGAGAATCCTGTTGCCAGTGCGCCCACGATGCTCAGCCACTTGTTGATATTGAACGCTCTCATCAGCAGATAGAAGCATACGAAGAAGATGATGAATATCCACGGTGCGCTGTAATGGCCCTTGAGCATAATCTTACGGAAGGGCTTGAGCCAATCGTTAGCTTCGTAGTGTCCGCCACCAATCTGATAGTTGGGCATACCGCTAAACATTGAGCCTGTCCAGAATGAGTAGTCTCCAGTCTCCTTGGTATACTCCTTGGCTTCATGGATGGCAGCAGCTGCACTCGTAGAATCACCCGACTGGATGACCTTGCCCTTCAGGGCTGGAGCACAATAGATGCAAGCTATCGCTACGAACAGTACCAGCGCTACGAGGTAGGCGCCATATTTCTGAAAGAAGTTTTGTTTTTCCATATCAATATCTTTGTTTGAGAGCGCAAAAGTAGTAAAAAACGGCGAATTGGCCATAGCTGAGGCCTGTTTATTTGCGTGTTAGCCGTTTTGTGCTATGCGCATTACGCGCAGGAAGTTGCCTCCCCACAGTTTCTCGATGTCTGTCTCTGAGAATCCCTCTGCCATCAGGCGGCGGGTGAGGTTGATGACCTCCGATGCGTCAGCACAGCCAATGATGCCACCATCTCCGTCAAAGTCGGTACCGATGCCCACGTGGTCGATACCTGCGATATCTACCATATGTACGATGTGGCGTACGGCATCGTCTACAGTGGCTCCTCCCTCCTTGCGAAGGAATCCGTCGTAGAGGCAGGTCTGCACCACGCCTCCCGATGCGGCTAATGCGCGGAGCTGGTCGTCGGTAAGGTTGCGCGGATGGTCACACAGGGCTCGTGCCGATGAGTGGCTACATACGATGGGTGTGCGGCTCGCCTCGATAGCTTGGTAGAAGCTGCTTTCGGCAGCATGTGAGAGGTCTACCATCATGCCCACGCGGTTCATCTCGCTGATAGCTGCGCGGCCAAAGGCGCTGAGCCCTCCATGCTCGGCATTGCCTCGTGCAGAGTCGCAGAGGTCATTGTCGCCATTGTGGCAGAGGGTCATATATACCACGCCGCGGCGTCTGAAGTGCTCGATGCGGGTGAGGTCGTCACCTATGGCATAGCCATTCTCGATACCCAGCATCAGTGCTTTGCGTCCCTCGCGCTTGAGGCGATAGAGATCCTCGGGAGTGTAGGCTATGGCTACGCTGTCGGCATTGGCGGCTACCATGGTCTCTATCTCCGTGAGCAGGCGCTCTGCCTTGGCATAGGCCGCCTCGAGCGAAGCCTTGTCGCGCTCCATCTGGCGCAGATAGGCTACCATGATGGTGGCGTCGAGTCCACCCTCGCTCATCTTGTGCAGGTCTACGAGGATGCGCGGGTCACGGCAGTCAAAACGTATCTGCTGATCAAACTTCATCGGTGTGTCACAATGTGTGTCGAGTGTGAGCACACGGCTATGGAGCTTGCGGGCTGAGCAGTATGAGTGTGCTTCGCTTACGAGCCATTCGAAGAGCGGCATCATCGACCTGTCACCACTGAGTATCATGCATTCGGGATGCCACTGTACGCCTATCATCGACTTGTGTGTGGTGCTCTCGGCAACTTCTATGAGGCCATCGGGTGAGAGTGCTGTGACGGCAAAGCCTGGTGCGGCCTCTCTGACTGCCTGATGATGAAAACTGTTTACTGCCAGTCTGTCTGACTTGAAGATCTGTAGCAACTTGCTGCCCTTGCTGATGTTGACCATATGGGTAGCCACGTGGCGCTCTGCCTCTTGGCTATGCTTGAACGAAGCCGATGCTTCCTTATAAATATCTTGATATAGCTTGCCTCCCAATGCGGCCATCATCACTTGTAGACCACGACAGATGCCGAGTATAGGTAGTTGGCGATCTGCGGCCAAGCGCGCGAGCAGTAGCTCTTGGCTGTCGCGCACGGCATTGATGGAGCTGAGCTGTGGCAGAGGCTCTTCGCCTAAGTAGAGGGGGTTGATGTCGCCTCCTCCCGAGAAGATGAGGGCATCTACGCGGTCGAGCATGCTCGCCATGGTGGCCGTGTCCTCTGTGGGTGGGATGATGATGGGTGTGCCTCCTGCCTCTATCACCGAGCGGTAGTACCCCTCGAGTAGGGTACACTTGCCGCTGTCGTAGTTGCCAGTGATACCGATCACGGGTCTATACTTATAGGTGGGGAACGATGCGTGTAGAGAGTCGTACTGTGCTGCTATATCAAAACGTTGCATGCTTCTTGGGATAAATGAGATGATAGATTCTTACTCCTCTAAGCTGATGGGTATCTCTTTCTTGATGCTTTGGTCCAGTGATATCATCGTCTCCGTAGCCACTACGCCAGGGATCTCCTGGATGCGCTCGTTGAGCAGGTTCATCAGGTGCTCATTGTCGCGTGCATAGAGCTTTACGATGATGCTGTGAGGGCCTGTGGTGAAGTGTGCCTCCACGATTTCGGGAATCTTTTTCAGCTCCTCTATCGCCTCCTTATACATAGATCCTTTAGAGAGGCTCAGTCCTACGTAGGTGCAGGTGCGGAAGCCCAGCATCTTAGGGTTGATGTGGTAGCCCGAGCCTATGATCACCCCATCGTCCATTAGTTTCTGTACGCGCTGGTGTATGGCTGCTCGCGACACGCCACACTCTTCCGCTACATCTTTGAAGGGGATACGTGCGTTCACCGAGAGCATCTCCAGTATCTTCTTATCTAATTCGTCAATCTTTTCCATGTCATTGAGATTTTACATTCGTTGTTATTTTGTAGCAAATGTATAGCTATTTTTTGAAATCTCGCATGGTTTAACCACTTTTTTCTTACTTTTTGTCATTTTTTAAGATAAAAAAGAGCGAGAAGCCATGTGATGACCTCTCGCCTCTGTTCTCCCACGCGGGTGGGGAGTATGTCTTGGGCTTAATATACCTCTACCTTAGCTGCGGCTGCTTTACACTTGTCGCGCAGAGCATCCATGTCGCTGCCATTGGGGGCATTGCATACCACCACGCCCATGCGGCGGTTGACCTTGGTGTAGGGCTTGCCGAAGATGCGGATATCGGTGTCGGGCTCTACTACGGCCTCTTCCATGCCACGGTAGCGGGGCTGCTCCTGTGACGCGATGGGGGAGAGGATCACTGCGCTGGCTCCCATGCGGTACTGCTCAATCTCAGGGATGGGCAGGCCGAGTACGGCGCGTGCGTGGAGCTCAAATTCGTTGAGACACTGTGTGCCTGCGAGGGTCACCATGCCTGTGTCGTGCGGACGGGGTGACAACTCTGAGAAGTATACGCCATTCTCGTTGCTGAGGAAGAACTCTACACCCCAAATGCCAGCTCCCGTGAGTGCCTCGGTCACCTTGGCTGCCATCATCTGAGCCTCGGCGAGATGCTCGGGGCGGATGGGTGCGGGCTGGAAACTCTCGCGGTAGTCGCCACTCTTCTGTACGTGGCCGATGGGTGCGCAGAAGCGGGTGGGGCCATTCTTCTGAGTCACGGTGAGCAGGGTGATCTCGCTATCAAAGCGGATAAACTCCTCGATGATGAGCTCCTTGATGTCGCCACGGCTACCCTCGCAGCCATAGGTCCATGCCTGCTCCAGCTCGTCGGCGCTCTTCACGAGCGACTGACCCTTGCCCGAAGATGACATTAGAGGCTTTACCACGCAGGGGAAGCCAATCTTCTCTGCGGCCTCCTTGAGCTCCTCCAATGACTTGGCATAGTAGTAGCGTGCGGTCTTCAGTCCGAGCTCCTGAGCTGCGAGGTCGCGGATGGCCTTACGGTTCATGGTGAAGTTTACAGCTTTGGCGCTGGGGACTACCTGTATGCCCTCCTCCTCGAAGTGGTAGAGGCGTTCGGTACGTATAGCTTCAATCTCGGGGACGATGATGTCGGGACGATGCTTTGCTACGACAGCGTCGAGGGCTTCTCCGTCGAGCATGCTGAATACCTCGTACTCGTCGGCCACCTGCATGGCAGGAGCGCCAGCATAGGCATCACAAGCAATTACATACTGTCCCAATCGCTGTGCTGCGATGACGAACTCTTTTCCCAACTCGCCCGAACCGAGCAACAAAATCTTCTTTGTCATACTTGTAAACTTATTTATGAGCGCGAAGATAGTGCAAAATTTCGATTAAGCGAAGCGTATGAGGATATATTTCATATGTTTTTATCTATCTGTGGCGGAGAGTGACATTTTCTGGGGTATCTCAGCGTGGATGGGCTCTATTGTTTTTAGGGTTCATATTGAGGGTTGAGGGGGTGGTTAATTAGGGGTTAAAGGTTAAGGGTTAAGGGTTGAGAGTTGAGGGTTGATGGTGATGCCTTCCGGACGGCAAATTCTCCATTCTCAATTATCAATTCTCAATTGCGAAGGCAAAGTTACTACAAAGATTTTTGGCCTTTACGTTTATTGTATTTTAGTGTACTTTACTGTACTTTAGTGTATTTTATTTTGCGGTATCTTGAGCGTAATGCGCTTGATTACAGCGCGTTGAAGGAAATTGATTATTACTCGCATGGTGCGCGTGTGGCGGCGATTTATCGATTGTATGGCACTATCGGCGTGCCTTACCGAAAATAGCATAACGTACCTGTACGGCGGCAAAAGGTAAAGTGATTACAATTACGATTACAGTTACTTTGCTCTGTCTTTATCGAGTGGGTATATAATAATATGGCTTATTTTTATATTATATATACTACGTATATCTAATATATAAAATAAGAGTTTTTACTCAACAGTATATTTGCCTCTATCGTGAGTGCGCATATTAACTGTAATCGTAATTGTAAGCACCCCAAGATGCTGTCATCAGGCACGTTGGACGCGTGGGAGATATGAGCACGATATTCACTATTGTTGAAAAATAATCGTAGATTTAATGCTTGCTTGTGTGTTGAGAATCAGTGTGATAGGTGTGTGTAGGGCGGGGTTTTGGTACGGCTCGAAAAACTTTTGCTCTGAAAACTTGCTATGGTGCGTGGGATGTTGTATCTTTGCAGTAGGGTTGAAGGAGCAATAATGGCTACGTTATATTGAAGCTGATAAACATATAATAAATGACAAACACAATGAGACAGATGAGACAGATTTTCTGCGCTGCAGTGATGGCGCTGATGTGTGTGTTGCCTACGATGGCAAAAGGTGGTGAAGGACTGAAGTTCAACAAGAAGAACAAGTTTAAGATCGTGCAGTTTACCGATGTGCACTGGGTATACGGCAATCCTGCCTCTGACGAAGCTGGTCAGTGTATGGCAGAGGTGCTCGATGCTGAGAAGCCTGACTTGGTGGTGTTTACCGGTGACGTAATCTTTGCTAAGCCTGCTCGCGAGGGCTTGGACAAGGCTCTGGAGGCTACCATCAAGCGCAAGATTCCCTTCGTCGTGACCTGGGGTAACCACGATGATGAGCAGGATATGAATCGTAAGGAGCTTACAGAGTATGTGCAGACTAAGGCTGGTAACCTGAATACTACAGCCGAGGGCGTATCGGGTGTGTGTAACTTTGTGCTTCCCGTAAAGTCGGCCGATGGCACCAGGGATGCTGCGCTGCTCTATATGTTTGACAGCAACTCGTACTCTACCGTGAAGGAGATACGTGGCTATGGCTGGATCAAGAATGATCAGATCGACTGGTATAATCGCACCAGCAAGCAGTATACCGAGGCTAATGAGGGCAAGCCGCTGCCTGCGCTGGCCTTCTTTCACATCCCTCTGCCCGAGTATCACGATGCGGTGGCCAATGAGAATGCCTTCTTCGTAGGTACTCGCAAGGAGAGAGCATGTTCGCCTCAGATCAATAGCGGTATGGGTAATGCGATGAAGAAAGCTGGTGACGTGATGGGCGTATTCGTGGGTCACGACCATGTAAACGACTACGTGACTGAGTGGCAGGGCATCATGCTGGGCTATGGACGCTACACGGGAGGTGAGACTGTATACAATGGTCTTCCCTATGGAAACGGAGCTCGCGTGATAGAGATTACCGAGGGTAGCCGCTCAATAAAGACTTGGATACGCGTCAAGGGCGGCAAGGTGCTCAATGAGGTAGACTATCCTGCCGACAAGCAGAATCATGGATGAATTTTTGAGTAGATAAGGAGATAAATGGAGTTAAATGGAGATAAAGGCCAAATGCGTCGAACGCGCGAAAGTACTATTGGTCTTTAACTCCTCAACGAAGCAAAGCGAAGTGCTATCTCCCCTTAACTTCTTTTAACTCTTGAAATAAGAGATTACATCGACAACCACTTCATGACAGCATCCCCGTACGTCTTCGATACGGGGATGTCTTTTACTCCCTCGACACCCAGCTCGAGATAGAAGCTCTCCTTCTCGCGGCGCAACACCTTGACCTGCTCCATATTGACCATGAAGCCGCGATGGCAGCGCATGACGTTTGTCTCGGCCAGCAGCTCGGCGGTACGCTTCAGCGTGTTGCGTAGGATCAGCTTCTTGGGCATGTTGCTCTTCATGTACCATACGTTGATGTAGTTGTCAGCACTCTCGATGTAGAGGAGGTTGTCCTTGGTCACAGAGAGCTGCAGCTCACCACGCTCATCGTAGAAGGAGATGAGGCTCTTGGTGTCGAGACGCTGCTGCATGGCTTTGTCATAGTCATCCTCGATCTGTCTGAGGCGCTCATTGCGGTCCTGTAGGGTGAAGGCAGTGATGCTGATGATATAGGGGATGAGCAGGATGAGCGAGGTGTTGAGCAGTGACTTCTCAAAAGCCTCGGCAATGTCGAGCTGTACGCCCGTGAGCGTAGAGCATATGGTAAAGGCTACCGACATCAGTACCAGCTCTACGAATACCCATGCGATGTATTGTAGATAGTTGATGGTATGCTTCTTGGCGTGGTAGCACATGATGATACGGCTGATAGCGGCTATGCTCATACCCAGCAATACGATACCCAGCACGCAGGCGATGAATACAAATCGCGACACCTCTGCCCAGTGCTCTACATTGAAAGGCTTGTAGATGATGATAAAGAGGAAGGCAAAGGCAGCAGCCGAGGTCACCATGATGGTCAGGCTGCGTCTGGTAAGCAGGTATTGGGGGATATGTTGTGAGAAGAAATTCATGCTCTTTTTTTGGGGTCTAACTGATTTAAAAGCCAAAAGTACGGATTTCTTGGTTGAAATCCGCACTTTTTGGCATTTTTTTTGGTCTAAAGTTGAGTCTTCTCCTCAACGTCCGTACCAATTACGAGTAGAGGAAACGCTTAATGCTGCGCTTCGGGGTCTTCTCGAAGGGTTCTTCGCGAAGCTCTACAAGGCCTACTTTGCTGTATGCAGGCATTTCGGCATTGACTTGCTTTAAGTATTCATTCATAATCTCTTCGACACTCTTGGTGTTGCCTTCGAGACGTTTGTATGCATCCATGTCGGGTACTACGAGCGCTACGATGCGATTGCCACGGCTGATGACGATAGACTCCATCACGATGGGCATGCTGTTGAACTTGTCCTCGATCTCCTCGGGGTATACGTTCTGTCCGCTGGCGCTGAGGATCATGTTCTTAGAGCGTCCCTTGATGAATACGTTGCCATCTGCGTCTACCACACCGAGGTCGCCGCTCTTGAGCCAGCCATCTTCGGTGAAGGTTGCCTTGGTAGCTTCGGGGTTCTTGTAGTAACCCATCATCACGTTGTCACCCTTGATCTGGATCTCGCCCACTACGTTGCGGGGATCCTCAGAGTCGATACGTACCTCTACGCGCTCTACCTTCTGTCCGCATGAGCGCATAGCGAAGGTTCTCCAGTTGCGGTAGCAGATGAGCGGGCCGCACTCTGTCATACCATAACCTACGGTGTAGGGGAAGTTCATCTTCTTCATCAGCTTCTCTACCTTCTCGTTGATAGCCGCGCCACCTACGATGAGGCTACCGCGCTCGAGGTTACCACCAAAGGTAGCGATGAGCTTGCTGCGTACACTGTTGTAGATGATCTTGTTGATGCCGGGGATTGAGGTCAATACCTTCATCAACGGCTTGTTCAGTGTAGGCATCACCTTGCCCTTGAAGATCTTCTCTACTACGAGAGGTACGGTCACGAGCATATAGGGCTTCACCTCTGCCAATGCCTTGATGAGCACTGAGGGAGTGGGAGTCTTACCCAAGAAGAAGATGTGGCAGCCTGATGCCAAGGGGTAGAGGAACTCGAATGCCATACCATACATGTGGCCCAGGGGAAGCATCGAGAGGATGTGCCATCCGGGTTGGTTGGGCATGTGCTTCATAGCGAACTCTACGTTTGAACTGATAGAGCGTGCTGAGAGCATTACGCCCTTTGGGTCGCTGGTGGTACCAGAGGTGTAGTTGATAAGCTCCAGCTCGTCGAGGTTACCTGTGGGGTAGCTGATGTGCTCGGGCTTCACGCCTTCGGGGAAGCGCTCGTTGAAGATCTGCTCACACTTGTCGTGAAACTCCTGTGCGTTCACGGCGTGTCCCTTAGTATACATAGGAGTGAAGGTGAGGATGTTGATAGCGATGTTGATATTGGGCATCTTCTCAGCGTCCATCTTCTCCCAAATTTCGGGTTCGGTGAATATAGCTGTCGCGTCAGAGTGATTGGTCAAGTTCTGGATGCTCTCGGGCAAGAAGTCATTGAGCAAGGGTACCATTACACCATCGAATGTGCCGATAGCGATGAACGATGCAGCCCACTCGGCAGAGTTCTTAGCGCAGAGTACGATTTTGTCGCCCTTGGTCACGCCTGCCTCTTGCAGCAGGATGTGGAGCTTCTCGATATTCTCAGCTACCTGTCCGAAAGTAAATGTGTTCTTACCATAGTTGGTAATAGCAGGAGAATCCCAATGATTCTTGATGGCATTCTCCACGTGATTCAGATAATGTTTAATCATTGCTGTATTTTGGCTTATTTCGATGCAAAGTTCGGCTTTTATTTTTACTATTTCGGGATTTGTAGGTTACATTCATTCGCGTAGGGACTAAACTCCTAATGGGGTGAAATATGCCATTACAGGGGTGAAATCCGATAAATAAACTGAAAAGATTTGTCAAAAAACGCCTATTTCATCGTGTTTTTGCTCTATTTGAGGGCCTCTGGGCCTTGGCTTTTCCCATCGGTCTTTTCGGGCTTTTTTGCGATGTATAAGGCCTTTTGGGGGTAACTCTGGGCGTTGCATGGTCCAGCTGCTCTGTAGGTATAAACGGAGGTGTCGAAAAAATGTTTTTTTTTACCGCATTTGTGGTGCGTAAGTATAGAGTTATCAACAAAATCGGCAAGTTTTCCACATTTTTAGAAAGTTTAGTACTTTTTTTGAGCGAATTAGCAATATTATTATTTAATTCGCACCTTGAAAAACAAAGACATGTGAAAATGTGTCATTTTCTTTGTAATTAAGAGACAAAACGAAAAACTATAACTATATACAATGGGAAAGATTATTGCATTGGCAAATCAAAAGGGTGGTGTCGGTAAGACTACTACAGCTATCAACCTCGCTGCCTCACTTGCAACGTTGGAAAAGAAGGTGCTCCTCATCGATGCTGACCCTCAGGCTAACGCCTCTTCGGGCTTGGGTATCGATATCCAGACTGTCGACTGCTCTGTCTATGAGTGTCTGATCGGTGGTCGCGATCCTCGCGAGGCCATCTACACTACCGATATCGAGGGTCTCGACGTCATCGCCTCACATATCAACCTTGTAGGTGCTGAGATCGAAATGCTTAACCTCGAAGGTCGTGAGACCGTGATGAAGCGTATGCTCGAGCCTTTTGATAGTGAGTATGATTACATCCTTATCGACTGTTCGCCTTCGCTGGGTCTTATTACCGTCAATGCGCTCACAGCAGCCCACTCGGTGATTATCCCCGTGCAGTGTGAGTACTTTGCTCTTGAGGGTATCAGTAAGTTGCTCAATACCATTAAGATTATCAAGTCAAAGCTCAATCCCGCTCTCGGTATCGAAGGCTTCCTGCTCACCATGTATGACTCACGTCTCCGCTTGAGCAATCAAGTGCTCGATGAGGTGCGTCGCCACTTCCAGGAATTGGTGTTTGATACCGTCATCCAGCGCAATGTTCGCTTGAGTGAGGCTCCCAGCCATGGTATCCCTGCCATCCTCTATGATGCAGAGTCTAAGGGTGCGCAAAATTACCTCGCTCTGGCACAAGAGATCGTTAAGAAAAATGCATAATCATCTTTCCCCTTATCACCTCTATTAACTATTACGCATGGCCGCACAAAAGAAATATCCCTCATTAGGACGTGGGCTTGATGCCCTCATCTCTACCGATACCGTCAAGACAGGCGGTTCGTCGTCAATTAGTGAGATTCCCGTAAGCCAGATTAAGGCCAACCCCAATCAGCCTCGTCGTGAGTTTGATGCAGAGGCACTGCAGGAGCTCTCTGACTCTATCAAGGAGATTGGTATCATCCAGCCCATTACCCTGCGCAAGATGGAAGACGGCACTTATCAGATCATAGCAGGTGAGCGTCGTTTCCGTGCTTCACAGCTCGCAGGACTCACTGCCGTACCCGCATACATACGCACTGCCGATGATGAGAATGTGATGGAGATGGCCCTCATCGAGAATATCCAGCGCGAAGACCTCAACGCTATGGAGATCGCTCTTGCCTACCAGCACTTGCTGGAGGAGTACGACCTTACTCAGGAGCGTCTCAGCGAGCGTGTAGGCAAGAAGCGTACCACTATCGCCAACTACCTGCGTCTGCTCAAGCTCCCCGCACAGATACAGATGGCCCTCAAGAACCGAGAGCTCGACATGGGGCATGCTCGTGCCCTCCTCTCACTCGACAGCCCAGTAGACCAGATTAATCTCTTCCAAGATATTCAGGTCTTTGGCTACTCAGTGCGCAAGGTTGAGGAGATGGTTAAGGAGGTCAAGTCTTCTAAGCCTGCGGCTAAGAAGAGTGGCAAGTCTATCCCCACAGAGTACGAACCCCTCAAGAAGCAGCTCGCGGCATTCTTCCAAACCGATGTGCAGCTCACTTGCAACCCCAAGGGTAAGGGTAAGATTGCTATCAGCTTTAGCAACGAAGAGGAGCTGGAGCGCATCATCACCTTGCTCGACAGACTCAAAGCATGATATCCGCTCATCGTTACATACGGCTTGCTCTGCTGACCTTCTGCGCAGTCCTCTGCATGGCAGTGCATGGTGTCACCCTTGATGCCTCGAGTGTCTTGGTGCCCGACTCTGTGCCACAGCTCGTGGTCGACACCCTCTCTCGCAAACGTCTCGCTCTTGTCAGCGACTCGCTCTATCGCTCTACGGTCAATGAGCTTGGAGTGGTGCCCCTCAATACTGTAGATCGCCCCGTCGAGGCGGCTGCCTCTTCTGTATCAGCCATGCCAGTGTCTACGGCAGCTGTAGATAGCGCCCGTAAGTCTTTGCGTCGCGAACAACGTTTGCAGAAGCTCACCTCTTTTACTCCCGATCCCAACAAAGCCACTTGGGCAGGCATTGTGTTCCCTGGAGGCGGACAGATTTATAATCACAAGTATTGGAAGCTCCCCATTGTCTATGGTGGCTTCCTCGGCTGTGCCTACGCCCTCAATTGGAACAATCAGATGTATAGCGACTACTCGCAGGCCTACCTTGATATTATGGATGATGATCCTGGTACCGCAAGTTACGAAGACTTCCTCCCGCCTCGCTATAATGTGGAGGCCAACAAGGACTACCTCAAGCGAGTCTTCAAGAACCGTAAGGACAACTATCGTCGCCAGCGCGATATGAGCATATTCTGCTTCATCGGTGTGTACCTTATCTCTGTAGTCGATGCCTACGTCGATGCCGAGCTCTCAAACTTTGACATCACTGAGGATCTCACAGTGCAGGTACGCCCCAGTATCGTCGATACGCGCGGCACCACTCTGCGCAACCAAGCCTACGGCCTACAATGTAGCTTTAGTTTTTAATAATCACGCAATATATAAAGGTCATGGGGACTGTTGTGGCAGTTCTTCATGGCCTTTTGTTATATCTCTGCTATTTATCTTGCGAGATGTTGGAAATCAGCAATATTCGCTTTCGAACAATATTTGTTTTAAGTATAAAGAAAGAGCAGCATCCGTGGCTTATGCCATCGATGCTGCTCCTGCAGTCGGAAAGAGGCGACTCGAACGCCCGACCCCTACGTCCCGAACGTAGTGCGCTACCAACTGCGCTACTTTCCGTTTTGCGAGTGCAAAAGTACAAATAAATTATGGAATATGAATTATGAATTACAAAATATTTTTCTTTTTCGCTCCCGTTTTTACCCAAAATAGCCTCGAAAAAGCCTGTTTTTCTCGAAAAGTTAAGAAAAATGAAGATTTTTGTAAAAAAAATCGCAAAATGTTTTGCAGATTCAAATAAACATACTACCTTTGCACTCGCAAAACGGAAAGGTGCCATAGCTCAGTTGGTAGAGCAAAGGACTGAAAATCCTTGTGTCCCCGGTTCGATTCCTGGTGGCACCACCAAGAAAATCGCTAATAGTTGAATAATCAAACTGTTAGCGATTTTTCTTTTTATTCTTTTCAGCGAAATGTCACCACATTGTCACCACATTTTATTCTTATCACCACACAATTTTCAAAATAAGGGAAAAGAGGATCAACGTAAAATTCTGAGGGATTTTAAAATCAAGCATACAATTTAGATAATCTGAAAAGGAAAAATTCTTTATCTTTTACCCCTCTGAACTGCGCCCTAAAGGCTTTTATTTTTGCATTAAATGATTCCGCTGCCGCATTTGTGGAACGTTTGTCAAAGAAGTTAAGTATCTCCTCATAATGCATATGTATGGTTCTCATAACCTTTGCAAATGCGGCAAAGCCACTCTTTTCAACCCTTTCATACCATCGTGCAAGCATAGTATATGCCTCGCCCTTGGATTTAGCCTTATGGTATACAAGCCCGAGTCCCATTGCCAGGTAGTACGCTTTCTTGATTTCGGGGTATTCACGGAAAAGGATTTCGGCTCGTGCACGCTGTTCATTGCTCCAAAGACTCTCTTTCTTATAAAGAAGATATATACTCCTGACAAGTAGCTGGCATCTGGTTTCTCCATTCTCAAAGACGGTCGGAGTGTAAGTGCGGTTTTCTATTCTTGCTTTTAGTATTGCGCGGTTTTCTTCATCAAGCGCATCCCAACGCGCCTTTACACGCATATCTTGCAATGCCTCAAAGGCAAGTTGCTGAACGTGAAAACGATCTATCACCTGACGTGCGGCAGGGAAACAGGCTCTCGCTATCTGTGCCATATTGGGAGCCATATCAAGAGTTATTTCTCTAACCTGATAGCGTCGGCGACGAGGCATCTGTAAAAGCACCTTGCAGACATCCTTTGCGCGTGTCCCTTTTATTATGGCTATAATACTTCCCTTACCACCTTTCCTCTCCTTGTTTATCAGTACAGTGTACAGCTCGCCACGAGAAAGGCAGACCTCGTCCAATCCCACATAAGCACCTACATTCTTTTCGAACAGAACCCATTCTGATGCGTGAGGCAACTGTTCCCAATTGTGATAACCACTTAGGTGATCGCGGTAATGACGTTCGAACTTGTCACCGTCTACACCGTACAATGTACCGATAGTCTTACAGCTTACGGGTAGACTATCTACATATCTCTTTTAAAAAAGACGCGAATTCACGCGTCATAGAGGTGCCCGAAGCAACCATATACCAATTGCGGGAGATGTATTGCCCGTCGGGCTTTACGATCCAACGTCTACGACGGACATTCAGAAACACCTCTCTGCCGCGAATGGGAAAATCGCGTACTACCACAGGTTCGTAGAAGCCTTTGCTCTCTGTGTCTTTATCTTTATACTCATCGGGAACAAGATTTTTCTCTTCAAGGTATATCACTATCTGAGTGGAATCCTCTACTACGTTTATAACATCAAAATAATCAAGTGTGCCTTCGGGAAGAAGTAATGAATAACCGTCAAGTTTCATAAGATTTGAATTTTCTTGACAGCAAATATATAACTTTTATTTTTACCCCTCAACTTTTGCAGTTGAGCCGGAAAAGAAAATGCCCATCTACCGATGCGGACGGCAAACAGGCATTAACAGGATTTGAATAGAAAAACATTAGAATCTATCGTTCTTTCTCCTTTTATAGCGGAAAATCTTATTCTCTTTTACTGCCTCGTCAATTTCGGCAGCATCATAGAGGATGCGCCCACCTATTTTCTTTTCGCGGATTTCTCCACGCTTTACCATTTCTATCACAGTAGGATTAGTCACGTGTAATATCTCACACAATTCTTTGCGCGTATAATACTTCGGCTTATTGGATTCCTCTGCCTTAATCTTCGCTATAACTTTATCAGCAATCGTGTCGGCAAGATTTTCAAGCACGGTATTCAACGGAGTCTGCAAATTGCCTAATGATTCTAATCCTGTTATCATATTTTCGAGTGTTTAATTATCCTTGTTTTTATGAATTACACCGCAAAGTTATATCCCCTTTTACCATTCGCATAATAAACGTGGCGGCATGTATCGGCTGACCGATATTTACCATAAAACAAGGTGAAAATCAAAAATATAGTATGATTTTAAAGTATGATTTTGAAAATAATTTTAATTTTTCATAGGTTTTAGGCGTTAATTTATGTCAATTTGATTTTGTTTGTAAAAAGCATTATAACTTTGAGTTGCAACAATGCTAAAATCAGTAGAAATTTAATATGGAGAATATACTTATTGACGAAAAGGCAATCAACAAAAATATTCAGTATGTCCTTTCGGTTATAGCCGAGAATGTTGATAAGGACGGGAACCTGATTGTACCCGAACTTGCTTCTATGAATGAAACTGCCGAACTTTTTGCTAAGATGGTCGGCAATCCTCAAAAGTCATTTGCTGATATGGCAAAGTCCCCAAAATCAGCGACGGCTATGAACAGCCTAATCATTCAAGGGGTGCAGTTCTTCAAAAATATGCAAGAGCAGATAAAAGTAGAGGATATGTCATCCGAGTTTGTGTCGGAGATGCAAAAACTGATAGCAGAACTAGATGACGACATGATATGTACACCCAATGCAAACAAACGATCCAAAGCAGAACCGGAGTTTTCAACCTGCATTATAGACCAATCTTGCGCAAATGAAATAACGATTGTTATGCACGATGCCATTGCAGACAGACGAGGCAAAGATGCTATCCTTGTTATCGTGTGCGCTATGGAGCTTGGTATTATAACCCGCTTGCCATACTTAGCAGCCAAAAAGGAGTTCCCTTGTGTGGGTGGTCGTTCCAATTACAACAAATATCTCTCTGATGGTTTCCTTGACTCCGAGAAAGAGCCGATAAAACAGCTGTTCAAAAAGCGCTTGCCTCAGCTCTTTTCGTAGATCCTTTATCTCATAGAATGGCATTTAACGGCATGCCAATATATACCAATCAGAATTTTACCTCTTCTAACTGTGACTGTATAATTTTGCAGCATCAACAAAATTAGAAGAGGTAAAATTATATGAACTACATCAATATCATAGAAGGATTTTGGAGGATGAATGCCTATGACAGGTTTTCATCGTCCGAGATAATCCTATACCTCTATCTGGTACACATTTGCAATCAGAACTATTGGAAAATGC
>JAFZFF010000040.1 GCA_017556045.1 Bacteroidaceae bacterium | reverse complement strand
TATAGAGGCTGATGAGAAGATGAGAACCAATTATCACCTGCTGCTATCCGTTGATGGGATAGGTATTGTCAATGCCATTAACACGATAATAGCTACGCATAACTTCGAGATGTTCGACAATGCCAGACAGTATGCAAGCTATATCGGCGTGGCTCCATTTGAACACACATCGGGCACAAGTGTAAGAGGTAGAACCCATGTTGAACCTGGAGCTAAAATGCTGAAAGCTGACCTAACTGGTGCTGTCCGATCATGTATAAATCACGACAAAGAAATCAGGAAATACTATGAACGAAAAATGGCAGAGGGAAAAGCCTATGGGGTCGTTGCAAATGCCATTAAATTCAAACTATTGCTACGAATGTTTGCCGTTATCAAGCGTGGAACCCCCTTCGTAAGGAAACCTGACTTTATTTATTCATAAACGATAAAAATAAGAGCAAATTTATTTGGAGATATCCTATATTTCTGCGTGAGGCCTAAAAAATCAGCGAGGGGTAATTAGTTTTTAATCTTCAATTTATGTATAAACTCCCTACCCATCTCAGTCCACACCAGGTAGGTGTGAGTGACGAGGTCACCATTGCGTTTGCGGTACTCGAAGGTGCGGTTTTGCGCATAGCCGCGGCGGGCATACTTGGCGTATAGGAGGTACTGCCCCGACTGCGGGTACTGTATGCCGCGCTGGCAGAGGATGCGGTTGAGCTCGCGGCCCGTCATCGAGAGCTCCTTGGCGATCTGCGAGACGGTGAAGCACGATATAGAGTCGAGCACATGGTCGGCATAGTCGGCGCGGGGACGGAGCAGCGCTATCTCGGCATCGCGGCGCTCCAGCGTGGCCTGCATGATCTGTAGAGCTCGTGCCATGATCACCTCGTCGCTCTCATCTGCGCGGGCCACCATATATCCCCCCTGCTTGCGGATGGCGGGCAGCACCTCCGAGGTCACCCAGTGCTTGAATCGGCGAGCACTATCGATCTTACTTGAGAGGATGAGGGCGTAGAGGCCGCTTTCGTTTACATAGAGCATCGGCTGAATACCGCTTGTGGTAGGGGTGTCGTGTTTCGCGACATCCCCCTCATCGACATGTCTGCGTATAGCATCGCGTCCGTTATTATACCCCAACGCCATCGCCACATCCTTGGCGCAGAAGAGGGGCTCGCCTTGTTCGTTACTCATAGTGCGGATAGCACCAAACTCGCTGTTCTCAAAAATCTGAATCGTTGTGTTCATAATAGTTTTTTCATTTTATAGTTACGAGGGTTTAGGTGCGCACCGTCAATGGCTTCCTCTTGTCTCATTGACACTGCAAGGTTCGTGCAAACGAGCGCATATAAGCAGGCTTATAATGCTCAGCGAGTGCAGCCGAAGCTCGCGATGTCGTTCATTGACACTGCAAAGGTAGGGGCAAATATAGAGGCAAAGAAAAAACTCCCACGTGGGTGGGAGTTTGGGAGAGTTTTTGTATGAAAAAAGGGAGAGTTTTCGGTTTGGGTGGGAGTTTTCACCCTTTTTGCCCCTTTTCGGGGAGAGTTTGGGAGAGTTTTGGGAGAGTTTTTCCTTTATGATGCGTAGCCATCCCATATCTCGGCTGTAGCTTGTGCTATGCGCAGATATGCCTTGAATCGCTCGCCCGATACGGGAGCATCACGCTCATCCCATAGCGGCACAGCACGCGCAAAGCTATCCACCATCATGCGGTTCACCTCCTTCACCGAGGGCAGGTGCTCATGCTCGGGTACGGCACGCGCCACCATCTTCACGAACCCCTCTACATCATGCTTACCCCATCCGCGCTTGTCCACTATGGCGCGAAACACCGCATACCACTGGCGGCCCAGGGTCACCATCGGAGCCACACGGCGCACCACCTCCTCTACGGGCACGTCAACGGTGTCGCGTTCCGCAGCTTCGCGCAGCTCCTCGGCACGCACCTCACGCATGAGGTCTCGGTACGAGTCTCTCGGCTCGGGCTTATGTATGCCCACCACACGCCCCAGGATACGCACGTCATCCTTCCCCGTAAGGCGCTTGGGGCGATACTTCTTGTTGCGTGGCACCAGCCAGTGCTGCCCCTTCTCATCGGTGATGAACGACTTCACCATGCACCTTCCGTCAATCATCACCACCACGATATTGCCATCGTGCGCCACGCTCGTAGCGAGCACATCGAGTCGGTCACCATCTTCGATGCCTATGTCCACCATAGAGTCGCCGCTCACGCTAAGCCCAAATACCGACTCCACACCGGGCAACCCATGCGGCAGCATCATATAGCCATCGGGCACCACATCGCCCAACTCATTGGGCGTGCCGCACGGCACACGATTGTCATAGTAGGGCACGGGGGTATCATACAGCTGGGGGTTCCAGCCCTGCTCATCGAGGATGCGGAACGTCTCGCGCAGCTCCTCAGGCACTTGTAGTAGTTCTTGTTCGGTCATGGTCTCTATCTGTGTTTATATACGAACTATGGGAGCCACGCCCCCATAGTTCTATGTTAGTATTCGTTTATTAGGATGCTTATCCTAAGCTACAGCCGTCGCAACCCTATTTTTTATTTACTCGGCTGCTTCGATTCTCTTCACCGTTACTGTTCCCTCAATGGATGTCTGTTCGTCAGCAACTGTAATCTGAGCACCATCCGCATCAAAATATCCGGCATCTGCCGACATGAGATTTTTAAGTGTGCATTCACCATGCAATTGGACACCATCATAGAATGTAGCACCTTGGCCTGTCTCTGCATTGTAAGAAATACACCCTATTTTATTGCCTATGCTGAGGTCGTATGTCGCACCAACAAAATTACCTCCTGCAATACTAATATTATCAGCTTCTGCTTTCACAGAATAGGTACCGCCCACAAATGTTCCACCGTTAATAATAAGCGCCCCTGCCTGGGTGCATTCAATGACCGATACAGTATTTGCAGAACCTTGGAATGTTCCGTTATTGATAGTGTATTTATCGCTCCAGGTAGTCTCATAGTGTACGATATTCTTGCAATTCAATCCGCCTACAATCTTACCTTGTTTACCGGCTGAAGTATCATCAATGATAAAATCCGAGCCAGTTACTCTGATCACGCACTCAACATCATCTGATGCTGTAATCACATGCCCATTCAGATCCAATATTATACGTCCTCTCGGTACTAACAGTTCGTCGTCCAACTTTATATCTGCCATCAATTTAACGGTAGCTGGATTTGATTTAGATGTACTATACTCAGCTTGTTCTATGGCATCATAAAAACTTTCTGACTTAAAAACATAGAAGGCGTGTCTATCAGGAAAATAGGTATATGTTGACACATTATCGGCCACAGCACCATTTATCACCTCTTCTGTCCAAGGTTCAACGTACACCTTATTGATAGAAATGACATCTTTACCAACTTTCAGCGAGAAAGTGTAATGCTTGCCCGCTTCAAGACCGGTATCCGTCAAGAAGGCGTTGACAGGTACTTCATGATAGGTTTCACGGCCGGCGTCGAATATTCTAATCTCCATCAAGTTTGTACCAACAGCATATCTGCCCGGGCAAACGATAGCTGTTGCAGCATTACCTCTAAGAACAGGTTGGATACCTCCATTGACAGTAACGTACTCATCGCTGAGAGAATAGATGGTAGCAGCCATAAGGTCTGGATCATCGCCGAACTGCGAAGTGAACTCCGTAATCTGAACCGTAATCTTTGCCAGCTTGTGCTCAAACGCAAGATTGATGGTCTTGTCATCAGGCTTCACCATTGCACTGATGGAAGCTGTCATCCAGTCGGCAGCTGGTAACTCTTCTATAGAATTCTGATCTGTGGGCAAGGTGAACTTGTCGAACGATGCCGTAGCAGGATACCATGCCTGGAATTGGCTCTCTGCTGTACCGCCATTCCATGCGAGAGCATCGGTAGTGGTCCAAGTGTTTCCATCAAAGGTATAGGTAGCGATATTCTTGGACTCACGCAAAATGTTCTGCACGCAAATCTTGTCGCCGTTGATAAAATTGGTAGTACCATCGTCTCCGTATGCCACACGGGTCTGAAGCTTGCCGATGGTGGCGTTAATCTTCACAGCATCGCTGTCGGTCTGCGGAGTGAAGTCGTCTTCTTGTGTACAGGCAGCGAAGGTCAGTGCCACCACTGCAAGGATGATATATTTATAATAAGTCTTCATTGCTCAATATCTGTCAATCGTTAACAATTAGATCATTACTTTGTTACAACTTCGCCACCACTAACGGGAACTCCCCAAGAGGCCGCAGCGACGTCATCTACTGCCACAACATCTCGACCTATCTGGAGATTAATGGTGTATCTAGTGCCACCTTCCAACTTGTTACCTACATCTGCAAGACTAATGTTGGCCACAAACTCGCGAGCATCTTCCATATAAATCTTTATGCGAAACGACGTGCAGTTATCAATTGGCATAACCAGCACCTCATTATTGATCATTTCAAATTGATAATGTCTATTTCCTTGTTCGCTCCAAGTATTGTCGACAATATTTAATTTTCCCTCATTACACATGTCCAACACTGATACCTCTTTGATTTTACGATCAGCTTCCGCCACCTCGGAGCCATAAGTTGGGTTAAGAACCAGCTTAGTAAGCGCATGCGACATATTGAGGCGAACAGGATTGCCTGTAATACAAGTTTCTGTCGCCACTAGATAGTCGACTTTACCATCGATTATCATGCTCACGCCATCGGCTTCGACTGTCATGCCATAACTAGCTGTAGTAACATAAGGGCTCAGAGCATAGATTGTTTGCTTCTCCGCACCTTCATACAACACGGTAGTGTTGCTGGACCATGATGCACCATTGTGCGACCATTTCATATTGTCAGCACTGTATTTGTCATCTGAACCTGTAATCCATACACTCATCGTTGCTTCTGCGTCCGATGTTCCTTCAAGTAGACCATTGTTAATGGCACGAGTTGTCAAATCAGCCACATTCGTCGAAGCGATGGTGATAGGCGTGTCCTTTAAGTTGTCAACGGTAAAGTCATCGTTGTTCTTGTCGCAAGCCGCCAACGCGAGGGCAGCGATTGCCATTGCAAAGATCTTTGTCTTCATATTCATATATTTTTACTATTATTATTCGAT
>JAFZFF010000039.1 GCA_017556045.1 Bacteroidaceae bacterium | reverse complement strand
GCAAAAAGTGTCAAAAAATTAGACAATTTTCGGTCGAAAAAGCATTTTTAGCAAAATTTTTGAGGCGAATGCTTGCAGGGCTCTTTAACTTCGCGGCAGCAAAAAAGCAAAGACTAAGTTCTAAAAAAATGCCTCTCGCGAAATGTATCCTCGCATTTTTTCGCGAGGGGAAAAAAGCCACATGAGAAGAGACAAAACTTGAAAACAAAAAAACGATATGAAGACAAGAAACATCATCTGTGCAGCAATGGCATTGCTCGTGAGCATCACGGCAATGGCAAGCAACTGGCGTGTAAAAGCCGTTAAAGATAAGGAAATGAAGATCTGTACCATCGAGTTGCAAGATCCAGAGGCATTCAGCCTGATAGACCTTAACGTAGCTGGCGACTTGGAGTATACCCAGAGTAGCAACAATGAGAGCGGCGTCACCCTCATCGTGAGTGAGGACCTTGCCGACAAGGTGGAGGCTACCATCCACCACGGCCGATTGGTCGTAGCCTATAAGCGCGGCACGAAGCATCACTTCACCACTAACTCGCAGCTCAAGGTCATCGCCCACAGCCCTGCGCTCTCTGGTGTCAGCGTCAATGGCAGTGGCGACGTGATGCTCCGAGGTCCTATCCGCACCGAATCGCTGACATTCCATATCAATGGCAGTGGTGACATCGAGGCGCACGACCTCATCAGTCAGCGCGTCAGCGTGAGCATCAATGGTAGTGGCGACGTGCACCTCGCAGGCAAGACTCGTGAGGCAAGCTACGACATCAATGGCAGTGGCGACATCGAATGCAATCAACTGCAGTGCCTACACGTCAACGCCACGGTCAACGGCAGCGGTGACATCGAATGCTATGCCTCCGAGTCTATAAACGCCAATATCAACGGTAGCGGTGATGTTGACTGCAACGGCCAGCCCAAGATACAGCGGTATAATAGAAGATAACAGTCGTTAAAGATATATAAATCTTCATCTGAAAGAAACAGCCTTAACGTACGATTCAATAAAAAGATTTATATTTGCAAAAACTTTAATAAAACAAACAGTTATGAAGAAAATCATCAATACGTTGGTGGCATTGACCGCCATCTTCTCTTTGGCTTCTTGTGATAAACTCGACTTTGACGGAATAACCCTATCGCATCTGACTATTGAGTGCATAGCCGACGAGGCAGCTGTATCCACATTGACGGGCAACGAGTATATCCAACATACCTATATCTGCAGTGGCTTCATAGAGGACTATACGGGAGAGTGCCGCATCGAGATATGGGGCAATGAGGACGACCAGATATTCGATGACTGCAAGATAAAGGCTGCAGGCGACAACACATCCTTTGCGTTCAGTTTCACTACTAAGGATGAGTATCTCGATCGTCCCAGTTGGAACTTCATCGTCAAGGTCTGCAATAACAATGGAAAAGTTCTCTTCCGGACGATGCAGGCAGCCACACATCCTGGCAAATGATATATAAAGATGCGCGCGTGATACCCCTTGCAGGTTTCACGCGTGTATCTTTTTGCTCTATCGCATCTTCTTCAATAACGTTTGTATGGAGTGGCTTTATAGGCATCGCGTGAGAAATAATTCTTGAAGACCCCTGACAAATTCGTGGCAATTTGTGTTTTATGTAAAAAAATAGTACCTTTGTCCTGTAAGAAGAGATAATGCGATGAACGACAAGTATAAAATACCCTATGTGAACGCCTGTATCCGTGCTTTTGCAATGCGGTTCAGCCTCACTGTGCAAGCAGCATTCCGTTATCTCAATCGCTTCAAGGGGATTGAGTTTCTCGATGAGTTCTACGATGTAGAGCATCTGTTGTCTATAAATGAGGCTGTAGATGACCTTACACTTATCTGCAAGAAAAATGGAGGACAATTGGCATGAAGATAACAAACGGGCATTCCTCAAAGACAGGATAGTGGATCAGATGACCCTATTCTTGATGCGAGACTTCAACCTGCGTCTCTCTGAAGCCTTAGAGGTGATATACAACTCTTCCTTGCACTTGTCTCTGCAAGATGATGAGACGGGACTATACTTGGAAAGTCCGTCCTATGTGTACGAATATCTGAAAAAGGAGTATCTGACAGGAAGTTGCTCGGTAGCATAGAGAATATTACACCATCATATAAGCACGCGTGAAATCCTCGTAGGTTTCATGCGTGCTTCTTTATTCTTCAGTGCAATGAACTCCTATTTTTTGGCGAGTATCCACAAAAAGTGTCCAATTTTTTGACACTTTTCATCGAAAAAAGCATTTTCTTCATTTTTTCTTGCAATGGTGGTTGCGCGAACGATTAACTTCGCAGCAGAATAAAACGAACAAACATACCATACAACAATGAAAGAATTTTTTAAGAACCTGCGCCGCTACAAGGTATCGTCTGTGCTCAACATCTTGGGTTTGAGCATCGCCTTTGCCTCGGCCTTTATCATCTTGGTGCAGGTAAGCTATGACTTTAGCTATAACAAGTGTTTCCCCGATGCCGACCGAGTGTTTCGCTTAGAGTTGAAGGGAGTATGGGGTGAGGATAAGACTTGGTCAGTCTTCATTAACAATGCATACGGTCACCTTATCGGAGAAAACGATGACAATGTAGAGAGTTTCACCTCGATGAGCCTCTTTTCGTGGGATGCCCCCTTGACTGTATACGACTTTGGAGGCAGTGAAGAACCACAAACACTGGTTGTGAGAGCAACGACAGGTATGCCTAATGCACCGCAAGTCATAGGTTTTACCCTTGTAGAGGGCGATTTTGAACGACTGAAGGAGCCTGGCACTGTAATCTTGAGCGAGTCATTCTCTGCTAAGCATAACCTGACCGTGGACAGTGCCATCAAATTGGGCGAAGATTTCTCATTAACCGTAGTGGGCATCTTCAAGGATTTCCCCAAGAGCTGTGACCTATACAAACTGGAGCTCTTTATGGGAGAGGAGGCAGATCTGAGCAACTCAACCGAATGGGGATACACCTATTACTATAAACTCATCAGTGCCGGGCAGCAGGATTTGTTTATGGACAATATTTACCAAAAGTACTATGAGCGTATCAAAGAAGCGGATGACACGTTCGATATCGAAGAGCTGAAAGCGGAGTTCCCCATACGTCTCACAGCAGTGGAGGATACCTACTTTGCAGTCAATACAGTGTCGCCAGGCATGAAGATGGGTAACCGCACTACCACGATGACCTTGCTCGTGATTGCCGTGCTCATCATCGTCATCGCCTTTGTCAACTTCATCAACTTCTTTATGGCAATGGTGCCGCGCCGCATACGCCGCGTGAATACGGAGAAGATTTTCGGTTGCTCCACATGGAGACTGCGCATGGGCTTCGTGCTCGAGGCTATGGGCTTGGTAGCTATTGCATTGTTGCTTGCTGCATACCTCGTATTTATGATTGCTCCCGAACTCACGGGGCTTATCTCTACCTCAGCCGAACTGAGTGATAACCCGATGATAGCACTGCTCATCGTAGCGTCAGGCTTCGTGCTTGCCATCATCAGCAGCATCTACCCAGCCTACTACATCACCTCGATGCCTGCGGCGTTCGTCATCAAGGGTTCGTTTGGTAATGGTGCTTCGGGTCGTCGCTTGCGCTACGCGCTCCTATGTCTCCAGTTTGTCATCTCCATTGCGCTCATCACCTGCTCCCTCTTCATCAAGTTGCAGCACTCCTACATGATGAAGTACGATATGGGCTTCAACAAGGAGCACCTGCTCACGACCAACCTTCCCGCGAGCATCAACAAGGAGTTCAGCACCCGAGAGACCTTTGAGGGAATGCTCAAGGAGAACCCGATGATTGCCGATGTCACCTTTGCTAATGGTGAACTGGTTCAGCAGAGCCGTATGGGCTGGGGACGCAACTTCAAGGGCGAACAGATCAACTTCCAATGCTACCCTGTGGCGCACGACTTCCTCCGCTTCATGGGCATAAAGCTCACCGAGGGACGCGACTTCATGTTCGACGATGAGCGTGCCGATGGCGTCTTCATCTTCAATGAGTCGGCACGCAAGGAATTTGGTCTCGTGCTGGGCGATAAGGTAAGCGGACACAATGATGAAGTGCCTGTCGTAGGTTTCTGCGAAGACTTCAAGTTCCGTCCCTTGCAGTATGGTGTATCGCCCTTTGCCTTCTATGTGTTTGGTGCCAACGGCTGGCGCGGATATGAGCACCTGTATGTACGTACCGCTCCGCATGCCGACCTTGAGGCTGTGCGCAACCATATCGTCGACTGCATGGTCAAGATGGATGCTTCGGTAAAGGCAGATGAGATTGTCATCAACGGTTTCGACAAGGAACTGGGCAGCGAATATAAGTCAGAGAAGAAACTGACTACGCTCATCACCATCTTCTCATTGCTCTCCATTGCCATCTCACTGCTCGGTGTGTTCGGCTTGGTATACTTCGAGACCCAGTATCGTCGTCGCGAGATTGCCGTGCGCCGCGTACATGGAGCAAAGATTGCGCAGATATTGCAGATGTTCGTAGGGCAATACGCCAAGATGGTGCTCGTGGCCTTCCTCTTCGCCGTGCCCGTGAGCTACCTCATCATGCAGCGCTGGCTGCAGGGCTATGCCTACCACATCCCGCTCTACTGGTGGGTATTCGCTCTCGCCCTGCTCATCGTACTGGCCGTGACAAGTGCCATCGTACTGGCTCGCTCATGGCGCGCGGCAAAGGAGAATCCCGTGGAGGCGTTGTATAAGGAATAGAGGACAATTGAAAATTCAGACAAGAGACAACATCATCAACATAAATAGCACTTTTCAAATGAGGTGGAGGCTGCCCGTGAGGGTGGCCTCCATGGGCGTCGGCATCGCCTTAGGCATCACACAGCAACGAGCCAACAAGAAACGCCTTGATGAGGTGCTGCAGCAGATTGAGAAGCTGAGGGGGTGACGGATTCGGGCATCGCGGAAAAGATGGGATAACCAACACAAAGATATGTAATAATTAATTTCACACAAAGATGGTTAATTCTCACGCGAATCTCGCTAATCACGCGAAGGCTGCATCGCAGAACCTTTAGGTCGACACCCGAAGGGGCCAAAGTCAAGGCTCGCAGCTACCATCCAGAATGTATGCACTCGGCGGAGCCGACACACGCGAGTGAAACAATGCGTGCTTCGCGAGATCAGTGTGAGCCTTATTCATAGGACTTGGCTTTCGCGTTTTTCGCGAGATTCGCGTGAGAAAAAAAATCAGCGTGCAAGTTTCATCGTACTCGTCCGTGTATGGCAGAGGTGATTAAGAGTGGGAACTAAGAAAAGAGATAGCAATAATAACCAGGTACTAAACTTGTATTTGTGTCTTCTTCATTTTCAATAGAGGGGAAGAATGGTACTATGGTATAAAAGATTTGTATTATCTTTGCTGAAAATATTATAATGAGTAGCACTATGGCAGAAGAATCTAATATAAAGGACATTGGTCTTTCAGCATCGTCACCCCTGTTTGCCGAAATCCGCCAAATACTTATCAATGCACGTAAGACGGCATATAAGGCTGTGAATTTTGCAATGGTCACAGCTTATTGGAACATTGGCCGACTGATAGTTGAGGATGAGCAACAGGGTAATACCCGTGCCGAATATGGAAAGGCCGTGTTGGCTGATCTTTCTGTGCGCCTGACCGAGGAGTTCGGCAAGGGATTTGATGAGAGAGAACTGCGCCGTATTCGCCAGTTTTATCTTATGTTTCCCAAATGGGACGCACTGCGCCCCGAATTGACATGGACGCATTATCGTCTTTTGATACGCGTACAGAATGAGGCTGCACGCGTATGGTACATGAATGAGGCT
>JAFZFF010000038.1 GCA_017556045.1 Bacteroidaceae bacterium | reverse complement strand
TGCCATGGCATCCTGTGAGAAGCACTTGCTCTGCAGCGAGATCTGGAAGCGGCCGAGGTCCTCGAGCACTACGGCACGGCCAGCGAGCAGCGCCTTGGTGATGTAGGGCTTGATGACGGCGAGCACAGCCTGCGCATCGGGCTTGGTCACTGTGGTAGAGAAGCTGATGTCCTCTGCCAACTCTTCAAACGTGTAGTCGTCCAGCTTGATAGAACGACAAGCATAGTAGGTTACACCTTCCACGGCATTCTTGCCTGGGTTCTTACATTTTCTTACAGCATACGTTACGCTCATAGTGTTTTTAGTTTTTAAGTGAGTAAGTTTTTTAGTTTGTAAGTGAGTTACCGGTTATCATTTACGATGCAAAATTACGATATGTCGTCTCTTCATAATACCGCCCATGTCTGCCGCTGATGGCTATAAAAAGTAATTTTTGGAAATAGCTAATAATACCTCAAGTTCTTGCATATCTCACGGATTTTCAGTAACTTTATAGGGTATTTATAAGTCGAACACTAATACTAAATCGCTATGAACAAGACTACACTTTCTCGTCGCTACTTCCCCCATGCGACACCTCAGAGCGCATTGCGTATGTTTAATCGCTACCTGCATCGCGCCAAGGGACTGCTCGATGAGCTCTACCGTGCCTATTACCGTCCCGATGACCGCCACCTCACTCCTCGTCAGGTGCAGATTATCTATGCCTATTTGGGCGAGCCGTTTGACGAAGATTTTGGTGATTTGTAAAAATGTCGGCGAATTGTTTGGTGGTGTCAGAAAAATGTTATTCCTTTGCAATAATAGCGAACATATTTTGTTAACCCTTTAAGAATCTGATACCATGCCCACGACCCACACTCTCTACATACGTCTCGAAGGCGAGAATGAGGAGCGCCAGATTAAGGTGGGTCCTGGCCAGCAGTTGCTCATAAGGGTTGACGATACGCTAGAGGTGAAGAAGCTGCATATCTCTGAAGACATCTTCGTGCGCTACCAAAAGGAAAAGGTAAGCAACTACAAGCTCGTGACCAGTTTGGTCAGTGAACTGGAGGAGACGAAGAAGAAGTTGAAGGTATACCAAGACTACTTCGTGAGTGTGGAGAGGCTCAAGCCCGAACTTATCTGTCAGGAGCTTGCTCCACAGCAGACAGATGCTGATAGCCTCACCGCATCCGATCGCGCCTGCTTCAACCCATTATGCCGCGTTGCGCTCATCAAGCGCGAACTAAAGGACTATGTATCCACCCATAAGTGGTTACAGGGCTATTGGGTTGTGGTACATAAGATATTTCAAGACCTCCATTGGTGGACAGGCAAGGACACCGAGTTTATCGATTGGGTCGAAAAGCTAGGTTATAAACTGACCGAAAACAACTTCAAGAAGGTCAAGCGTGAGACCAAGGAATGCTTGGCGCAGTGGTATGCTCCCTCCTCTACCAATCGCTATGCCGTGGTCGCTCGTGAGCTTTATGACATTTTCACAGGTGGTCCACGATTGCCCAAGGTCGCTACCTTCGAGAGTAGTCACATCAACCATGCCGACCTGACCATCCGCATCAACAAGGCCACCATTAGTGGCATACGCAACCATCGTGTGCGATACACTAAGATTGACACCCCGCGTCACGCAGACTATGTCGCAAGGATGGGGCAAAAAAGAAATCTTATTATACCTTCCGCATCCCTCGGCATACCCATGTGGAGACATGAAAACATTGGTACTCTCGGTATGATTGATACTATAAAACCGGGTCGTCGAAGATGCCGCCCGAGTAGTTCGGCACTCAGCCACAGAGAGGCGATAACGCACATCTGAGTACCCCTGAGTACACCCAGCGCGTACACCTTTCATGAGTTTCAGTACACCTCTATGCACATTCCTTGAGCATAGAGGTGTCTTTTTTATATCATCTGACATAGACTCATTACCTTTGGATACGACAACAAGATAACAGGTATCCGACAACACATTTAACACAGGTAATGAATATGAATACAATGACCCGAAAAATCGCACTTCCCTTTTTCAAAAAAGGGCTGTTCGTTCCCACAAAAAGGCCTTTCCCTTTTCTAAAAAAGGCCTATGTCTTTTTCCACTACTGCTTCTCGCGCATCCCCGATTGGCTGCGTCCCATACCCGTATGGATAATCAAATTAAAAATGGAAATAATATAGCAGTTTACCCCTGAGCTACGGATTGTCCCCCTAAGTAGGGGGACGAGCGAAGCGGAGGGGGTATTATCTGCAGAAAGTTCATACCACCTCCCCCTCTACGAGGGTACTCCTCCTACCTTAGGAGGAGAATCGTAAAAATGGGTAAACACCTATATTATTTCCTTAAAAATTGAGAACTAAAAATTAAAACTTACAACTCTTCACTTTTCACTCTTAACTCTTCACTTTTCACTCATGTACTCTCTCGACACCTTCCAGGGCTTTACCGACAAGTCGCCCAAGCCCGACTATCTCGCTCACCTCGTTGAGCTCATGCGCAGCGACTCTGCGCTGCAAGTAACCACACACGCCTACCGCTATG
>JAFZFF010000037.1 GCA_017556045.1 Bacteroidaceae bacterium | reverse complement strand
TTGTGGATTAGTATAGTTTGTTCGCAACTCCGACTTACGATTTTCTAACAATTCGCTAATCATAGAATTGTACTGATCCTTCAATGCTTTCTGTTGGCCAGAATCTACTCCTCTGTAACTTAATTCAGGTATGCGTGAAACTAACAACTGTTTTGCAATTTCAACCAAAATACTTTTAGCTCTTGGTCCAAATCCTGGTTGAGCAATATTTTCAATTTCATTAAAAAGCGCTGTAATACTCGTATTTACTCCACGCTCAAGGCTGTCGAGTTTTTCTTTTATTTCAGCTTCATTTTTTACATTATCGCGCAACTGTTGCAAATAACTTTTAGTTAATGCCAAATCTTGAGTTACAATGTCTGCCGCTGCTGTGCGATAAAAAAATGTATGGGTATTGGTTGGCATACTACAAATGAGCCAAAACACCAAAGTCAATAACACACCACCTATAAGTCGTAAACCACGCTTTTCCAGATAAATATTTTGGTTGAAACTGTCAACAATTAACTTTGTGCCAATAGATGCAATCACAAAAAAACCAATGGTTACTGCCCAACACATAAATGTAGGCCAGCTAGACAACAATAGGTGTAAAGACTCGGCCGTAGCCCAACAACTCACTGCGGCAAAAATCACAAAACCGCATACGGAGACTAATTTCAAAGTTTTGTTCTCTTCCATAATATTATAATGTATTAATAAAAATATGCAAAAAAACATCCATGCGCTTCATGTAAAGCATCGGACGATAAGCGAGTCTTTTTCGCTGTCTTTTTAATATTCGTAGATTCTCCTAACCGAATAGAACTTTTGTGTTAGGTTTAAAAAAGAAAAAGCGTGAGAACCTGTACCTGTTGCTCGCTTCACGATGTAAGGCTCTCGCATTGCCCAGTCAATCGAAACGAGCAACGCGAAAGCCTCACGCCGATATGTATATAAACACACCTACAACACACCAGCCTCACAGCTAATGCAGTAAGAGTACATAAAACATACCCATGAGACATTCACCGTTGCCTTGTTTTGATTGACTTTTTGAATTTGCGAGATTCTACATCGTCAAAACAAAGCGTCCAAGTAAACGCCTTTTCCAATATGTCATCCCCACCCTTCCTCCTTAACTCGGATAAATGAATTAAGGTATCGGCGTGAAGATGTCGCAAATTTAAGAACTTTATTTTACAATATGCAACAATTTATCGATTATTTTCAAATTTGCTACATAGAAATAACAAAACAGACCATCCGATAACGATAACGCTTATGAATTATGAATCATAAGCAGAAGGACAATGCCCGTAGGAACTGAAGTCAAGTCAGAATTATACAAGACAATAAAAAAGCAACGTGAACAGTTGGAAATTTAACACATATTATTTACTTAAGAAATATCCCAACAGGAAAGAGAGCATACGCATCTCACCATCGGTCTGCACGAGGGTAGAATAATTGCCGTCGGACGAGATATAGACGATACGATCTGGTGCTATGTGCACAAGATCTATCGAGGTGGGAATGAAAAGTTGTAGCTTCGGTAAGTTCATTTCTGCTATTTTATCGAAAGCAAAGGTTATAAGGTTACAGCAAATCATACTCCGCAGACTGTATGAAATGGCGGTAGGAATGTATGAAATATAGGTGCAAAGGTAAAGAATATGAATATTATTGATTACTTTTGCACCGTTTTTAGGAATTAGGCAACTAACGGAAAGGATAGTAAACAATAATAGAATATTATGAACAAAAAGACTTTAGCAACATTGGCCGTGGCGGCACTCACCACCGTGGCCTGCACCAATGACAAGAGTATGGAATCAGGTATCCGTCCCGAGAACCTCGACACCACCGCTATCGCTGGTGACGACTTCTACCAATATGCTTGTGGTGGCTGGATGAAAAACAATCCGCTCACAGGCGAGTATTCACGCTTCGGCACCTTCGACAAGTTGGGCGAAGACAACCGCGAACAGCTGCGCACGCTCATCGCTGACATCGCAGCACAGGAGCATGCTGCAGGTACCGTAGCACAGAAGATTGGCGACCTCTACAACATGGTAATGGATAGCACTGCACGCAACGAGCGTGGCTACGAGCCCATCCGCCCCGTGATGGAGCGCATCGCTGCTCTCAAGAGCAATAGTGAGGTGATGCCCCTCATTGCTGAGATTTCGCGCAAAGGTATGGGAAGTTTCTTCTTCCAGCTATACATCGATGCTGACATCATGGATAGCAAGCAGAACCTCGTGCAGATATACCAGGGCGGTATCGCACTGGGTGAGAAGGAGTATTACCTCGACACTGATGAGGCTACCACTAACATCCGTGAGGCTTACAAGAAGCATATCGTGAATATGTTCCGCCTCGCAGGTTTCGAGGAGGCTGTAGCGACTCAGAAGATGGAGGCTGTGATGAAGATCGAGACCGCCATTGCCGAAAAGTCATTCAGCGCTACCGAGCAGCGTAACCCCGCGGCTAACTACCACAAGATGACTATGGAGGAGCTGAAAGCTGACTTCCAGGGCATCGACTGGGATAATTTCTTCACCACCATCGGCCTCAATGGTCTCAAGGAGCTCAGCGTATCGCAGCTTGAGCCTATCCACGAGGTATGCCGCATCATGCGTGAGGAGTCTACCGCTGACCTTATCGCTTACCTCGAGTGGCACACACTGGACGGCGCTGCAAACAAGCTGAGCGATGACTTTGCCGATGAGTCATTTGACTTCTATGGCCGTACGCTCAGTGGCCGTAAGGAGCAGCAGCCCCGCTGGAAACGTGCCGTAGGCGTAGTAAACGGTGTATTGGGCGAGGCTGTAGGTCAGATGTATGTAGAGAAGTACTTCCCCGCTGCAGCTAAGGAGCGTATGCTCACCCTCGTGAAGAACCTCCAGGTGGCATTGGGCGAGCGCATCGATGCACAGGAGTGGATGAGCGACAGCACCAAGATACGTGCTCACGAGAAGCTCGCTTCGTTCATCGTGAAGATCGGCTACCCCGACACATGGAAGGACTACACCGACCTTGTCATCAACCCCGAGCTGAGCTATGTAGAGAACTTGGCTAATGCGCACGAGTTTATGTGGAATGATATGATTGCCCGCAAGTATGGCAAGCCCGTAGACAACACCGAGTGGTACATGACTCCGCAGACCGTGAATGCTTACTATAACCCCACCACCAACGAGATCTGCTTCCCCGCAGGTATCCTCCAGTATCCCTTCTTTGATATGAATGCTGACGATGCCTTCAACTATGGTGCCATCGGCGTGGTTATCGGCCACGAGATGACTCACGGCTTCGACGACCAGGGCCGTCAGTTTGACAAGGATGGTAACCTCTCTGACTGGTGGGCACCGGGCGATGGCGACAAGTTCAAGGAGAAGTCACAGGTACTCGTAGACCACTTCAACAAGATTGAGGTACTCCCCGGTCTCTTCGCCAATGGTGAGTTTACCCTCGGTGAGAACATCGCTGACCACGGTGGACTCATGGTAGCATACCAGGCCTTCAAGAACGCTACAGCCAAGGCTCCTCTCGCAGAGAAGGATGGCTTCACTCCCGAGCAGCGCTTCTTCCTCGCCTACTCTACCGTATGGGCTGGCAACATCCGCGACGAGCAGATCCGCGTATACACCAAGAGCGACCCCCACTCACTGGGACGCTGGCGCGTAAACGGCACACTGCCCCACATCGACGCATGGTATGAGGCATTCGGCATCACTCCCGAGCACAAGCTCTACATCCCTGCTGAGCAGCGTGCACAGGTGTGGTAATCTGACACCATCACCTAAGATATATACTCCCCGACTCTCACTCATGAGGATCGGGGAGTATTGTTTTTCTCAGGCTCATGACTAAAAGGGATAGCCTACGCCGAGGTGAAAGCAGAGACCTTTGACGAAGTGGGGGACGTTGTAGTAGCCACTCTTGGAGGTGGCGTAGGGGATGTGTAGAGGGATGCCTACATCGGCGCGGAGGAGCAGCATCTTGAGGTTATAGCGGAGGCCGAAGCCCGTGCCTAAGGCGATGTCGTCCCCGAGCGTCGCCCAACGGAATTGTGAGCCAGGACGGGCATCGTCACTACGGAGAAGCCACACATTGCCCGCATCAATAAACATTGCTCCATGGAGCTGACCCGTAAGCGGGAAGCGCCACTCTACGTTGGCCTCAAGCTTGAGGTCGCCCGTACGATCCATATAGGCGTAGCGCCCCGCATGGTGGTAGCTACCAGGACCGATGCCACGCAGGGGGAAGGCGCGCAGGTCATTGGCTCCACCTACATAATATTGTTCGCTGAAGGGTGATACGCGGCTATTGCCATAGGGATATACGGCGCCGATGATGAGGCGTGTGGCAAGCACCTGCTCGGGAGCGAGGCGGTAGTAGCGGCAGGCCTCGATGGTAGCCTTGGCAAACTGAGCGTAGGGTGTGCCCAGTAGCGTCTTGTCGGTCTCGCGCAAGGTATGGCCTAAGCCTGCATAGATGAGCGAGGTGAGGCCGCCAGCCGAGGTGAGTGCGAGGATGAGCTTTGAAGGGTGGCGGGGGTGATGCGCGGTATTGTCATACACGATGGTATAGGAGATGGCGGGTACAAACTGATTGCGGAAGGAGAGGCCGATGGCGGGGTTGGCCGTCATGATGGAGTCAAACCGAGGTGTCGTACGCTGTAGCGTATTGAAGGTGAGGCGGAAGGGGGTGACCGTATGCGTCAGCACCGTCGAGGAGGAGAAGGCATAGGTGAGGTTACCCCCAAAGGCAAGCATGCGGAAGTAGCCGCCACGATTGAGCCAATCGGCATAGAGGCGCGCCGTGGTAGACACGGGCCAGCGGTAATGGTAGTAGTAGCCGCCAGGGAAGAGGAGTTGGGGCACGGAGATGGAGGCGTCGGCCTCGAGCTCGAAGGAGTTGACCACCGAACTCTCGCGTCGCAGGGTGCGGCTGGTTTGCCATTCGTAGGAGCCCTTGAGGCGTAGCTTTAGGGTCTCGGCCATACGTAGTAGATTCTTGCGCGAGAGTGAGGCCACGAAGCCTAGTCCTACCTGCTCGTTGCTCTTGGCCGTGAGGTTGGCCTCGAGGGATAGCTCATAAGGCTTCTCCAGCATGGCGGTGATGTATACGTCGAGCGTGTCGGAGTTGGTGAGGCTATCGCGCGGCACATAGCTGAGCGTCACTGAGGAGAATACCCCGAGGCGGTAGAGGTCACGTTGCGTAGCGTCTTGTGCAGTGGCAGAGTAGGCATCGCCCCTACTGAGGAGGATGCGCGGAGCCAACACCTCGGGGCGTATAGGCTCGGCGCGCGTGGTGTCGCCCAAGAGGCTGAGGTGAGTATTACCAATGTACCAGGGGCGCAACGCGTAGGTGGGCACTTGGGGCTGTAGGCCGATGCGCAATTGTGCACGATAGGGCTGTTGTATGGTGTCGGCCTCGATGCTCAGCATGTCGCTCCGGAAGTAATAGTAGCCCCGCTCGCGCAGTAGTGTGAAGAGACGATTGCGCTCACCCACGAGGCTGGCATAGCTGAATTGGTCCTCCTCATGCACCAGCCGTTGCGCGCGCGTAGCGGCGATGATGCTATCGATACCTGGCGTCATGGGCAGATACTCCACATGACCATAACGCCACGCCTCGCCCAGCAGCATGGTGTAGCTGAGCCGTGCCTTGCGCCCATCGGCAAGGGTGTCGGTGTGGTAGGTGACGCGGCTATCAAAGTAGCCAAAGTTGCGCAAAGTGTTCTCAGCCACCTCGGTACGTAGCTCGGGGTTGACCGCAGAGACGAGGATGGGTTGCACGGCAAAGGCGCGAAAGAGCCAATGGCGTAGCCCCACGGAGTCGTCGACAAAGGCATTGTAGGCCCACAATCCTATGGGGAGGGGTGTGCGGTAGCGCGAGCTCCCGAAAAGTGCATTGTTGGGCGGAGAGACGAACGCCACCTTGGCCTCGCCCACCGCCTCGTCGCGCAAGGGAGCAGGTGTATCATCTGCAACCACGACACGCTTGGTGCCCGTATAGAGCAGCTCCCCCTCGGGCAAACGGCTCACCGTGGAGCACGAGGCCAGCAGCAATAGAATGCTGAATATTAGTAGTTGAATCCGCCTACGTATCATATTCACTCCTCACTTTTCACTCTTAACTCTTAACTCTTCCCTCTTAAAACCTTCTCCTATAAGTATATCCCACGCCCGTCTCGCGAATCACCCCTTCGAGGATGCTCTCGTAGTTCTTGTCATAGAAGAAGCGCAAGTAGCGATTGCCATTGGGCGACATGCGCCACTCGATGCTGATATTGTCGATGATGGCATTATTCTCGATGCGCTCATTGCTGGTGGTGACGCTGCCTCCGATGACGATGCGGATGCGGTCGTGCCAGAGGCGCTTGGCCACGCTGAAAGAGTAGTCGGTGCGAGTGCTCACGCCACTCACGCCGTCCTGTAAAGGTTCGATGCCGAAGCTCACATCCACCGAGCGGAAGGTATCGCGCGAGATGTCATCGAGTTGTGATTGCAGGAATCCCATGAGCGCCGTATTCATCAGATTGCCCGTGCCGCCCTCGCCCAGGTAGAGGCCTGTCGTGAGCAGTGCCACGGTGAGCTTGCTCCGCTCGTCGGGCGATAGTGTGGCCAGGAGGTTTTGCATTGAGGCGCTCTCGGGAGCCGACAAGCCGAATTGCAGGCCGAGGCGCTCCATGGTGTCGGTCAGCGATATGGAAGCCACGAAAAGCACCGTCTGTGGAGTGTCGTCGAGGGTGACCGAGGTGCGTATGCGATTCTCGGCAGTGATGTTGAGCAAGGGGTTGAGCGCATTGCCCGACCATTGCACCGCACTGCCCGGCACGATGGTCATCGTATGTACATGGAGCAGAGGGACGTTGATGAGCACCTGGCCCGACTCTACCACATACCTGCCCGAGAGGCGCAGACCTGTTGCCGGGAGGTACTGCACGTGGAGTTGCGCCCCACCCTGTATCTGTGCCACATTCTCGCCACTGGCGCCGAGCAGCACTTCGAGTTGCACCGTAGGGTCGATGGCGGCGTTGAGGTTGAGGGTGAAGCCTTCGGGCGAGTAGGTGCGCTTGATGGTCTCATCGGTAGCGGCGGCAAAGTCTACGAAGGTCACTACATCGTCGAGCGTGCCAGCCGTAGCCAGCGACATGCTCCTATATATATAATGGAGCGACGTGCCTCCACGGAGTGCCACATCACCATCGAGGCGCAAGGCATCGAGCGGGCCACTAAGCACCATGTTGGCACTGAGGCGAGCCGTGCCGTAGAGTTGGGTGTGCGATGTGCGTTGGGGTTGTAATAGGCTCACTTCGCGAGCGTTGAGCCTCAGGTTCAGCGAGGGCTTAGCGCCCATGAGTTCTACCCTGCCATCTATTAGCAGAGGTTGCGATCCGGCGGCATAGAGCTCCACATCGGGCACCACGAGGCCGCCCTGCACGAGGGGCAGTGCCACGGTGTCCTGCGTATGGAGCAGTAGGCTATAGGTGGGTATCGCCAGGTGTAGCGAGCTAATCAGCAGAGCGCCCTGCAAGCTATCGGAGTGGAAGGCATCGTGCCAGGTGAGCCGTGCCCCGAGCGAGGCGCCGAGCTGTACCATAGGCATCTCCCACGCGAAGGCATTGGCATCGACATCTGCCGAAAGTGTACGTCCGTCGTAGTGGGCCTTGACGAGCAGTGTGTCGCACCGCATACCACGCAGGGTCAAGGGGCCTGCATCTGCGCGGGCTACCAGCGTGTGACCCTCCTCATGGATGTGGGCCTGTAGCGTAGTCACGGCAATGCCCATCAGTGCCAGGTAGTGGCTCAAAGGATTGTCGGTACCTGCCTGTAGGGCCAGTTGCAACTGATCGAGAGGCGAGGCGCTACTCCATTGCCAGGGTAACCCCTCGGTATGGGCTTCGGCAGCTAGGCGCAGGTCGCCCGAGCGCACCGCAAGAGCTACGCTATCGGGAGCCACACGAGCACGCAGGGTCATCGTCTGGGGCTCTACGGCAGCAAGAGGCGAGGCCAGGTGTATATCGAAGAGCCGGGCGCGCAGGGTGTATACCTTGGTCGAATCGGCATGTATCATCAGGCGGCTTTGCACCGAGGGACGCAGGTCTGTATCGGCAATGCCCAAGTCGCGCAGATGCACATCAGTGAGCCTTGCATAGAGGCGTGCCGTGAGACTCTCGGGCGAGTAGCTGGCGTGTCCGGCAAGGCGTAGGTGTAGCAGCGTATCAGCATATGAGGCCTCGGTGATGAGCGTACACCACTTGCGGCTGAGCCGGTAGCCTGCCTCGGCAGAGAGCATGCCTTGAGGTATCTGTGCCGTGAGATTGGTGCACATCGTATCGGGGAGATAACTCAGTGTGCCATCCAGATGTATGGGCGACACTATAGGCAGCCATCGATGAAGCGAACTATCGAGCATACAGGCAAATGGCGTAGGGTCACTCGCCGAGACGCTCCACTCAAGCTGGGCACCAAGGCGCTCTATCCGAGGCAGTCCTGTGACACGGCCACTAACATCAGCATCTATAGACTCAGCCATCACCACATGGCAGCGCTGTATAGTGAGTCTTTCGAGCGGTCCCGAAAGTAATATCTGACATCGCATCGGGGTCTCGAGAAGGGGCATAAGCTGAGCGGCAAGGGCTACCTGAGAGAAAGCCCCACTCACATTGCCACCCATCAGCAGGAGTGAGTCGGCAAGGAAGTGTACATCGCTGAAGGTCATCTCGCGCATCGGTTCTACTCGCTCACGCAACGCAATCTGAGGAGCCTCTATACTGACATCTCGCAAGCGCAAGCGTTGCTCAGAGGGCACGAACAGTACATCGCTCACGCTCAAAGCAGAGACTCTGCCTTCGGCTTCGAAACTCGGCAATAGCGTATCAGTACGCAACGTCACTCCCCGCACTGCAAAGTCGGTCACTGCCACTGCCCCCTCAGCGAGCTGACCCACTGACACATCGGCCTCGATGCCTTGTACCGCTATCAGCGTATCGCCACCAGCCACAAGGGTCAGTCCGTCAGCTTGTAATCGCAGAGGAAACTGGATGCGCACCCTCTCTGCAGACACCACATAGCCTATGCGCTGGCTCAGTTGTCGCAAACCCAAATCAGCTACCCATTGCTGTACCCTGGGCTGATACACCGCCACACACACCAGCACTATCAACAACGTAGGTAGTATCAGCACTGCAATGCATAATCTGAGCACCCACCTAAAAAGCCTCTTCATCCGAATGATTGTCTATATCGTTACTACCCAAACACAACATACTGCATACAGGCATTGTTTTCGCAAGTGCGATAGCAATTTATTGCATATGTAATATTTTCGGCTCACACCTGCAATAAACTTCTAATGCAACTGCCTGCGCAAAGTTCTCCTCAGGTAGGCGTCATTTGCCGATAAAAACAAATAATTTTATTTTGTACTCCTCTCGGTTTGCACTATCTTTGTTGCTCCTTATAAAAACGACTAATATGAGCAATAATACACGAGAGAATTTCGGAAGCAAGATGGGCGCCGTATTGGCTGCTGCAGGCTCGGCCGTGGGCTTGGGCAACATATGGCGCTTCCCCATCGAGACAGGCCAAAATGGAGGAGCCGCCTTCATCATCATCTATGTAGCATGTGTATTGCTGCTGGGCATACCCATCATGATGAGCGAGTTCTTCATCGGCAGACATACACACACCAACACCGCTGGCGCATACCGCAAACTGGCCCCTGGCACCCCATGGCGATGGGTGGGCAGATTGGGCGTGCTCTCAGGCTTCATCATCTTGAGTTACTACTCGGTGGTGGCTGGATGGACTGCCGAGTATACCGTACTGGCTCTGAGCAATAGTTTTGATGGTAAGACGACGGCAGACTTCCCCGCCATATTTGCACAATTCGTGAGTAATCCGTGGAAGTCGGTAGCTTGGATGTTGGGCTTCATGGTAGTGACACACATCATCGTGGTGCGCGGCGTAAAGAGCGGTATTGAGAAGTTCTCCAAGCTGATGATGCCCGCCCTGTTTGTCATCCTCGTCATACTGGCAATATGCTCAGTGACGCTTCCTGGAGCCTCGCAAGGACTGGAGTTTCTGCTCAAGCCCGACTTTAGCAAGATCACTGGAGCTACGGTGCTCAACGCCATGGGACAAGCATTCTTCTCGCTCAGCCTCGGACTGGGCTGTCTGTGTACCTATGCCTCGTACTTCGGCAATGACACTAATATAGGAAAGACTGCGCTCAACGTCTCACTCATCGACACATTCGTGGCTATTATGTCAGGATTTATCATCTTCCCAGCAGTCTTCAACGCAGGATACACGCTCAGTAGCAGCGACATAGGACCCTCGCTCCTCTTCATCACCATGCCCAATGTCTTTGGACAAGCCTTTGGTGACATCCCCGCTTTGGCCTATGGCGTATCGGTACTCTTTTACTTCCTGCTAGTATTGGCGGCACTCACCTCTACCATTTCGATGCACGAAGTCGTTACTGCCTATGTGTCAGAGGAGTTTGACATGAATAGACACAAAGCGGCAACCATAGTTACCGCCACCTGCTCTGCTGTGGGTATAATATGTGCACTCTCATTCGGTCCGTTCGAGGGAGTAAAGATCTTCGGAATGAGCATCTTTGACCTCTTCGACTATGTAGCTTCAAACATTTTCCTCCCCTTGGGCGGTATGCTGATAGCTATCTTCACAGGATGGTATCTTGACAAGAAGATTGTGCGCGACGAGATTAGCAACAATGGAGCACTGCGTGTGCCCTACCTGCGCATCGTATTCTTCATACTGCGCTACGTGGCTCCCGTAGCCATAGCCATCATCCTATTAGGTCAATTGGGATTATTCTAAACTTAAAATAACACTTCATTATGAACAAACAACTGCTGATAATAATGGCGATGTGCAGCATGATGCTCACTGCTTGCAACAACACCAAAAGCGCTGCCCCTGAGGCCGAACCCGAAGATACTGACACCATCATTGTGGATGCAGACCAGTACCTGCTGATGGAGACCAGCGAAGGCAACATCACCTTTAAGCTCTATCGCGAGACACCCCTACATCGCCACAACTTGGTAAAGTTGGCACGCAAGGGATACTATGACAATCAGCAATTCTACCGCCTGCAAAACAACTTTACCATACAGGCAGGAGACCCCAAGTCAAAGGGAGCTACACGTGACATTCCTCTCGGCGAAAATGATGTAGACTACACCATTCCTGAGGAGATACAGCCTGAGAAGTTTTACCACAAACGTGGCGCCTTGGCAATGGCCAGTCACTACCAGATGGAGAAGTCATCGGGCGGACATTTCTACATCGTCACTGGATTCAAATACAGCGACACCAAGCTCTTCAACGCCGAAGATAAATACAACAAGAGACTAAGAAAACAGGTTTTCGACGCTATCACTCAGACCTCACCCTATGCCGAGCAGCTCAAGGAGTACAGCGTCGACACCAAGCGCTACATGCCCAAGATTCGTGAGGTAAAGAAGCAAATCACCGCAGATACAGATAAGGTAATGGCTACGCGCAAACAGTTCCACTACACCAAGGAACAGAAGCAGGAATATAAGACCGTAGGCGGAGCAGCCGACCTCGATGGATACTATACCGTGTTTGGCGAAGTCATAGAGGGCATGGACGTCGTGACAAAGATTGAGAAGCGAGCAGTAGATGCTAAACTTCGCCCCATAGAACCAGCAATCATCAAGCGAGTGAGAGAGATCAAAGCACCCACAACACAACCTTAATAAAGACCTACGCAATGATAAATCGCCACACCCTCAGCAATGGCCTACGTATAGTACACTACGAAGACACTACCACACAAATGGTAGCAGTGAACGTGCTGTACGATGTGGGTGCTCGCGATGAAGACCCTGCGCGCACAGGATATGCCCATTTGCTGGAGCATCTGATGTTTGAGGGCTCCATACATATCCCCGACTATGATACCCACGTGCAACTGGCCGGTGGAGAAAACAATGCATGGACAAGTAATGACCTCACCAACTACTACATCACCCTGCCACGCACCAATGTAGAGACAGCCTTCTGGCTCGAATCGGACCGCATGATGGGACTTGCCCTCACTGAACAGAGCGTAGAGGTACAGAAGGATGTAGTAATAGAAGAGTTCAAGCAACAGCACCTTAATCGCCCCTACGGAGACGTACAACACCTTATACGCCCCATGGCATATAAGCAGCATCCCTACCAATGGCCTACGATAGGCATATGCCCCGAGCATATCGAGCAAGCCACATTAGAGGATGTGATGGACTTCTACCACCGTTTCTACGTACCCAGCAATGCAATACTCTCCGTAGTAGGCAACATCAGTGCAGAAGAGACCTTCAGCTTGGCAGAAAAGTGGTTTGGCCCTATACCGCGTAGAGAAATTACCCCCCGCTCACTTCCTCAAGAAAAGCCACAGACACGGATACGCCGCAAGAGCGTACGTCGCAATGTTCCGGCAAATCTATTGGCCATGGCATTCCATATGCCCTGTCGCAAAAGCCACGACTACCACACCTGTGACCTCATCACAGACTTGCTCTCTGCAGGGCATTCGAGCCGTCTTATACAGCATCTGATACGCCGCGACCACCTATTCACCTCCATCGATGCCTACATACAAGGAAGCATGGATGCAGGACTGCTTTTTGTCATTGGCCGCGTCGCTGATGGCGTAACTTTGGAAGAAGCAGAAGCAAGCGTATGGAAGGAACTTGATGCATTGAAGCGCATAAAGGTGTCACACGAAGAGCTCTCCAAGGTGCGCAATCGCTCAGAGTCAGAGCGTACATTTAACAATATGAACTATCTGAACCGTGCTATCGGCATGGCACAAATGGAACTCATAGGACAAGATAGCGAGCTACACGAAGAGTTGAAACGCTATTGCTCAGTGACAGAAGGCGACATACTCCGAGCATCGAATGAGATATTCCTCAAAAGAAACTGCAGTGTACTCTATTACCAAAAAGAAAATTAAGAGAGATTAGTCCACCAACTTCTCTGCACTCACCCATAACTTATCTTCAGGTACTGGAGCTACGACGTCGATAAGCACCTTAGATACGGGGTGCTCAAACTGTATACGGCGTGCATGTAAGCAGATACTTCCATCAGGATTTGAGCGCTCTGCACCATACTTGAGGTCACCCTTGATAGGCGAGCCCATCTTAGATAATTGGCAACGTATCTGGTGATGACGTCCTGTCTGTAGAGCTACCTCAAGCAAATGATACTTGTCCATACTACCGAGCAGACGGTAGCTCAGCACTGAACGCTTGGCACCACTGCGTTCAGAGTCATAAGCATATGATTTATTCTGCTTCTCATTACGAGATAGGTAATGTACCAACTCCGCTTCGGGTTCTACGGGGCGATTCTTCACAATAGCCCAATAGGTCTTCTTGATTTTACCTCCCTCACGAAACATGGCATTGAGGCGTTCTAAAGCTTTGCTAGTACGAGCAAATACGACCACTCCACTTACGGGACGATCGAGACGATGCACCACACCCAAGAACACGGCCCCAGGCTTATTATATTTTTCCTTGATATACGCCTTTACCAACTCTGAGAGTGGCGTATCACCAGTCTTATCGCCTTGTACAATCTCTGATGAGGCTTTATTGACGATTATAATATGATTATCTTCGTAGAGAACCTGCATATGCCTATACCTATTAATACATTACAAAAAGAAGATACACACACCTAAGCTACACATTCATACCTAAGCCTCGCAGAATAATCTGACGAGCATGACGCTCAAGAGTTCTCGCATCAACACTCTCTGCTATGCGACCACGCACATAAGGCGTTTCCAGGCCCTTGATACTATAGTGAATGAGTTCTGCCATTACCTCAGCATTATCGTAACGAAACAAACCCTGTTCACGACCTTCAAGCAAAATATTACGTATAAGGTTTATTTCCATCTTATCAGACTTACGTCGTATACTATCTATTGTTAAATAAAAACGTGTAAAGTCTGCACGGAGTGAACCATTACGAAAGACAGAATGACGCACATTATTGAGACGACTGAAGACAAACTCCATAATCTTACGATCGGCAGGGATATCTTTTTCTGAAATAGCACGCAGCACATCGAGAATCTTCTCCAACTCCATCTCTATGACACGGCGCAACAGAATCTCCTTACTCGGGAAGTGCATATAAAGCGTACGACGTCCCTTCTTGGCCTCACGAGCAATATCACTCATCGTCGTGCGGTCATAGCCATTGCGAGTAAACAACACTCGCGCTGCTTCTATCAATATATTCGCCGTTCTGCTAACTGTAATGCTCATAATCAACTGCAAATGTACGAAAATTTATCGTTTCTAAGAGAGAAAAGTAAATAAAAAGAAAAAAACTCAGAAAAAGTTTGTAGAATCAAGAAAAAGCAGTACCTTTGCATCATCAAAACATCGCGGAGTGGAGCAGTGGTAGCTCGTTGGGCTCATAACCCAAAGGTCATTGGTTCGAATCCTTTCTCCGCAACTACAGCTCAAGCATTGCTTGAGCTTTTTTCTTATATATACATCCTCAGTTTTACCATTAAGGGAGCTTATCAAAAACAATAGGAGAACATACCCACTGATATGTTCTCCTATCTTTCTAATATTGAAAACAATTATTCAATAATCATCTTCTTACCATTTACTATATATATACCACGTTTCAACACAGCCTTTGCATCATCGAGAGAAACTTTGGTCATAATCTTAGCACCCGTAATCGTGTAGATATCAACGAGATTATCAGCTGTGATAATTTCTACACTCTGCTCGATATTAGCTATATAGGTAATATCATGAGCCGGCATTGTATCGTAGGTATCACCTAACCAGCCCAAGAAGGAATCTGATTCATTTGCAGGCTTATAAACATACGCAGGAATAGTCTCCCCAAAATACAACTCAGCAGTATGAACCAACACATCGTTTGCGTAGTAATACACATAATACATAAACGATCCCTCAACTACTAGGTCATAGGCAGGCATAGATTTAGGAGCATCACTCCATCCACTGAAAGTACGTCCCTCTTTCTGGGGTTCGGCAATCAAAAAGACAAACTCTCCATATTCTAAAGTCTCTTTCTGATAATCCAGTCCATCAACCTTGTATTGAATTGTATAACTATTAACGTGATAGTAGCCCTTACAAGTCAAATCATATGCGGGCATAGTAGCAGGAATGTCATCCCAACGATCAAATGTATGTCCCTCTTTCACCGGAGCCTCAGGCACCTCAATTGGAGACCCATATGCCAATGTCTGTTTGGCAATAATCTCACCATTAGCTTCAAACGTAAGGACATAACTATTTACCGTATAGGAACCAATAAACGTTAGATCTTGAGCGGGCATAGTGGCAGGAACATCTCCCCAGCCATTAAATGTATATCCTTCCTTCTCTGGAGCTTCAGGTACAACAATAGCTGCACCCTTCTTCAAGGTTTGAGAGGAGATAATCTCATCACCAATCTTAAAAGTAATCGTGTATTGCTGATTTTCTTTTTGATACTCCTCTTCTGATACCAATTTAATAACATCAGGACTACCAGTAGGAACTGTCAAATAAGATCTATTTGCTGGCAAATAATCATAATCAGCCTTCACATAAGCCAGTTTTCCATCAGCCGTAGTACCCAACACACGCATTGTTTCTGGATTATAGGGAGTAACATTTCGGTGAGCTGTACTTTTATTACAAAAATATACACCAGACAATTTATTATTAGTGAGAGCAGATGCCTTATTAGCACCGATATCAAGTCTGTTATCAGAAGGATTATTTGACAAACATTTTATAAAGACAGGAGCACCAGAAGGCACAACCCCACTTTCAATCTCTTTATATACCGCAATGTCACCCTCAACATTATTAATATAATAAACTTTCAAGTCCTGAGAAGCAACACTGAAAGGAAAAGAAGCATAAAAAGAAGCATAGTGATCACCTGCAACCTTTATGTCAGGCTTAAGACCAAAATAATTATCTTGACTTGAAGAATTAACTGGTAAAATATACCAATCTCTATACTGCCCCTTAGCATTTGTCACAAGCTTGCTATCAACAACTGATGTAGTTTCTCCATCGCCCAAATACATAATCATCATAGAATTACCCTGATATGCCTTATACGAGCCATCTGAGTTTTTCTTCAATTTTAGATAATAACCAATTATCTCGTATGTATCAGTTCCTTGAGAATGAAACTTGTAATTACTATCACCTACATCATCAATATAAAGTATTGAGGCAGGATCAGACTCGACCATATCAAAGCCTTTATACAGGTCAACTGCACCCATATCAGCTGATGTCGAACCAATATTTACACTTCCGCGATTATCACGTACTGTAATGTAACGCCCTGATGCTACATTTTTTACTCGATAATACCCATCGCCATTAAGCTGTGCAAAAGAAGCTAAGGCGAACAAGAAGGATAATATAAAAATCAGATTTCTTTTCATAGATTGAAAATCGTCCAACAATCATCGAATAAACGATGATTGTTGGACTTTTCAGTATTTAATTTAAGTAAAATTTACTTTACAATGCAGATGGCAACGCGATTGAGAACCTCTTCAGCAAAAGGCTGAACTGTATCACCCTTGCTATCAGACTTAATGCGTGACTCTGAGATACCCTCAGCAACCAAAGCCTTTACTACAGCATTCGCACGATTCTGAGCATATTTAGCATTCAAGGTAGGATTACCAGTACCCTTATCAGCATAACCTGTTACCTCAACAATAGATGCAGGATACTTTTTCATATAATCAGCAACCTCTTGAACCTTTACAAGCTCTGTAGAAGAAATCACGTTGCTACTGATGGTGAAGAATACATCACGACGGATAGGTTCAACAGCAACAACTTTTTTAGACTCATTCGCAGCTTTACATTTAGCATTTTCAGCCTCAAGCTCTGCAATTCTATCCTTAAGTGCTTTAATTTCATCATTAGCTGCAGCCTTCTCCTCCACTACATTATTAGGAACAATAGGAGCTACAACTTGTTTCTTATTGCTTGTACCAATAGTATACTTCACACCAACAAGCGCATTGATGTACCAATCAGGCGTACCTGCAAGTTTTGAGTTATACTTATCGTTGAGTAAGTTGGCATTAACCTCAAGGCCTGCTGCCCAATTGCTAGAAATACGAATATCGACATTAGCGCCAAAGCGACCTGTGAAGAAGCACTTAGAACCTTCCCAAAGGTGACGAAGAGCCTTACGATCTGTAAAATTAAATTCATCAACGATACGATTATTTGCGGCAATTGCCTCGTCATTTCCAAAAGCAACATTAGCTCCAAGACCAGCGAAAACTCCGAAGTTTACCAAACGATCGGGATTGTAACCCAAAAGCATATTAGCAAGATTAGCAGTAACGTCTACGACGGGAGAAACATAATTCCAAGACCATGACTCATAAAGAGTATTTCCTGTAAGTTTATTTGTTGTCTTCCAACCAGCCTTGCTCTTCCAGCCATTAACGGTGAGGCGAGTTCCCCAAAATTCATTGAAGTTATAACCTACACCAAGTTGAGCATTGAAAGAGTTGAGGTCAGTGAAAGCAATCTCACCAATAGTATGCTGACCACCGAACTGTCCCTGTACGTACCAATTGGGCACATACACATTCTCGGTCTCCTGTGCACTTACGCTAAAAGCTGTAGCAACAGTAAGACAAGACAATATAAATTTCTTTACACTCATAATTATATATTTTGTGGGGTTATTTTATAGAGAGGTGAGATAGAGTGTACCTCACCCTCTATGAAATTTCTTTTTTCGAATTGCTATTACTTAACTTTTACGTAGTACTTAGTAGTTGAAATCATACCATAGAAGTCAACTGCAGAATATGCAATCTCATAGGTATAACCAGACTTACCATTGAACTCTACGGTTCTTACACTACCCTCGAGTACAGAATTAAGGTCACCAGCATTAGCAGCCTTAGCAGCAGTTACGTCAAGATTACCATTAGTATCATAAGCCTTAGTTACTGCTACAAACTTCTTTGAAGCAGGAGCAAGGATTTCACCAGAGAAGCTTGTAGGAACAAGAACTGCAGACGCCTGATCAATTGTAGTAGGTGCAGCCTTGATAGAGCTCAACAAGCTAAAGCCATCGGTAGTGCTAACCAACATGGTGGGCTGAAGAGCTGCATTGAACGAATTAACCATTGAGCAAAGCTTGTTATTGAGCTTATCAAGATATTTATTCAAGCCGCTCTGAACCTTATTCATTGCTGCATTGATTTGAGTTTCTACAGCTTCCACTTTACCACTTACCAAAGGAAGAGCCTTATTAACAGCTTCAATTACTTTGTTCAAGGTCTCAAGTGAGACACCGCCCAAATCATCGAGCAAATCCTTTGTTGAAACACTTGCCAAAACAGTTGTACCTTCAATTACCAAGTTAAATTTGATACTATCCTCAATGGTATTGAAAGAGATTGACTCAAGCTTAGCAAGAGCGTTATCAGGAATATTAATAGAACCAACCTTATCAAACACCTTATTCAACACATTCATTGCAGTATTGTAGCCAGGCATTGCCGAAACGTTAAGATCAGCCAAGAAGTTATATCCAAGGGGCTTAACAGCAACAGCAGCAAGACCGTAATCAGAATAAACTGTGTGAGTATCACCATAAGAATCAGCCCAAGTAGCCTGAACTGCATTAGCGTCAGCGATATCATTAACTACTGCATAAAGTGTAGTCACAAGATCTGTAACGTTAACACCATCACTTACACTAACAACATCTTGAAGAGCATCCTTAAGGTCAGAAAGTTCAATTCTAAGCTTAGCAGCCTCTACATCCTCCGCAGCAATAGCAGCCTCAGCCTCGTACAACGCAACAGCACCACGAGTATAACCAAAAGAAAGTTTATCCTCAGATTCCTTAACACTAAGAATCTTGACAGGTGATTCTTCGCCAAGGCTGTTTACAAGTGCAAACTCTTTACCTGTAAGGCTTACCTCAGCAGGATTGAGGGTCATATAAAGTTTACCAGCGTTAGCGCCTTCAGCAATAACAATTCCGCCTGCCTGCGCAATTTCTTGAATACCTAAAACATCGAAATCGGCATCAGTGAAAGACAAGCTACCTGCAACATTGTAAGCAGTACGAGTGGTGGGGAAATAATAGTCATTAGCCGCCTCACCATAGTATGCTGCAAGGATGTTTGACTTTACACCTGTAGGCAATGAGAAGTAACCAACAACAGGACTATAAGCACCATTAAGAATGATGCTTGTAATCTGATTCTTCTGATTCTCCTTCATTTCATCCATTTTCTTGTTAAGAAGATCAAGTTCCTTCTCAATCTCAGCAAGACCTTCTTTCACTTCATCAACTTCCTCCTGCAACACATCAATCTGGTCTTGGAGTTCAGCCACAGCACTCTTAAATGCAGCTTCCATATCTGCAATAGTAGCATTTGTCTTAGCCAACTCTGCAGCTACTGCAGCAGCAGCCTCATCTGCATAAGCCTTAGCCTCTGCGAGGTTAGCAGCAGCCTCTGCGCGAAGAGCAGCAACAGAATCTTTAACAGCCTGAGCAAGCTCTACATTGTGAGCTTCGAGAGCCTTGATAGCAGCCTCATTAGCTTTAGAACGTGCATCAGCCTCAGCAGCTTGCTTTACAACCTTTTCCAAGTCGCCCTTAATAGCATTGATTTGCTCCTGATACTTAGCATCTTCGATAGCCTTTACTCTCTCATCCAATGCAGTGTACTTGCCTTCGAGTGTAGCCAAACGACCCAATGCCTCTGTTGCAGTAGCTGACAACTGATTAAAGAGTTCTACATGTGAAGCGAACTCACCCTTAAGTTCATCAATAGAAGCCTCAAGCGAAGCCTTTACCTCTTCCAAAGTTTGCTTATCAGCCTTCTTATCAGCCAATTCCTTAACTGCAGCCTCTAACTCAGCCTTAGCAGCAGCAAGTTCTGCCTTAGCAGCAGCAAGTTCATCCTTTGTCACGAAATTTGAATGATCGTGATTGATACCTTCGAGTACTTCAATACGAGCATTAAGTGCAGCTATCTGAGCCTCAAGAGCAGCGATTTCAGCCTGTGCTGAAGAAAGCGCATTATTAACTTCGTTTTTCAAATCTGCAATCGAACCGCTGAGTTCTTTGTTAAGTGCCTCAATGGTCTGAGATTGTTGATCGATCATTGCAACGAGTTCTTCATCATAATCTCTACAAGAAGTGAAGAACGAACCCACAGCTAACACGAGTGTTGCTGCCATGAGCAAATTACCAAATTTTCTCTTCATAATTAATTTAATTAATAGTTATACAATTTTTATTATTATCTAATCCACTATTTATCAAGACGTTCCTATACACTACGCCATATAAGACTCTTAACAAAAGACAAAGATAATTTATTTTTTCGAAACAGACATCAAAAAAAACAAAAAAAAGCGAACTATTTATCTTAGGGCGCTCACTTTGAGGAAATTTCGTAAAATTTACAGCAACCTTTTTTAATCCCAAGTACCAACCAATGCCATATAGAATTCCACCTCATAAAAAGAAATCCTCCCGAAGCATTGCTCCGGGAGGATAATTCAATCAAACGATGTATTTACAAAATTACTTCGCAGCGATTACGCGAGCCATTTCACAAACCTTGTTTGAGTAACCCCACTCATTGTCGTACCAAGATACAACCTTAGCGAAGTTAGCATCCAAAGAGATACCAGCCTTAGCGTCGAAGATAGAGGTGTTAGCGCAGCCACGGAAGTCTGTAGAAACTACAGCGTCCTCTGTGTAGCCGAGGATACCCTTCAACTCGCCCTCAGCAGCCTCCTTCATTGCAGCGCAGATGTCAGCCATAGAAGCTTCCTTCTCCAATACTACAGTG